>NZ_MCRJ01000080.1 GCF_001720135.1 Methylobrevis pamukkalensis
CGCGGGCCTCGGAGCGCCGGTCGAGCGGGTTGACGGCAAAGCCGGTGGCGGCCGAGCGATCGCGCGCGGGAAAGACGATGGCCATCGGCTCAGGCGCCCGGCGCCAGCGCGCGGCGCAGGTCGCCGGCGAGCGCCTCGGCCACGCCGGGGGCATAGGTCAAAGGCGGCACCTTGCCCCAGACCGGTCCGGGCCAGGCCGGGTCGTCCACGCGGCGGGCGATGACGTGGACATGGAGCTGGCGCACCATGTTGCCGAGCGCCGCGACGTTGAGCTTGTCGGGGCTGGTGAGGTCGCGCAGCACCGCGCCGGCTTGCGCCGCCTCCTCCATCAGCACGGCGCGGTCGGCGGCGGAGAGGTCGAGGATCTCCACGAGATCCGGCTGGCGCGGCACGAGCACCAGCCACGGCCAGTTGGCGTCCTTCATCAGCAGCACGCGGCAGAGCGGCAGGTCGCAGACGACGTCGGTGTCGGCGGCGAGCCGCGGGTCGAGAACGAAGGCGGTCATCGGGCGTCTCCGGTCACAGGATCGGGAAGGGCGGGGCCGAAGGTCTCGTCGGTGCGTGCGGGCACCCGCCACAGCAGGAAGAAGCCGCGGAACATCAGGAAGGCGAGCAGCGCCAGCCAGAGCCCGTGGTTGCCGAGGACGGCGGAGGCCGGCATCAGCACGGCGAGATAGGCGGCCAGCGACAGCAGCATCATGTTCCGCATGTCGCGCGACCAGGTGGCGCCGATGAAGACGCCGTCCATCTGGAAGGCGAGCACGCCGGCGAGCGGGGTGGTCGCGGCATAGGGCAGGAAGGCGCGGGCGGCGGCGCGCACCTCCGGCGCGGTGGTCATCAGGTCGATGATCAGGCCGCCGAAGACGAAGAAGAACAGGCTGGCCGCCCCCGCCAGCACGAAGGACCAGATCATCGTCAGCCGGACGGTGGCGACGAAGGCGGCGCGCTGCCCGGCGCCGACCGCCCGGCCGGCCAGCTGCTCGGCGGCGGAGGCAAGGCCGTCGAGGAAATAGCCGCCGACGAGGAAGAAGTTCATCAGCACCGCATTGGCGGCCAGCGCCACGTCGCCAAGGCCGGCACCGACGCGGGTGAAGACCGAGAAGCCGAACAGCAGCGCGAAGGTGCGGATCATGATGTCGCGGTTGACGGCGAACATCCGCAGCATCGCCGCCCGCTCGGTCACGACCCGGAACGGCGGCCAGACCCCGCCGCGTCCGAGGCGCAGGCAGACGAGGACCCCGACCACCGCGGCCACCACCTCGCCGATCACCGTGCCGAGGGCGACGCCGGCAAGACCCCAGCCGAGGCCGAGGCCGAGGACGATGGAGAGCGTGATGTTGACGCCGTTGAGCAGGATCTGCAGGGCAAGGCCGATGCCGGCCTGGCCGCGGCCGATCACCCAGCCGAGGATCGCATAGTTGACGAGGGCAAACGGCGCGGAGAAGACGCGCACGTCGTAGTAGGCGCGCGTTGCCTCGGCCACGGCGCCGCTCGGTGCCATGAACCAGAGACCGACGTCGATCAGCGGGTCGCGGGCAAGGATCATGGCAAGGCCGCAGCCGGCGGCGATCATCAGCGCCCGCAGCAGCACGGCCTTGCCGGTCTCGGCGTCGCCGGCGCCCAGCGCCTGCGCGGTCAGCGCGGTGGTCCCCGAGCGCAGGAAGTTGAAGGTCGAGAACAGGATGTCGAAGACGAGGGCGCCGATGGCGATGCCGCCGATCAGCGCTGCATCGCCGAGCTGGCCGATCACCGCCGTGTCGACCACCCCGAGCAGCGGCGTCGTGACGAAGGCGAGCGTCATCGGCAGGGCGATGCGGAACACCGCCGCGCTGTCGACGGTGAAGTCGGCCGGGGACGGGCGTCCTGCGGCGTCGCGGGTCTTCGTCATCGCGTGTCCGCTCCGCAGGGACGCCGGTCGCACGGCCGGGCCGGAGAAGGGTTGAGGCCGCAGGGCCGGGCGTTCAGGGCAGGCGCTCCAGAACCACGACGAGCCCGATCACGGGGTCGCCGCGGTCGGTGCGCAGCCGGTCGGTGGAAAGGCGCGCCACGCGGAAGCCGTGGCGGGCGCCGAGCTCCCGGATCAGGGGCTCGCCGTGAGCGTAGCGCAGCGAGGGCCTGAGACTCCAGCCCTCGCCGTCGTGCCGCTCCACCGTGAAGGCAAGGAGGCCGCCGGGGCCGAGCCGGCCGGCGGCGGCGCCAAGCACCGGGCCGAGATCGCCGATGTAGACGAACACGTCGGCGGCGAGGATCACCTCGTAGCTCGGCCCGCCGGCGGCAAGGTCGGCGACCACCTCGCCGATCCGGAGATCGGCGTAGAGACCCTTCGCCCGTGCCGCCGCCACCATGTCCGCCGAAAGATCGACGCCCTCGATCGACGCGACCCTGCCGGCGACCGCCTCGGCCATCAGCCCGGTGCCGCAGCCAAGGTCGAGCACGCGGCCGACCGGGCCGGGCCGGACCGAGGCGAGCGCGGCGGCGATCAGCTGCGGCGCCTGGTAGTCGAGATCGCCGACGAGCGCGGTCTCGAAACGGTCGGCGTAGTCGTCAAAGAGCGCCCGCACATAGGCGGCCGGCGCCGTTTCGGGCACCGGCTCGGCGCCCAGCAGCGCCAGCCGCAGCGGCGCCCCGAACACGCCCGTCGGATCGAGCACGTCGAGCCGGCGGAAGGCCTCGCCCGCGCCGTTGCGGTCTCCGGCCTGCTCGCGCGCCTCGCCAAGGGCGAACCAGCCCGCCGCCCAGCCGGGCACGAGCTCCAGCGCCTGGGCATAGAGGTCGGCGGCGGCGACGGCATCGCCGTCGGCGGCCAGCATGCGGGCATATTCGAAGCGGCGGTCGGCGAGAAGGTCGCCGGAGGACTGGGTCGTCTGGGTGATCGGCATCGGCGGGCTCGGGGCCCGGAAAGGGCCGCGAGGGAATGCGCCCGATCCCGGCGTTTGGCAAGTGCGCATCGTGGCGGGCAGGCGTGCGCCGCGCTCACCGATCGTCGCGAAATCTCCCGATTGTCGTCGTGCAAAAGCACGCTTCCCGGGATGGGATCGGAGCCGGGGAACGAACCGGCGAACAACCCGCCGTCAGGGCCATTCAGGACACGGCAGGAGGATGGCCGGGGGACTCGCGAGGTGCGGGTGGACACGAGGACAAGGCAGCAGGGGCAAGGCCGCGGGGGCTGACGATCAAGACGGAGACGCCGACGTGCGACGATGCCGCATTTCCCGCCTGCCGGCCGCGCGGCCGGTTCTTCTGGCCGTTCTGCTGGCTGTTCTTCTGGCCGCTTGCGCCAGTCCCGCGGAGGTCGGCCTGCTGCATGCGGCCCGGACGGAGCTCCTCGGTCTGTCGAAGTCCGACGTGGAGATGTGCGCGGGCTTTCCGACGGCGACCCGCCGCCACGGCGAGGAGGAGATCTGGAGCTACACCCGCAAGGTGGACCGGGCGGGGCTGAACGTGTCGGTGCCGGTGCTCTACGGCGGCGTCAGCACCGCGCTGTCGCTGCCGAGCAGCGGCGAGTGCCGCCTGCAGCTGCGGTTTGCCGGCGACCGCGTGACGGAGATCGCCTATGCCGGCGACAACGACACCACGCAGGGGCGGGATCTCCTGTGCGTTCCGCTCGTCGACGGCTGCGTTCTTCACAACCGACGAGCCCCGCCGGCGGCAGGCCCCAGGTCCGCACCCCGGATGTCCACGCGCGCGATGGCCATGCCGAAGCGCGCGGCCTCCGGGTCCGGCCGCTGAGGCGGGGCCTCTCATGCGACGGGCTGGACAAACCGGCCGCGGCGTTCCTATCTGAAGACATGTGCAAGAGACGGGTGCGCCGCAGCGAGGTTCCTCGCCGGCGCCGGGTGTCGCGGGAGAAGACAGATGGCCGATGGTTCGCTCACGCGATTTCTGGGTGACAGCCCGCTCCGGGTGCTGGTCAGGCTGGTCTTTTTGTCCTTCATCGTCGGCGTGGTCATGGCCGCGCTGGGCCTCGAGCCCTACGACATCCTCAATTCGCTGATCCGCTTCTTCGAGGGCCTCTGGGAGATGGGCTTCTCGGCGATCGACAAGGCGCTGCGCTATTTCCTGCTCGGCGTGGTGATCGTCGTGCCGGTCTGGCTGATCATCCGGCTCACCCGCGCCGGGCGGTCGTGACGCGGGGCACGCAACGTCCCGATGACGCGCGCTCCTCTTGCCTCCCGTGACGCAGCCGATCGCGCCGCGCGCCGCGCCCGGCCGGGCAAGCCCCCGCTGCTGCGCCGCTTCGTCGACGGTATCGTCGCGCTTGCCACCGGGCTCCTGCTGACGGCCGGGCTCCTGTTCGCGGTCTATGTCGTGTTCGTGCCCTCCGAGGATGAGGTCGCCGCCGGTGCGTCGCCGGAGGACGTCGCGGCTGCCGAGGCTCGGCCAACCTGCCGGTGCCCCCGCTCGGGCGCGACGTGACCCCGGACGGGGTGACGCGGGCGCCGCGCCTCGAAGGGCCGCTCGAACGGATCGCCGCGCCGGTGACCACGGTCGCCACGCCGCAGCAGCGCGTCCGCTACAGGCGCGCGATCGTCATCGACGCCGGACGCGTGCGCGTCGTCGTCGACGACCGGCCGCTGATGGTGTCGTTCGCGGGGATCGAGGCACCGGCCTTCGACGCGGTCTGCACCGACCGCGGCGGCCAGGAATGGAAATGCGGGGCGCAGGCTCGCGCCGACCTCGCCCGCCTGATCCAGAGCCGGTCGCTGCAATGCGCGCCGGCCGAGCCCGCCGAGGGGACCGTCCGCACGGATTGCACGGTCGGGCGCCACGACATCGCCGCCTGGCTCGCGGCCCGCGGCTGGGCACGGGCAGGCGAGGGCGCCTCCGATGCGGTGCGGACGGCCGAAGCCGAGGCCCGCAAGGCGGCGCTGGGGCTCTGGCGCTGACGGGACGTCAGGCGGAACGAGGCAGGGGCGGCTGTGCGAATGTCCGGCTGCCGGTCACGCGACGGCGCGGTAGGTCCAGACCCGCGCCGGCGGCAGGTTGCGCAGGATCCAGCGGCTGCGCTCCAGCGTCCACTTGCCTTCAAGGGCGGGAACCGGCGGCACCAGCGCATAGGAAAACTGGATGAAGGGCGCGCCCGGCGCCAGCAGGTCCATCGCCTGCTCGACAAGCCGGACGCGGTCGGCCGGGGGTTTGTTGAACAGCGGCAGGCTGGAAACGATGGCCGACAGGCCGCTGCAGCTGCCGAGCGTGCGGTCGAGCGCATAGGCGTCGCCGACGATCACCTCGATGTCGGGAAAGCGTTCGCCGAGCAGACGGGCGAAGGCGGGATTGAACTCGACGGCGCGGATGCGGGCGGGGGCGATGCCATGCTGCACGAGGGCGCGAGTCACGGCGCCGGTGCCGGGTCCGAGTTCGACGACCGCCCCGGTCGAGGCCCGATCGACGGGCGCGGCCATGGCGCGGGCCAGGAAGCGGCCGGAGGGACTGACGGCGCCGGTGGTGAGCGGCTGGCCGACCCAGTTGCGGAAAAAGCGCAACTCGTCGCCGACGAGCGTCTTTAGGTTACGTGCCTCGCAGCGTACCTGTTCCGTCATCCAGCTCGTCCTCCACCGCGCCGCGCCCTCCTCCTCGAGGATCGCCGCGCTCCCTGTTTGTGCCGCATGATCACATGGCGAGTGCGGCGGCAACAGGGCGAATGGCCGACTTTCTGGTCGAATCTCCTGCGCCCTGACGGAAAATGCGGGCGCCCCCCGGCCTCAGCCGCCGAAGAAATCCCGCACCCGGGCGAAGAAACCCGTCGATTCCGGATGGTTCTCGGAGGACGATTCCCGCTCGAACTCTTCCAGCAGCTCGCGCTGGCGCCGGGTGAGGTTCTGCGGGGTCTCGACGGCGACGGTGATGTACATGTCGCCGACCTGGGTCGAGCGCAGCACCGGCATGCCGCGGTCGCGCAGCCGGAACTGGCGGCCGGTCTGCGAGCCTTCGGGCACCTTCACCTTGGTCTTGCCGCCGTCGATGGTCGGCACCTCGAAGGCACCGCCCAGCGCGGCGGTGGTGATCGAGATCGGCACGCGGCAGTAGAGGTCCGCGCCGTCGCGCTGGAAGAACTCGTGGGGCTTGAGCGACAGGAAGATGTAGAGGTCGCCGGGCGGGCCGCCGCGCACGCCGGCCTCGCCCTCGCCGCCGAGGCGGATGCGCGTGCCGTCCTCGATGCCGGCGGGAATGTTGACCGAGAGCGTGCGCTCCTGGGTCTTGCGGCCCGAGCCGGCGCAGTCGGGGCAGGGATCGGCGATGATCTCGCCGCGGCCCTGGCAGGCCGGGCAGGTCCGCTCGATGGTGAAGAAGCCCTGCGCCGCGCGCACCTTGCCGGCGCCGCCGCAGGTGCGGCAGGCGGTCGGCTGCGTGCCCGGCCGGGCGCCGGAGCCCGAACAGGTGGTGCAGGTCACCGAGGTCGGCACCTCGATCTCCACGGTCTTGCCGGCGAAGGCCTCCTCGAGGGTGATCTCGAGATTGTAGCGCAGGTCCGCCCCGCGCTCGCGGCCGCCGCGGCTGCGCCGCCCGCCGCCCATGAAATCGCCGAAGATGTCGTCGAAGATGTCCGCCATCGACGCGCCGAAATCGCCCTGCTGCCCGCCGCGGCGGGCGCCCGCCATGCCGTTCTCGAAGGCGGCGTGGCCGAAACGGTCGTAGGCGGCGCGCTTCTGCGGTTCCTTGAGCACCTCGTAGGCTTCGTTGATTTCCTTGAACTTGGCCTCGGCTTCGGTGTCGCCGGGATTGCGGTCCGGATGGTATTTCATCGCGAGCTTGCGAAAGGCGCTCTTCAGGTCGCCATCGCCGGCGCCGCGGTCCACGCCCAGGATCTCGTAATAATCACGCTTCATCTATCGGACCCGTTCGATCTTTCGGCATCCGCCGTCGCCGGAACGCCCGCCTGCGGATCCGGTACGGCACCGGCCGCGGTCATCCCGTCACAGTCGAATTTGCGCTACGGCATCCCCATGCCGGCGGGTGCGGAGCGTCCGCGATCCCCGATCGGCATCGCAGGCGATGCACAGGAACGACGCGGCCGGACCGCCATGCCGCCCAGCAGGGCTCGGCTGGCATGCTGTAAACGGTCCGGCACGTCAAGGCAAAGATTTAGGGATGATCGAGCCCGGATACCAGCCCCTGCATGCGTCCTGCGTCGACCTTGCGCGATGACGGTGGCCGTCAGGAGGCGCGGGCGCGGGGCAGCGGGTCGCGAGCGAGAGACGTCACCTCCTGCGGGGCGGGGGACACGGTCTCCCGAACCGGCGCAGGCACGACCTCGGGGACGGACGCCGTGCGGCCGGCTGTCCTCGACCGCCGCGTCGGGGCCGGGCCGGGCGAGGGTTTGCCCGAGGGGGCGAAGCGGTTGTTGATCGCCTTGCGCAGCGGCGCCTCGAGGACGCGCAGCGAGATCAGCGCGACGGTGATCACGATCACGACCGCGATCACCAGATAGAGGTGGAACGGGATGAGGCCGGACGGGCCGAGCACCCGCTGCCAGCCGAAGGACATCAGGAAGGCGCCGACCACCGGATGCAGCATGTAGATGCCGAAGGCCGCCTGGCCGGGCAGCACGAAATGGCGGAACGGCCGGCCGCAGGCGGGATTGTTGCGCTCGGCCGAGGCGGTCAGCACCGTGGCGAGGGCGAAGCCCGCGAGCACCACGTAAGGCGAGGACAGGACCAGCATGCCGATGCAGGTGGCGATGAAGGCGACGAGCCCCGGCAGCAGGCTGCGCACGGGAATGCGGAAACGCTCGACGATCACCGACGCGCAGCAGCCGAGGATGAAGGAGGGCAGTGCCCGGAAGGCGCCGAAGGTGGCCGTGTCGATCCACCGCTCCTGCGGGATGAAGCCGGCCAGCACCAGCCCCTCGACCAGCAGGCCGGCGCCACGCAGGTGGCGAACAGCGCGGGCAGCCCGCCGCGCCGATAGGCGAGCGCGATCGCCGGGAAGGCGAGATAGGCCATCCACTCGGCGCTGAGCGACCAGGAGACGTAGTTGAACGTCAGGTCCGGCATCAGGCCCCAGGCGTGGATCATCAGGAGATGCAGCGGCACGGTTGCAAGATCGAAACGCGCCGGGTTTTCCAGATGCACGATGCCGAGCGCGCCGGCGACACCGATCGCCACGAAGAAGCCGAGCGTGAGCAGATGCAGCGGGTAGATCCGCGACAGCCGCCGGACGATGAAGCTGCGGAAGGTCGCGAGGCTGCGCACCGACGTGCCGTAGGACGACATGATCACGAAGCCGGAGAGGATGAAGAACAGGTCGATCACCTGCTGCAGCTTCTCGGCCGCCTGCGGCATCCACGTCGCCGCGGTCGGGTCGTAGTGCAGGAAGTGATAGAGCATCACCGTCATGGCCGCGCCGAAGCGCCAGGCGTCGAAGACATGGTAGTGCTGGAACGTGCCGCGTTCGGTCACTGCTTCGACCCTCGGAATTCTCGCCGGACCCCGAAGTAAGGCCGTCCGGAATGAACGGAAGGTAAGCTTTGCTGCGGCGCCACGTCTACCGGTAAACGGATGGTTACGTGGAAAGCGGCCGCGTCATTGAAATTAACCTTAAGACTCCCTCGAATTGTCTCGAAATTCCGGCGCATCCGGCTCGATGGCGGGCCCCATGCCATCTGTGCAGGGGCGCGGGCGCAAATGAAAACGGCCCGGGAAGATCCCGGGCCGTCCATGGTCTTCGGATCGAGGCGGGTCAGGCCGACTTCTTGTCGTCCTTGACCTCTTCGAAGTCGGCGTCGACCACGTCGTCGTCGGCCGGCTTCGAGGCGCCGGGGGCCGCGCCCTCGGTCTGGCTCTGGGCGTACATCGCCTCGCCGAGTTTCATCGCCACCTGCGCCAGCGCGTTGGTCTTCGCCTTGATCGCGTCGGCATCGTCGGTGTCGATCACCGCCTTGAGGTCGGCGACGGCGCTCTCGATCGCCGACTTGTCGGCGGACGAGACCTTGTCGCCATAGTCGGCCAGCGACTTCTCGGTCGAATGGATCAGCGATTCGCCGTGGTTGCGGGCTTCCACCGCGTCACGGCGCTTCTTGTCGGCGGCGGCGTTGGCCTCCGCGTCCTTGACCATCTTCTCGATGTCGGCGTCCGACAGGCCGCCCGAGGCCTGGATGCGGATCTGCTGCTCCTTGCCCGTGCCCTTGTCGCGCGCCGAGACGTTGACGATGCCGTTGGCGTCGATGTCGAAGGCGACCTCGACCTGCGGCACGCCGCGCGGCGCCGGCGGAATGCCGACCAGATCGAACTGGCCGAGCATCTTGTTGTCGGCCGCCATCTCGCGCTCGCCCTGGAACACCCGGATCGTCACGGCCGTCTGGTTGTCGTCGGCGGTGGAGAAGACCTGCGCCTTCTTGGTCGGGATCGTGGTGTTGCGGTCGATCAGGCGGGTGAACACGCCGCCGAGCGTCTCGATGCCGAGCGACAGCGGGGTCACGTCGAGCAGCAGCACGTCCTTGACGTCGCCCTGCAGCACGCCGGCCTGGATCGCGGCGCCCATGGCGACCACTTCATCCGGGTTGACGCCCTTGTGGGGCTCCTTGCCGAAGAACTGCTTCACGACTTCCTGGATCTTCGGCATGCGGGTCATGCCGCCGACGAGCACGACCTCGTCGATCTGGCTGGTCGACAGGCCGGCATCCTTCAGCGCCGCCTTGCAGGGCTCGATCGTGCGCTGCACGAAGTCTTCCACCAGCGCCTCGAACTTCGAGCGGGTGAGCTTGATCGCCAGATGCTTCGGGCCGGAGGCGTCGGCGGTGATGAACGGCAGGTTCACCTCGGTCTGCGAGGAGGACGACAGCTCGATCTTGGCCTTTTCGGCCGCTTCCTTCAGGCGCTGCAGCGCAAGCTTGTCGTTGCGCAGGTCGATGCCCTGGTCCTTCTTGAACTCGTCGGCCAGATAGCTGACGAGACGCATGTCGAAGTCCTCGCCGCCGAGGAACGTGTCGCCGTTGGTCGACTTCACCTCGAACACGCCGTCGCCGATCTCGAGCACCGAGATGTCGAAGGTGCCGCCGCCGAGGTCGTAGACCGCGATCGTCTTGCCGTCGTTCTTGTCGAGACCGTAGGCGAGCGCCGCCGCAGTCGGCTCGTTGATGATGCGCAGCACTTCGAGACCGGCGATCCGGCCGGCGTCCTTGGTGGCCTGGCGCTGGGCGTCGTTGAAGTAGGCCGGAACGGTGATCACCGCCTGGTCGACCGTGGTGCCGAGATAGGCCTCCGCGGTTTCCTTCATCTTGGTCAGCACCATCGCCGAGATCTGCGAGGGCGAGTATTTCTTGCCGCCGGAGGCAAGCCAGGCATCGCCGTTGTCACCCTTCACGATCGAATAGGGGACGAGCTTCTTGTCCTTCTCGACCATCGGGTCGTCATAGCGGCGGCCGATCAGGCGCTTGACCGCAAAGAAGGTGTTTTCCGGATTGGTGACCGCCTGGCGCTTGGCCGGCTGGCCGACGAGGCGCTCCTCGCCGTCGGTGAAGGCGACGATCGACGGGGTCGTGCGCGCGCCTTCCGAATTCTCGATCACCTTGGCGGTCTTGCCGTCCATGACGGCGACGCAGGAATTGGTCGTTCCGAGATCGATGCCGATGACTTTGCCCATGCTCACTTCTCCTCTGGCAGGCCGCCCGGACCCTCGACGGCATCCGGGGTGACGCCGGATCGACCGGCCGGCCCCCTGTCATGACTACGGTTTGGATTTGTCCGGAATTCCGCCGTCGCGGCGACCTCCGGACCCGGTTCTGACGGCTATATAGGCGGGTGCTCGGGCTGCTGCAAGACGGGCCATCACGGCTCCGTGAGGCGGGCCCTCAGGTTTCGTCGCGTGTTTTGCCGCCGATTTTTACCGGCTTGCAACGCGGGACAGGGCAGAATGCGCCCCTGCCGACCGCCCGGAGGCCCGCCCATGTCCCCCGACACCAAGGTCTACCCCAGTCCGCTGCCCGCGCTTGTTCTCGCCGCAGGCATCACCACGCTTCTCGGCTTCGCGACCCGGTCGATCTGACGGGGGCGCCGGTGTCGCCTTACCTGCTGTTGCCGCTGTCCTTTCTCGCCGTGTTCCTTCTCGCCTACCAGTTTGCCTGGAACGCCTGGAACCGGACCGGCCGCAGCACCCATGACGGATCGGACGGCATGGATGGCGGCGACTGCGACGGCGGCGACTGAGCCGGTCCCGCCACCCCCGCATCATCGTCCGCATGGTCGTCCGCATCGGGGCAACGCGTGTCCGGAAGCCGCGTCGCGGCCGCCGGAGGCTCACGCGCGGGCGACAGCGGCCGAAACCACGGCCACCAGGGGCGCAGCGGGCCGGCGCCCAGCAGACGGCGGGCGGAATACACTCGCGGGTTGCCCTTAACGCAGCGGAAACCAGAACGAATCTTGAAGGCGTGTCCGGCGTTTTTTGCGCGGTTCGAAATCCTGTGGCAACACATCGGCGCGATACTGCGCCTCGAACGGGTGGATACGATCCCGTCTTTCGAGGAGCTGCAGATGTTGCTTCACGCCTGCCATCGCTTTCTTGCCGAGTGCCGGGCCGACACCGGAACCGCTCCGGCACTCATGCTGGCCGCCATCGCGACCATCGTCGGATGGCTCTACGATCTCGATGCCGTCCTCGGGCTCACGCGCGGATGGATGCCGCTGTTCGCCTTCGCGGCGCTGTTCGTCCTGACCTATTTCGTCGGCCGATTGATCGCGACGCTGGCCGATGGCGGGCGCGGGCGCAAGAGCGACGAGGTGCGCATCAGCACCCGTGCCCTGCGCCAGCTCGACGAGCGCCACCGCCGCTGACCTGCTCGGTCGGGCGGGAACGCCGCCCCGTTGCAGGCTGGCCGATTTGCGAAGGCCGGCTCGTGCCGGCGGGCGGCGCCGTGTAGACTGCCGGCATGACACCTGATGGATTCCTGCTGCGCCCGGGCTTTCTCGATCGCAGCGCACAGACGGCGCTTGCCGCCGACGTCGCGCGCATCGTGGCCGAGGCGCCGTTCTTCACGCCGCGCATGCCGCGGACCGGCAAGCCCTTTTCCGTGGCTATGACCAACTGCGGGCCGCTAGGCTGGGTCTCGGACGTGGCCGGCTACCGCTACCAGGCGACCCATCCGGACACCGGACGGCCATGGCCGGCGATGCCCGCCGTGCTGGTCGAGGCCTGGCGCACGCTGGCCGGCGACGCGCCGCCGCCCGAAGCCTGCCTCATCAACTTCTATGCACCCTCGGCGCGCATGGGACTGCATCAGGACCGCGACGAGGAGAACCTGTCGGCCCCCGTCGTCTCCCTCTCGCTCGGCGACACCGCCGTGTTCCGCCTTGGCGGCCTGAAGCGCGGCGATCCGACCGGCTCCTTTCGGCTCGCCTCCGGTGACGCGATGGTGCTCGGCGGCGCGGCCCGCCTCGCGTTCCACGGCATCGACCGGATCCTGCCGGAAACCTCGACCGTGCTCGCCGCCGCCGGCCTGCCGGCGCCCGGCCGCATCAACCTGACGCTGCGCCGGGTGAGCGCGCCCTGAGGGCGGCAGTGCCCGTGACCGATCGCACGAAGCGTTAACCAGCGCCGCGGGTTTTGCGCAGCCGCGGCGGGCGGCAACCGGATCTTCAGCGTCCTTGCGCAGGATGGAGGCTCCCGACCCGGTCCCCGTTTTCCGGAAAGCCCGTTCATGACGATGCACTCTGCAAGCCTTGCCGACGGCACGCCCTACCGCGCTGCGGGCTACGCACCGCCGGCTGGCAGCCTGCTTGCCGGGCTTCCGCGTCAGGTCGTCCGGGCCGTGCGCGCCGACCTGCCGGTCTATCTGATGATCGCCGCCTATGCGCTGGCCGGTCTCGGCTGGGCGTCCCGTCACGGCGGCATCGATCCGGCCCTGTTCTCGACCTATCTGCTGGCCTATCTCGCAACACGCTGGTGCTGATGCCGATGCTGACGCTCGCGGCGACGCTGGTGCGCGTCGTCGTCTTCGTGCCGAAGCGCCGGGGTCTCATGCTGCGGATGATGTTCGCGCCGCATCGTCTAGGCCGGCTCCTCGCGGGCTGCCTGCTGATGGCGGCGATGGCGGTCTGGCAAGGGACATTCACGACGGTGAAGTCGGCGCTGGTCACGGCGGTCGGCGGCTTTCCGGCCGATCGCTTCTTTGCCGATCTCGAGGCGGCCCTGTTCGGCGTCGATCCCTGGCGCCTGCTGCACGGTCCGTCGGCGGGAAGCGAGGGAATGCTGCGCCTTGCCGAGCTCAACTACGGCATCCTGTGGAGCGTCGCGATGATGGCGATGCTCTATTTCGTGGCGACGTCGCCCCGGGCGGACGGCCTGCGCCTGCGGTATTTCGCGAGCTTCATCCTGACGTGGTTTCTGCTCGGCAACGTCTTCGCCGCCGCCGGCATGTCCGCCGGTCCGGTGTATTTCGGCGCCGTCACCGGCGACACCGCCCGCTTTGCCGAGCTCGTGGCGACGCTTTCGGCCACCTCCGACCTGCCCTTCTCGGCGGCCAATCTCCAGGCCTATCTCTGGCAGGCGCATGTGGGCGGGCAGGGCGGCTTCGGCACCGGCATCTCGGCCTTCCCGAGCCTGCACGTCGGCGTGATGACGCTCAACGCGCTGTTCCTGCGCGAGCTCGACCGCCGCCTCGGCCTTGCCGCCTTCGCCTATGCCGGCCTGATCTGGGTCAGCTCGGTCTATCTCGGCTGGCACTACGTGGTCGACGGCGCCTTCTCGGTCGCCGTCGTCCTCGCGCTTCACCCGCTGCTGCGGCGGGCCTTCAGGGCCGCCCGCGCCTGATCCGGCGCGGGGGCGGTCGGGGTCGACGTCGGCTCAGACCGTCTTGTCCACATGAGCCTCGGACGCCGCCGCCGCCTTCGGGCCACCGCGGGCAACGCCGACCATGGCCGGCCGCAGCACGCGCTCGCCGATCACGTAGCCGTCCTGCACCACCTGCACCACGGTGCCGGTCGGCACCTCGGGGTTCGGCACCTCGAACATTGCCTGATGGAAATTCGGATCGAAGCGCTCGCCCTCGGGGCGGATCTTGCGCACGCCGTGGCGCTCGAAGGTCGCCAGCAGGCCGCGCTCGGTCATCTCCACGCCTTCCAGCAGCGACACCACGGCCGCATCCGCCGCCGCGCGGGCCTCGGCCGGCAGGGCGTCGAGGGCGCGGCGCAGGTTGTCGCAGACCTGCAGCATGTCGCGGGCGAAATTCGCCACCGCATACTGCCGGGCATCCTTCACCTCGCGCTCGGTGCGCCGGCGCAGGTTCTCCATCTCGGCCAGCGTGCGCAGCACCTGCTCCTTGAGCTCGGCAACCTGCGCCTCGGCCGCGGGGGCGGCAGGCTCGGCCGCCGGCATCTCGGCGCCGATCTCGATGCCGATCGCCGGGTCGGCCTGCGTGTCGGTCCGGGTCTCGTCGCCGCGTGTCTCGTCGGTGCGGGGGTCGTGGGTCATCGGGTCCTCGCGATGGTCACAGGTGGCGCGCAGTCGGCGCGCAAGGCTTCGCGGCCCGATATCAGGGTTCGCAGGCGAAAAATCAAGCCGAAGGCGACCACACCGGGCCGGCCTTGCCCCTTTGGCGGGGGCGCGCGGCGGAGGGCCGGGGCCGGCTGCGGCGTCAGCCGATCAGCCGGCCGACGACCTTGGCCGTGTAGTCGACCATCGGCACGATGCGGGCATAGTTGAGCCGGGTCGGGCCGATCACGCCGAGCACGCCGACGACCCGCTGCTCGCTGTCGCGGTAGGGCGCGGCGACCAGCGACGAGCCGGACATCGAAAACAGCTTGTTTTCCGAGCCGATGAAGATCCGCACGCCCTCGCCGGAATCGGCAAGGCCGAGCAGCTGGATCAGGTCGCGCTTGGTCTCCAGGTCCTCGAACAAAAGCCGCACCCGCTCCAGGTCCTCCAGCGCGCGCAGATCGTCGAGCAGGTTGGCGCGGCCGCGCACGATCAGCGTGTCCGGCCGGCCGCTGCTGGCCTGCGACCAGGTGGCAAGGCCGGCGTCCACCACCTTGCGGGTGAGCGCGTCGAGCTCGGCGCGCTGCTGGGCAAGGCCGTGTTCCAGTTCGGAGCGCACGTCGGCCAGCGTCCGGCCGCGGATCTGGGCGTTGAGATAGTTGGAGGCCTCGATCAGGGCGGCCGGCGGCAGGCCGGGCGGCAGGTCGATCAGGCGGTTCTCGACCGCGCCGTTGTCGCCGACCAGCACGACCAGCGCCCGGGTCGGCTCGATGCGCACGAACTCGATATGCTTCAGGAGCATGTCGGACTTCGACGACAGCACCACGCCGGCGCCGCGCGACAGGCCGGACAGCATCTGGCTCGCCTCGGTCAGCACGGTCTCCAGCGAGGCCGATCGGCCGCTGCCGCGCACCGTCGCCTCGATCGAGGAGCGCTCGTCGGAGGTGAGGTCGCCGATTTCCAGCATCGCGTCGACGAAGAAGCGCAGGCCCTTGTCGGTCGGCAGCCGGCCGGCGCTGGTGTGCGGGGCGAACAGGAGGCCGGCGCGCTCCAGATCCGACATCACGTTGCGCACCGAGGCCGGCGACAGCGCCATCGGCAAGAGCCGCGACAGGTTGCGCGAGCCGACCGGCTCGCCGGTTTCCAGATAGGTCTCGACCACCCGGCGGAAGATCTCGCGCGAGCGCTGGTCGAGATCGCGAAGCAGTGAAGACGGATCCGATGCCGGCACGTTCAGTCCCATGGGCGTGATGTCACCCGGTCGCAGTCCTGTCCCGATCGCGGGATGTCATGAAACTCCAATATGGGGGATCGATGGCCACGAATAAACGGGTAATTCGGAGTGAGCGGCCGTTCGTCCCGCCGATTCGCCTCCTGCCCCGCTTTCGGGCCTTTACGGCGCTCTCGCCCTGCGGCTACAACGGCCGCCACGACAGAAGAGCCGCCGAAGGACAGGAAAAACCATGCGCCCCTCCAAACGTGCTCCCGACGAACTGCGCGGCATCTCGCTGGAGCGCGGCGTTTCCAAGCACGCCGAAGGCTCCTGCCTCGTCAAGTTCGGCGACACCCACGTGCTGTGCACCGCCAGCCTCGAGGACCGCGTGCCGCCGTGGCTGCGCGGCGGCGGCAAGGGCTGGGTCACCGCCGAATACGGCATGCTGCCGCGCTCCACCGGTGACCGGATGCGCCGCGAGGCGGCCGCCGGCAAGCAGTCGGGCCGCAGCCTCGAGATCCAGCGCCTGATCGGCCGCTCGCTGCGCGCCGTGATCGACCTCGTTGCCCTCGGCGAGCGCCAGATCACCGTCGACTGCGACGTGATCCAGGCCGACGGCGGCACCCGCACCGCCGCGATCACCGGCGGCTTCGTCGCGCTCTACGACTGCATCGCCTGGATGAAGACCCGCAACATGGTCGGCGACAAGGTGATCAAGGACCACGTCGCCGCCGTCTCCTGCGGCATCTACCAGGGCTCCCCGGTGCTCGATCTCGACTACGCGGAGGATTCCGCCGCCGAGACCGACGCCAACTTCGTGCTCACCGGCCGCGGCGGCATCGTCGAGATCCAGGGCACGGCCGAGGGCACGCCCTTCTCCGAGGAGGAGTTCGCGGCCTTGCTCGGTCTGGCCAAGACCGGCATCGGCCGGCTGGTCGACCTGCAGAAGCTGACGCTCGGCTGAGCGGCGGCAAACCCTCCACAAGGCGCGCGACATGACCGACACCACGGCACACCGCAGGATCGACGGCCGGCGCCTTCTCGTCGCCAGCCACAACAGTGGCAAGATCCGCGAGCTGGACTTCCTGCTCGGCGGGCTGAAGATGGAGCTGGTCACCGCCGGCGAACTCGGCCTGCCCGAGCCCGCGGAGACCGGCACCACCTTCGTCGAGAATGCCCGGATCAAGGCGCTCGCCGCGGCCACCGCCGCCGGCGAGGTCGCGCTGTCGGATGACAGCGGTCTTTGCGTTGAAGCCCTTGGCGGGGCGCCGGGCGTCTACACCGCCGATTGGGCCGGCCCCGACCGCGACTGGGACCGGGCGATGCGCCTCGTGGAAGAAGAGCTGCAGAAGGTGGGTGCGACGGCACCGGGCCAGCGCAAGGCGAAATTCGTCTCGCTGCTCTGCCTGGCCTGGCCCGACGGCCACACCCAGGAGTATCTCGGCGAGCGCGAGGGGGAACTCGTCTGGCCGCCGCGCCGCGGCGGCGTCTCCTACGGCTATGATCCGGTGTTCATGCCGGACGGCGAGGACAAGACCTTCGGCCAGATGACGGCGGAGGAAAAGCACGGCTCGATCTGGGCCGCGCCCGGCCCGCTGTCGCACCGCGCCCGCTCGGTGCAGCGCCTCGTCGAGGCCGCCTTCCCGGAGGGGATCCGGCCGTGACCGGCCTGTTGCGGCCGGATCAGGCCGCGCCTCCGGCCGGCCCCGTGCCCGGCACGCCGGACGTCGGCTTCGGCGTCTACGTCCACTGGCCGTTCTGCGCAGCCAAGTGCCCCTATTGCGACTTCAACAGCCACGTGCGCCACACGGCGCCGGATCAGCCGCGCTTTGCCGCCGCGCTCGCGGCCGAGATCGCGCATTTCGCCGCCCGCACGCCGGGCCGGCGCGTCACCTCCGTGTTCCTCGGCGGCGGCACGCCGTCGCTGATGCGCCCGAAACGGTCGGAACGGTGCTGGAGGCGATCGCCCGGCACTGGACGCTGGATGAGGCCGCCGAGATCACCATGGAGGCCAACCCCTCCTCGGTGGAGGCCGGCCGGTTCCGCGGCTATCGCGCCGCGGGCGTCAACCGGCTGTCGCTCGGCGTGCAGGCGCTGAACGACCCCGACCTGAAAGCGCTCGGCCGGCTGCATGACGCGGCCACCGCGCTATCGGCGATCGAGACGGCGCGGGCGATCTTCCCGCGCCTCTCCTTCGACCTGATCTACGCCCGCCCCGGCCAGACGCCGGCGGCCTGGGCCGCCGAGCTCGACCGGGCGATCGATCTGGCCGCCGATCACCTGTCGCTTTACCAGCTGACCATCGAGGACGGCACGCCGTTTGCCGCGCTGCATGCGGCCGGCAAGCTTTTGATCCCGGACCCGGACGCGGCCGCCGACCTCTATGCGGCCACCCAGGACACCGCCGCCGCGCGCGGCCTGCCGGCCTACGAGATTTCCAACCACGCCGCCCCCGGCGCGGAAAGCCGCCACAACCTGCTCTACTGGCGCTATGGCGAATATGTCGGCGTCGGCCCCGGCGCCCACGGCCGGCTGGTCCCGGATGGCGCGCGGCAGGGCGGCGCGCGGCAGGGTGGGGGCCGGCTCGGCACCGTCACCGAACGGGCCCCCGAGGCCTGGCTCGCGGCAGTCGAGGCCGAAGGCCACGGCGTGGTCTTCGAGGAGGAGATCGAGGGCGAGGCTGCCGGCGACGAGATGCTGGTGATGGGCCTGCGCCTTGCCGAGGGCATCGACCCGGCGCGCTACACCGCGCTGTCCGGCCGCACCCTCGACCCCCGCCGCCTCGCCGACCTCAAGGCCCACGGCATGGTCGAGGAACTCCCCGGCGGCCGCCTCCGCGCCTCCCGCGACGGCTGGTTCGTGCTGGATGCGGTGGTGGCGGATCTCGCGGCGTAGGGCGGGTTTTGGATTACGGCCACGGCGGGGCGGCGTTGCTTCAGGGCAGCTGTGGCGAAGGGACGGGCGCGCCCTTCGACCGCCTGAGCCCCACCTCACCACCGTCATTCCCGCGAAAGCGGGAACCTAGCCATCCCCGGGCGTGACGCCGGATGGAACGGTGACTTGGCAGAAAATTCTCTTTTAATCCGGATGTTGACCTTGCCGATCGCTGGGTTCCCGCTTTCGCGGGAATGACGATGGAGGGGCTTCGGAAAGGACGATGGAGGGGCTGTGCGATGACGGCGTGTCTCCAGGCCTCGCAGCTCCCCCGCCCCGCGCCCCCTTCGCCTCACGCCCCCGCGAACACCCGCACCGGGGCTTCCACGATCGCCGGCGTGCCGCCGGTGACCCGGTAGATGGCGAGGCCGCGGTCGTTGGTGCCGTCCGGGTTGAAGCGGAACAGGCCGTTGACCGAGGAGATGAACCCCTGGCGATTGGCGAGGATCGCCGGGTCGAAGCGGCGCGGGCCGGCCTGCTTGACGAGGCCGGCGGCGAGCAGCGCCGCGTCATAGGCGAGCGTCGCCTTGGCGAACAACTCGATGCCGTAAGCCTGGCGGTAGCGGGCGGCAAAGGCGCTGAAGCGGTCGATCTCGGGGGCCGGGAACAGACCGCCCGACAGCGCCGGGTTGGAATAGACCGCCGGATCGTTCCACAGGCCCGAGCCGAGCCAGGTGGCGCGGTCGCTGGTGAGGCCCGCCGCGGCCAGCGCGCCCGCGGCTGTCGCCGCCGCCGAGCCGCCGTCCGGCAGGAACACCGCCTGCAGCTGCGCGGCATTGGCGCCGAGCGCCGCGGCCTTGGCGGCGATGTCGCCGGGGCCCGCCTCGAAGCGCTCCACCTGCACGATGCGCACGTTGTAGCGCGCCGCGCTCTCGCGCAGGGCGGCCTCGGCGAGGTTGCCGGCGGCGCTGTTGGAAATCAGCGCGCCGACCGAGCGCTTGCCGGTGGTGGCGGCATGCGCCACCATCTGCTGCACCTCGTCGCCGATCAGGAAGCCCATGATGTAGACGCCGTTGCCGGCCACGCTCGGGTCGGACGAGAAGGCGATCACCGGAATGTTGGCAGCCCGCGCCACCGGGGCCGCGCCCCGCACTTCCGCGGCAAAGAACGGGCCGAGGATCAGCTCGGCGCCTTCGGACACGGCGGCCTGCGCTGCCGCCTGCGCGCCCTCGGTGGTGCCGCCGCTGTCCTTCACCAGCAGCGTCACGTCGGCGCCGGCAAAGTCGTTGAGCGCCATCTCGGCGCAGTTGCGCAGGGCGGTGGCGATCGTCGCCGAGGTGCCGCTGGCCGAGCGCGGCACGAGCAGCGCGACCCGCACGCTGCCGGTGCCGATCGTATCGCCCGCGGGAACCATCGGCGCGGCCGTGATCGGACCGGTCGAGGGCAGGGGCTGGGCCGAGATCGAGGGGCCGGTGTTCGGCTGGCAGCCGGCGAGCAGGGCCGCGCCGCCGCCGCCAAGGGCCAGTGCCTGCCGCCGCGTGAGGGCGCGCTGCGGCGCCTCGGGCCGGTTGCGTCCCGTGGTGTCCTTGGCCATGGCTCGTCCGCTCCTTACGCAATCGGGGCGCCATCCGGGCGCTCCACACGCCTGAGGACGGCTTCCGTGTCCGGTTGCCTCGCCGTCCCTTGGTCGTTGATCCCATCTGAAAGGCAAATCAGTCATATGGCAACCGTTCGCCGACGGATTCCGGGGGCCGGCGCCGCCAAAATCCACCGTCGCGCCGCGCCGGCCGCCTGTTGTGGCGCATCTGCCACGCAGGTGATAGACGCAGAGGCAGGCGACACGGCCGACCGGAGGCAGGCGATGACGGAGGACAGCGACGGCGCGAACGCCCGCGAGGGCGGCGCGGGGCACTACACCGTCGATGGTCACAAGGTGGCCGCCCGCCCGCTGGAACCGGGGCTCTATCCGGTGGCGACCCCGATCGGCAATCTCTCCGACGTCAGTCTCCGCGCGCTCGAGGTGCTGGCCGCGGCCGATCTCGTCGCCTGCGAAGACACGCGGGTGACCCGGGTGCTGCTCGACCGCTACGGCATCCGCCGTCCCCTCGTCGCCTATCATGATCACAACGCCGCGCGCGAGCGGCCGCGCCTTCTCGCCGGTCTCACCCTCGGCAAGTCGATCGCGCTCGTCTCCGACGCCGGCACGCCGCTGATCTCCGATCCCGGCTACAAGCTGGTGGAAGAGGCGCTGGACGCCGGCCACAAGGTGGTGCCGATTCCGGGGCCCTCGGCGCTGCTCGCCGCGCTGGTTGCGGCCGGCCTGCCGACGGACTGCTTCCTGTTCGGCGGCTTCCTGCCGTCGCGCGCCGGCCAGCGGCGCCAGAAGCTCGCCGTCTTCGGCGCGGTGCCGGCCACCCTGATCTTCTACGAATCCCCGCACCGGGCGGCCGACACGCTGGCCGACATGGCCGCCGTGCTTGGCGCCGACCGGCCCGCCGTGCTCGCCCGCGAACTGACCAAGCGCTTCGAGGAGGTGCGGCGCGGCACGCTGGCCGCCCTTGCGGACGGCGCCCGCGAGGTGCCGCCGCGCGGCGAGGTCGTGCTGCTGGTCGGCCCGCCGGGGGAGCACACGAGTGACGCCGACGATCTCGACGCCCTGCTGC
>NZ_MCRJ01000081.1 GCF_001720135.1 Methylobrevis pamukkalensis
GCGCATGTACCAGCTCTTCGGACGGGTCAGGGCCTGGAAGCCGAGGGGAGAGAGGGCGGCGCCGCGGCCGGTCTGCTTCACGCCGGTCCAGGTCAGGGCCGGGTCGAGATAGTCGCAGCGGTTGGTGAAGACGGTGCCGGTCTCGACCTTGCCGCCGATCGCCGTCGCGGCGTCGAGGTCCTCGGTCCAGATCGAGGCGGTGAGGCCGTATTTCGAATCGTTCATGAGGTCGATCGCCTCGGCGTCGTCCTTCACCTTCATGATGCCGACGACGGGGCCGAAGCTCTCCTCCGTCATCACCGACATCTGGTGGTTGACGCCGGTCAGCACCTGCGGCGCGAGATAGGGCGTGCCCGGGCGGTCGGCGGCAAAGCTGGCGGGGTCGATGTGGGCCGTGGCGCCGGCACGCACCGCCGCGTCGATCTGCTCGCGCACGAAGGCGGCCTGACGGGGGCGGGCCAGCGGGCCGAGCGTTGTCGCCTGGTCGGTCGGATTGCCCAGCACGTAGCCCTTCGTGACCGCGACGAGGCCCTCGACGAAGTCGTCGTAGACGGCTTCCTGCACGTAGACACGTTCCACGCCGCAGCAGCACTGGCCGGAGTTGAAGAAGGCGCCGTCGGCGATGTTCTCGATCGCATACTGGAGCTTCGCGTCGGCGCGGACATAGGCCGGGTCCTTGCCGCCGAGTTCGAGGTTGAGCGGCAGGAAGCGGCCGACCGCGGCGCGCTCCATGGCCTCGCCGCCGGCCACCGAGCCGGTGAAGCAGACGCTGTCGACCTTGCCGGAGGAGATGACCGCGGCGGTCTGGTCGTGGGACAGCACGATGTGCTGGAACACCGCCTTCGGCAGGCCGGCCTGGTCGAAGGCCTTCTGGAAACGCTCGGCGACGAGCAGCGTCTGGTCGGAGTGTTTCAGCACCACGGCATTGCCGGCCATCAGCGCCGGCATCACCGAGTTGACCGTGGTGAGATAGGGATAGTTCCACGGCGCGACGACGAAGACGACGCCGAGCGGCTCGCGGGAAATGTAGCGGTGGGCGCCGCTGTCGCCGTTCTCCAGGCCCGAATCGAGCGGCGCGAGGCTCGCCTCCGCGATGGCCGCCATGTGCTTCGTGCGGACCTCCACGCCATTGAGTTCGAAGGGCGTGTAGCGGATCGGCCGGCCCATCTGCCAGGTGAGTTCCTCGGCGATCTCGGCGCGCATGGCGAGGAGGGCGTCGAGGGCCTTCAGGCAATAGCCGATGCGGGTGCCGAGCGGCAGCGCCGCCCAGTCCCTCTGCGCGTCCCGGGCGGTGGCGAAGGTCTGGACGATCTCGCCGTCACTCGCGAGGGGACGCTCGGCGTAGACCGAGCGTCGACGGGGGAGATGATCTTCTGAACGGGGGTCATTGGGGTCGTCTCATGGTGGATGTCGTGAATGAAAGGAGATGGCGTCCGCTCACGTCGCCTTGCGCCAGCCGGCGGCCAGCAGCCCCGCGCCGATCAACAGCGAGCCGCCGGTGCGGTTGACCGCGCGCTGCACGGCCGGGCGGCGCACCGCCTTGCGGGCGAAGGTGGCGGCAAAGGCGTAGCCGGCGGCATTGAGGCTGGCGAGCGTCAGGAAGGTCACTTCCAGGATCGCCATCTGCGGCAGCAACGGGGCGGCGGGATCGACGAAGTGGGGCAGGAAGGCCACGAAGAAGACGATGCTCTTGGGGTTGAGCGCCGTCACCGCATAGGCGTGGAGGAAGATGCGGCGGGCATCCGCCGCGGCCGGCGCCGCTTCGGCCCCGGCAACGGACTCGTCAATCTGGCGCACCGGCGCGCGCCACAGCCTCACGCCCATCCAGACGAGATAGGCCGCGCCGGCCCATTTCAGCACCGTGAACAGTGTCGCGGAGGCGGCGAGCAGGGCGCCGAGGCCGAGCAGGGACGCGGTCATGGCGGTGAAATCGCCCAGCGCGACACCGGCGACCATCGCGCCGGCGATCTTGCGGCCGTGGCTCAGCGCATAGGAGACGACGAGCAGGATCGTGGGCCCCGGAATGGCCAGCATCACGGCGGAGGCAAGAGCGAAGGCCAGCCAGACGTCGAGCGACATGTCGGTTTTCCTGTGGTTCCTGAGGATCGGGCGGCAGTGAGCCACCGGCCGCGATGGTTTGCAACAGCGGTCCCGTCACGGCCGCCCGTGCGAGCCCGTGCCTCAGCTGCGCTCGAAGCCGCGCTTCAGCTCCCAGTCGGTGATGCGCCGGTCGTATTCATACTGCTCCCACTCGGCGGCGTGGATGTAGTGGGCGAGCACCTTCTCGCCGAAGGCGTCGCGCAGCATCGCCGAGCCGCGCGCGGTGTCGATCGCCTCGCGCAGGGTCTTGGGGATCTCGCGCACGCCGGTGCTGCCATAGGCGTCGCCGGTGAAGGCGTCCTCCAGCTCCAGCCCCTGCTCGATGCCGGCAAGCCCGGCCGCGAGCATGGCGGCATAGGCGAGATAGGGGTTGAGGTCGGCGCCGCCCATGCGGCACTCGATGCGTATCGCCTTGCTGCCGTTGCCAACCAGCCGGAAGCCTGCGGTGCGGTTGTCGTGGCTCCACACCGCCTTGGTCGGCGCGAAGGTGCCGACCTGCTGGAAGCGCTTGTAGGAGTTGATGTAGGGAGCGAGGAACAGGGTGATCTCGCGCGAATGGGTCAGAAGGCCGGCCACATAGCTGCGCATCAGCTTCGACATGCCGTGCGGCGCGTCCGCGTCGAGGAACAGCGGCGTGCCGTCCTCCGACCACAGGCTCTGGTGGACGTGGCAGGAGCTGCCCGCGAGGTTGTAGGCGTATTTCGCCATGAAGGTGATCGCCTTGCCGTGGAGGTGGGCGATCTCCTTCATGCCGTTCTTCATCACCGTGTGGTCGTCGGCCATGGCCACCGCCTCGGCATAGCGGACGTTCATCTCCTCCTGGCCGGGGCCCCACTCGCCCTTGGAATTCTCCACCGGGATGCCGCAGGCGTTGAGGCCGTTGCGCATGGCCCGCATCACGCCTTCCACCTTGGTGGTGGCGAGGATGCCGTAGTCCTCGATGTAGGGATTGGTGGTGGCGAGGTTGACGAAGCCCTTGGCCGCGGCGGTCTCGTAGGTCTCGTCGAACAGGTAGAACTCCAGCTCGGAGGCCATGAACGGCTTCATGCCCTTCGCGGCGAGCCGGTCGACCTGCGCCTTCAGGATCTGCCGCGGGCTGTGCGGCATCGGATGGTGATGGTGGTCGGTCACGTCGCACAGGACGAGCACCGTGCCCGGCAGCCAGGGAACGAGCCGGAGCGTTGCCATGTCCGGCACGATGGTGAAGTCGCCGTAGCCCTTGTCCCAGCTTGCCGCCTCGAAGCCGGGTACCGGCTCCATGTCGATGTCGACCGTGAGCAGGTAGTTGCAGCAGTGGGTCTCCTCGTGGGCCGAGGCGAGGAAGTTGTCGACGTGGAAACGCTTGCCGACGAGCCGCCCCTGCATGTCGACCATCGCGACCACCACCGTGTCGATCTCGCCGGCGGCGGCTTTCTGCTTGAGGGCGTCGAAGCTGAGGTTTCCGGGCATGATCGGGGATCTCGGTTGTCGGGAGGACGGAGACGGCGGAGCGCCGGGGAAGGATGAGGCCGGTGGCGCGGGGTCGCCGGCGTGAACGGGTGCGCCGGATTGTGTCGGGCGCCGGCGACGGACGCAAGCGAGGCCGCGGCCTCGCCTGCGTCCGCGGGCAGGCTATTTGGCGATGACGTGATGGGGCGTCCGGCCCTCGGCATGCTCGATCGCGAACTCCTCCTCCGGCGAGAGGATGAGCTTGTGGCGGCCGACGAGGCCGAAATAGACGATCGCCACCGCGAACCAGACCGCCACCCAAAGCACGCCCTTGGTGAAGTTCGGGTCCTGCACCTGGTAGAACAGCGTCACCAGCGCGATGACGATGGTCAGCACCGCGCCGGGAATGCCGAGCGGCGAGCGGTAGGGCCGCTCGATGTGCGGCTGGCGGAGGCGCAGCAGGATGAAGGAGATCGCCTGCAGGATGTAGGAGAACATCGCGCCGAACACCGCCATGTTGAGCAGCACGCTGCCGATGGTGGCCCCGCCCTGCTCGGCGCCGAGCGCGAACCAGATCGCCAGCATCACCGCAAGGCCGACGGCCGCGCCGGCGAGCATCGCCACATGCGGGGTGCGGTAGGTCGGGTGGGTCACCGACAGCGCGGTCGGGAAGTAGCCGGCGCGCGACAGCGAGTAGATCTGGCGGCCCTGGGCAAACAGGATGGTGTGGAAGCTGGCGACGAGGCCGGTGAGGGCAACGATGCCGAGCAGCACCACGCCGCCGTCGCCGTAGACGGCGCGGAAGCCGTCGAGCAGCGGCTCCAGCGACGAGGCGAGGTGGAACGAGCCGACGCCCGGCACCGACGGATTGAGCAGCACGATCATGAAGGCCGAGACGATCAGCGTGACCATGCCGAGGAGGATGCCCTTCGGCATGTCGCGCTTCGGGTCGACCGATTCTTCGGCCGCCAGCGGCAGCTGCTCGATGGCGAGGAACAGCCACACGGCGAAGGGCAGGGTGGCGAGCACGCCGGAGATGCCGAAGGGGAAGAAGTCGCCGCCGCCCTCGGGCAGTTCGATGGCCGCGCCATCCGGACCGACGCCGATGTTGAGCGCCCAGCGGTTGAAGTCCATCGCGGGGAGCGCGCTCACCCAGAAGAAGACCAGCACCGCCAGCGAGATCACCGTCACCACCAGCGTCACCTTGAAGGAGAGTTCGAGGCCGAAGATGTTGAGGGCGAGGAAGATCGCGTAGAACACGATCCAGATCAGCGGCGACCAGACGGGGTCAAGGCCGAGGATCGAGTTGACGTAGGCGGTGATGAAGGTGACGACCACCGCCGGCGTGATCACGTATTCCACGTTCTCGCACAGGCCCGTGACGAAGCCGCCCCACGGGCCCATCGCCGTGCGGGCGAAGGAATAGGCGGCGCCGGTGTGCGGCAGCGCCGGGCTCATCTCGGCGATCGAGAAGGTGAGGCCGAGATACATCACGGCGATGATGGCGGCGGCGACGAGCATGCCGCCCCAGCCACCGGTCGAGAAGCCGAAATTCCAGCCCGAGAAGTGGCCGGAGATGACGGCGCCGACGCCAAGGGCCCAGAGGGACCAGATGCCGGCATATTTCCTGAGGCCGCGCTTGTCGAAATACGAGGCGTCCGCCTTCTTGTAGGAGACGCTGCCTTCTGACTTGCTCATGTCGCTTTCCCCCGAAGATGTCGACCACCCTGCGGTGTCGATCCCCGCTCCCTCTGTCATGTCGCGCGCGGTTCACCCGCGTCTCGACCTTGTCCGCCCGGGCCCGCGTCTTGCGCACGCACTGCCCTTGCGGGTCTTCGCCTCCGGCATGGGTGCCGGCGGAAAGGTGTCGTCGGCGACCGTCAGTCGTCCGCCGGCCGCGCCGCGCGGATCGCCGCCGCCAGCCGCATCGCCCAGGCTTCCGCCTCGGCCTCGGTGTGCAGCAGGTCGTTGCGGATCTCGATCATCACGTTCGGCAGGCCGCGCGCGGCGGCGTGCCGGCGCAGCGTATAATAGACCTCGCCCTCGCCGCTGTAGGGCGCATTGGCGCGCACCGCGATGCCGGGCACCGCGGCGAGCGCGTCCAACACCCGCTGGCCGAAGCGGTTGGCGCCCTCGAACAGCACCCCGGCGTCGAAGTCGCGGGGCGTGCCCATGTAGACCGGCGTGAAGCTGTGGATCGCCACCACCGCGGGCGGCGGCGCCCCGGCACGCCGTGCCAGTGCCTCCTCCACGAAGGTGGCCAGCGCGGCGTGATAGGGCACGTGGACCGCCGCGAGGCGGGCGCTCCGCTCATCGGCGCCGACGTCGGCATTGCCCGGGATCGGCGTCGTCTCGCTCACCGCCGGAATCAGCGTCGGCGAATCGGCCTCGCGGTTCACGTCGGCGACCAGCCGCGACACCGTTCCGCGAAACAGCGGCGCATCGACGATCCGCGACAGATGCCGCGAGACGGACAGGGCGCCGGGGTCCCAGGCGATGTGGTCGGCGCGCGCCTCCGGCGTCAGGCCGAGGTCGCCATAGGCCGGCGGGATGCGGTTCGAGGCGTGGTCGCAGACGATCAGAAGCGGTCCGCGGCCGGCGGCATTGTCGATCGCGAAGGGCGGATCGGCGATTTCACCCAAGAATGGCCCTCCCGGACACCCGCGTCGTTGTCGACAGCGTCGGACCGGGGCGCCCATGGCGGCGGCCAGCCCTTTATGTATGAAATCTGACACGAAAATTGGTTCTGTCAATTGCTGTAACAAATCATACAGAAGCGATGGTCCGGTGCCGGTGCCGGTTCCTCAGGCCGTCGGAAATTCCGGTTGCCATGGGGCGCCGGTCGGTCACTATCGCGGCAACGACGACAACCGCTGCGGGGGCAACATGGTGGAGGAGGGCACGATCGCCGAGCGGATCCGTGACGAGATGAGTCTGTTCACGCCGACGGAACGCAAGGCCGCGCATGTGCTCCTCGCCAACTATCCGATCGCCGGCCTCGAGACGGTGGCCGAGTTCGCGCGGCGCGCGAACATCAGCGCTCCCACCGTGCTCCGCTTCGTCGGCCGGCTCGGCTTTTCCGGCTATCCCGACTTCCAGCGCGCGCTGCGCGAGGAACTGGAAAAGCAGACCCAGTCGCCTCTGACCAAGGCGGCGTTCCGGCCGGAGGGCGGGGCCGGGGAGGGCGAGCCGCTGGCGCGCTTCCGCGACGCGCTGATCGACAACATCCGCGAGACCTTCCGCCATGTGCCGGCCGCCGAATTCGAGGCCGTCGTTGCCGCGCTGGCCGATGCGCGCCGGCCGGTCCATGCACTCGGCGGGCGCCTGTCGGATGCGCTGGCCTATCATCTGGCCGCGCACCTGCGGGTGGTGCGGCCCGGGGTCGGCCACATCTCCGGCCAGAATGCCAACTGGCGCGACGTGCTGATCGATCTCGGCGCCCGCGACGTGCTGGTGATCTTCGACATCCGTCGCTACCAGGACGATCTCGCGGTGTTTGCGGCCGCGGCGGCCGAACGCGGTGTGACGGTCGTGCTGTTCACCGACCAGTGGCTGTCGCCGGTGGCGCGCCATGCGCGGCATGTGGTCGCCGCGCGGGTGCCGGTGCCCTCGCGCTGGGATTCGATGACGGCGCTGCTCGGCATCGTCGAGGCGGTGGTCGCCGCCGTGACCGAGGCGATGGGCGAGACCGCCGTGCGGCGGATCTCGCTGATCGAGGCGCTGCGCCCGCCCGCGTCCTCCTGAGTCCCGCGCGCGAAACGGGTGCGCCGCCCGCTACCCCCCGGTGCAAATTCTAGCTAGAGATACACACGAGAGACACCGGCGGCGGCAGACCGCCGCATGCGACGGCATGTCGGCCCGGGTCGCCCCCGCCGTGCCGCGCGCCCCGCAACTCCTGCCTCCGGAACGGTGTCTCGAGGAGAACAGCCATGTCGTCGCTTTTCGCCGGGTTGCTCGGCTCGGCCGCCTTCATGCCGCACGGCTATTGTCTTCTGTGGCAACCGGAACTGCTCGGTCTCCACGCCGTCTCGGACCTTTTCATCGCGCTTGCCTATTTCTCGATCCCGGCGACGCTCGTGATTCTGGCCCGCCGCCGGCCGGAGAAGGAATTCGTCTGGATCTTCACACTGTTCGCAGCCTTCATCATGCTCTGCGGCCTCACCCACGTGATGGGCCTCGCGACACTGTGGTGGCCGGTCTACACCGCGCAGGGGCTGGTGAAACTGCTGACCGCGATCGTCTCGATCGCGACGGCCATCGCGATCTGGAAGGCCTTGCCGCATCTGGCTGCGCTGCCGAGCCAGGAGGAACTACGTCTCGTCAATGCCGAGCTGCAGCGGCGCGTGGAGGAGAACGCGCGGATCAACGCAGAGCTTGTCGCCGTGCGGGACTCGCTGGAAGAAAAGGTCCACGAGCGCACCCGCGAGCTCGAGATCGCCAATGCGCGGATCGCGCGCAGCGAGGACTATTTCCGGCGCAGCTACCGGCGCACGCCGGCCATCGCCTTCATCGCCCGCCAGGACGGCGAGATCATCGAGGTCACCGACAACTGGGTGCTCGCGATGGGCTACTCGCGCGACGAGGCGATCGGCATGAACATCAACGACTTGCTGACCGAAGAGTCCCGCGCGACGGCGCAGTCGATGCCATGGGAGGTGATGTTCCGCGACAACGACGGGCTCGTGAGCGGCATCGAACTGTCCTACCGGCGCCGCGACGACACGGTGATGGAAGGCGACGTCGCGGTGATCCGCGAAGTCGACACGGCGACCGACGAGACCATCTACCTCGTGCTGATCGTCGACGTGACCGAGCGCAACAGGGCGCAGCGCAAGCTGGAGGAGCAGGCCCTCAACCTGATGCGGGCCAACGAATCCCTCGAGCAGTTCGCCTATGTCGCCTCCCACGACCTGCAGGAGCCGCTGCGCAAGATCGTGCTCTACGCGGACATGCTGACGGACGGCCTGGCGCAGGGCCGGACGGACGACGTGACCTATGCCGCGCAGGTGGTGCGCGACGCGTCGCTTCGGGCGCGCGCGCTGGTGTCGGATCTTCTCTCCTATTCGCGCGCCTCCAACCGCAAGCTCGATCTCGGCGCCTATGACTTTGCCATGGCGCTGGGCGACGCGCGCTCGACGCTCTCGCAACTGATCGAGGACAGCGGGGCGGTGATCCGCCTGGAAGGGCCCTCCGTCACGCTGTTCGCGGACCGTCTGCTGCTCGACCAGGTGCTGCTCAACCTCCTGTCCAACTCGATCAAATATGCCCGGGACAAGGTGCCGCCGCAGATCGACGTGACCGTCGGCACGCGCCATCGCCGCAAGCTGTGCCTGACCTTCGCCGACAACGGCATCGGCTTTCGCGAGGAATACGCGCGCAAGATCTTCGAGCCGTTCACCCGGCTCCATGGCCGCAGCCAGTATCCGGGCACCGGCATCGGGCTTGCGATCTGCCGGGCGGTCTGCGACAGGCACGGCTGGAAGATCAGCGCCTCCGGCCGGCCGGGCGAGGGCGCGGTCTTCACCATCGAGATCCCGCGGTCGAGCTTTGCCATCGCTGGCGAAACCGACTGAGGAAACGCCGCGACGAGGCCGGACACATGGGTGAAGCCGAGGATGCAACGGGCAGTGCCGGGCCTTCTGTCAGGCCGAGGGTGACGCTGGTGCTCGGCGGCGCGCGGTCGGGCAAGACGGCGCATGCCGAACGGCTGGTGCTCGCCATGGCGCACGGCGAGGACGGTGCGGCGCCGGCGGGCGGCGCGGTCTACATCGCCACCGCGCAGGCGCTCGACGCGGAGATGGCCGAGCGCATCGGCCGGCACCAGGCCGACCGGGCAGGGCGCTTTGCAACCCTCGAGGCACCGATCGATCTCGCCGGCGCCCTGCGCGGCGCCCGCGGCGCGGTGCTCGTCGACTGCCTGACGCTCTGGCTCTCCAATCTCATGATGCATGACGCGGACATTCCGGCAGCGGTGGACGCGTTGCTGGCCGCGCTGGCCGACGTGCCCGGTCCGGTGGTGCTGGTCTCCAACGAGATCGGCTTCGGGATCGTGCCGGACAACGCGCTGGCGCGGCGCTTTCGCGACGAGGCCGGCCGGCTGCACCAGAAGATCGCCGCGCTGGCCGACCGGGTCGACCTCGTCGTCGCCAGCCTGCGGGTGCCGGTGAAGGGATGACGAGGCCGGATTGGCCGTGCAGACGGCCTTTCTCCGGCATTGAAGGACGAGCCGGCCGGGTCGTATTCTGGCGCGACGGGTCATCACGGCGCCGGTAGATTGGCGCGCCCGCCCCCGTCCTTCGAGACGGCCCCTGCGGGCCTCCTCAGGATGAGGCCTCCGAGAGTTTCGAGTGCTGTGCAAGGCGTTGCTCTTTTCCCTCATCCCGAGGAAGGCGCGAAGCGCCTGTCTCGAAGGACGAGGGAAATGCCCGGGCCGGTCTCGACCAAGCCCCGTCCAGAAAGGGAAAGAACATGACCGAGATCACGCCGCAGCCCGTCCGGATCGGGGTGCTCAGCACCGCGAAGATCGCGCGCGAGAAGGTCGTTCCGGGCCTTGCCACCACGCCCTGGTGCGTGGTCCACGGCATCTCCTCGCGCGACACCGCGCGGGCGCGGGCGGTGGCCGACGACCTCGGAATTCCGAAGGCCTACGGATCGACGGAAGAGATGCTCGCCGACCCGGAGATCGAGGCGGTCTACATTCCGCTGCCCAACGACCTTCATGTCGACGCGGCGCTGGCGGCCGGGCGGGCCGGCAAGCATGTGCTGCTGGAAAAGCCGACCGGCCTCGACGCCATGGATGCCGAACGGCTGCTGGAATTCCCCAGGGATCTCGTGTTCATGGAGGGCTACATGGTCCGCCAGCATCCGCAGTGGCGGATGGTGCGCGACATGGTGCGGGCGGGGCGCATCGGCCGGCCGCTCGGCGTCCAGGTCTGGTTCTCCTACATGAACGACGACCCGGACAACATCCGCAACCGGCCGGAGACCGGCGGCGGCGCCGCGCTCGACATCGGCGTCTATCCGCTGGTCGTCAGCCGCTTCGTGCTCGACGCCGAGCCGATCCGGCTGGTGGCCGCCCTCGACCGTGACCCGATCTTCGCGACCGATCGCCTGACCAGCGTGCTGGCCGACTTTGGCGGCGGCCTGCATCTGACCTTCACCGTCTCCACCCAGAGCGTCGTCCACCAGCGGGTGACGGTCTGCGGCACGGAGGGGCGGATCGAGGTGGTGGTGCCCTTCAACGCGCCGCTCGGCGGCGAGACGATCCTGCGCTTCGATCCGGGCACTGCCCTCGGCGACGCCTCGGCGGAAACGATCGTCGTTCCGGCCTGCAACATGTACGGGCTGCAGGGCGAACTGTTCGCCATGGCGATTCGCGGCGAGGCGGTTCTGCCTTATGGGGTGGGCGATTCGATCACCCAGATGCGGCTCGTGGACGCAATCTTCGAATCGGCGCGGCGGGGCGGCTGGGTCGACCTCTGACAGCCACCGCGGTTTTCCGGCTTCTCGTCCCGGCCTCGGCGCCTGCCCCGACGATCGTCCCCTGAAAAGGACGGGCCGGGGCCGCCGGCTCCGCCAATTCGCTCGCCATAATGGTGAAGGATCGGTTAATATGTCGGCAGCAGCGAGGAGCGCGCCGGACATTTCGGCGCATGACCGGGCAGAGCCTGCGGCGTGAAGCCGGGGCGCGCCCTATTCCGCTCCTGCGTTGCCTCGTCAGGAGCCCTCGAGATGAACGACCGCGTGAATGACGTTTCCGGGGAGACGCCCAAGGTACGGCGACTGTCGGACGCCGTGCGCAAGGTCCGGATCGCCGAGGCCGAGCGGGTCGATGCCTTCGCGGACCTGTTCGAGACCGAGAAGGCGCGCCTGAATCTTCTCGCCGAGGAACTGGATGGCGTGTTCGCCGAGGTCGCGCCGGACGACGGCTATTTCATCTTCAAGGTGGCCAGCGGCACGCCGCCGCGGCTGTGGATCGATCCGACCACCCATCTGGTGATTGCCCGCGACCGGCGCAGCTACCGGATGCTGAAGGACACGCGGCTCGGCCGCACCGTGCTGTTCGAGTCCGCCGACATTCCCGACGTCGCCGACGTGGTGACCGACTACATCGCCGAGCGGGTGGTGGAGCGGGAAAAGGCGCTGGAGGCGGATTTCGTCCAGGACCGCCAGCGCCATGCGTCCGGCCTTGCCGGGCGGGAGGAGATTCGCGCCGTCCGCCGCGCCGCACCGGTCGGCGTTGCCGGCAGCGTCGTGCTGGTCCTGTTCGGCGCCGCCCTCGGGGTCGGCGCGCTGCTGGTCTATGCCTGGTTCAGGATGGCCGGCTGACCGGACGAACCGGCCTCGCCGCCGATCAGGGTCTCGTGGCGGCCGAACTCGACGAAATTGCCCGATTCCAGCGACACGCGGTAATCGATCTGGAGAACCTTCCAGACGCCGCTCTCCACCTTCTCGATCTCGAACACGTTGTAGCCCGACGCCGGGCGACGGCCACCATGCTCCTGGCTGGCCGCGCAGACGCCGATGACCGGCACCGGACCGTCCGGACCCGGCATCGTCGTGCGGGTCGGCATGTGGGTGTGGCCGTGGAGAACCAGTTCCGCCCCCACCGACTTCAGCACCCGGCGCACCCGCGAGGCGCCAACCAGCCGCTTGTGCCAGGCGGTGGCGCCCGAGAAGGGCGGATGGTGGATCAGCACCACGCGGAACAGGCCCTCGCGGCGCAGCATCTCGAGCCGGTCGCGCAGGAGATCTTCCTGCTTGTCCGAGAAGAAGCCGGTGGCGAGGAACGGCCCGCTGGCGCGCGCGCTCGACGTGCCGACGATGGCGATGCCTTCGCGGCGGCGCACGTAGGGCCAGGCGGGAGAGTGGGCGTCATCCCCGGTCATGTAGGGGGCCCAGGCCACGGTGGCGCGGAGCAGGGCGCCGGGCACATAGGCATCGTGATTGCCGGGCACGACCGACACGTCACGCGGATCGCCGATGCTGTCGAGGAAGGCACGGGCCGGTTCCAGCTCGCTGCGCAGCGCGATGTTCACCAGATCGCCGGTGACGGCCACATGATCCGCGTTGCGGGACCGGATATCGGTGATCATCCGCAGCAGCAGGTCGCCGCGCATGGACGGCGCGCGGTTGCGGCGCCAGTTGATGTAGCCGATCACCCGCTTCGACGCGAGCTCCGAGAAGGTCGGCATCGGCAGCGGGCCGATATGCGGATCGGAAAGATGAACGAGACGAAACATCCCTGTGGCTTAGCCGAGCCGGAGCAGCCGGTAAACCCGCATTCGCGTGAACAGAGACTCGCGCCGAGGGACGTGCAGATGCAAAATGACCGCTGCAGGACGGATCCTGCAACGGTCATGATCGGGTGTCGGTGGAGAAGGGCGGAACCGGCGTGGCCGGTTCATGGGATCTGATGCCGTTCCCTGGCGGATCGAAAGCGACCCGCCAACGCGGTGTCCTCAAGCCTCAGCGCGCGTCGAGCGACAGCAGGGAGGCGATGACACGCGGATTGGTGAAGTCGACGGCCGGGATCCAGTGGAAGCGGGGCGTCGAGGCAGCGGCACGGCGGAACAGGGAAAACATGATCACATCTTCGATTGGTTGATGGGCGACGCGGCGTCTGGTGCGCTGCGACGAGTTGTATATACGTTTGGCATCGAGCGGCCGCCAGCTGAATAAATGGTGGGCAGCAATGCGCGGTCCGCATGGGCTCGTTCAAAAAACGTCAATGTTTTTAAGATCCTGTTGGCATCATGCGTGGTCAAGAAATAGGCATGTGAGATCGGTCGCCCTGGAAATCGGCAGTCTCGACGCTGCAGTCGGCCCTTGTCAGGCTCCGGCGCGGGGTGACGCTCGGCGTGCGCGGGATCGTGATGTCGGAGGAGGGCGTGCTGCTCGTGCGGCACGGCTATCTGCCCGGATGGTATCTTCCCGGCGGCGCGGTCGATCCGGGCGAGACCGCGGCGGACGCGCTGGCACGGGAGATCGAGGAGGAGACGGGACTCGCCCTGACGGCGCCGCCGGGTTTCGTCGGGCTCTACTTCAACCGGGCGATGGCCAATCGCGACCATGTTGCCCTGTTCCGGATCGCCCCGGACGGATGGCGGCGGGCCCGCGCCTTCGTGCCGGGGGCCGAGATCCGCGAGGCCCGGTTCTTCCCGCTGGAGGCGCTGCCCGAAGGCACCACCGCGGCGACACGGCGACGGATCGCCGCGACGCTGGACGGAGTGGACGACGACACCGGATATTGGTGACGCCGTCGGTTCTCAGTCCTCAGCCGAGGCGAGCGCGATCATGCGGCGCATCGAGGTCCAGCAGTGGCCCTTTCGGCACGATCCGGGTCGGATTGATCGTGGTGTGGCTCCAGTAATAATGCGTCTTGATGTGGTCGAAGTTGACGGTCGCGGCGACGCCGGGGGTCTGGTAGAGGTCGCGCAGATAGCCCGACAGCGCCGGATAGTCGGCGATCCGCTTCAGGTTGCACTTGAAGTGGCCGACATAGACGGCATCGAAGCGCACCAGCGTCGTGAACAGCCGCCAGTCGGCCTCGGTCGCGTGGTCGCCGGCGAGCCAGCGGCGGGACGAAAGCCTGTCCTCCAGCCAGTCGAGGCTCTCGAACAGCGCGGTCACGGCCTCCTCGTAGGCCTCCTGGGTGGTGGCAAAGCCGGCCTTGTAGACGCCGTTGTTGACCGTGTCGTAGATCCGGGCGTTCAGCGCGTCGATCTCGCCGCGCAGGGCCTCCGGATAGGCATCCGGCGCGATCCCGGTGAGGCCGCCGAAGGCGGTGTCGAACATGCGGATGATCTCGGCGGATTCGTTGGAAACCACCGTCTTGAGCTTCCTGTCCCAGAGCACAGGCACCGTGACCCGGCCGGTGTAGGCCGGATCGGCGCGCAGGTAGACCTCGTAGAGCCGGTCCAGATCGGCGTTGGGATCGGTGCTGCGGTCGGCGTCCTGGCCGAACACCCAGCCCTTCTCGCCCATCCGCGCATCGACGACCGTGACGGTGATCAGGTCTTCGAGACCCTTCAGCGTCCGGAACACCAGCGTGCGGTGGGCCCACGGGCAGGCCAGCGAGACATAGAGGTGATAGCGGCCGGCCTCGGCGGCAAAGCCGGCGCTGCCGGTCGGCCCGGCGCTGCCGTCGGCCGTGACGAAATTGCGGAACTGCGAGGCCTGCCGCACGAAGCGGCCGCCCGTGTCGCTGGTGTCATACCACTGGTCATGCCAGGTGCCGTCAATCAGAAGTCCCATGCCGTCCTCGTCTGTCTGCTGCGGCGCGGGGCGCCGGGATGATGTGCAAGGGCCATGGCCCGTTGCCTCTGATATAGCGCGCGCCCGGCGCGTCTGTCCGGCGGTGAACAGTCTGTTCTGCGGTGTTCACCGGATGTGGATGATCAATGCGCGCCCCGGATCGCCGTGATGCCGCGCGTACGGCGCGCCTTGTGAGCCGGCCGGGGCCGTGATATCGACGGCATCTTGTTCTTTGCGATCGACGGGAGTGGGTCGATGACCGCCGGGCGGATCATGCGACGACGATGCAGGGTGAACGGCCTTCGGCCGTCTGCGCCGACGTGCGCGCGCCTTTCTCCGGTTCCGGCGAGCCCGACCTGATCGACAGGCCGGCTCACGGCGGCGGGACGGGGCGGCGCCAACTGAAAAGCCCCCTTCCGGATTTCCGCCGATGCTGACCCTCGTTTCCCCGTCCCTCACCACGGACGCGTCCCTGACCACGCCTGCCGCCCCCGCTTTCGAACCTGCCCAGTGCCGCCCCGAGCGGCCGGCGGACGATGCGGCGATCGAAGCCATCCACGACATCACCTTCGGCCCGGGCCGCTATGCCCGCACCGCCTTCCGGCTGCGCGAGGGCGTTGCGCAGGACATGGCGCTCAGTCTCGTCGCCGAGCGCGAGGGGAAGGTTGTGGCCTCCGTGCGGCTGACGCCGATCCGCATCGGCGAGACACCGGCGCTGCTGCTCGGCCCGCTGGCGGTGCTGCCGCATCTGAAGAGCCAGGGGATCGGCAAGATGCTGATGCGCCGGTCGATGGAAGCGGCCCGGCTTGGAGGCCATCGGCTGGTGCTTCTGGTCGGCGATCTGCCCTATTACTGGCCGTTCGGTTTTCGTGCGGTGCCGCAGGGCCGGCTGGTGATGCCCGGTCCGGTCGATCCCGGCCGGCTGCTGGTCGCGGAACTGGCGGCCGGCGCCTTCGAAGGCGTGTCGGGCACTGTCCACCGCGGCGCGGGCTGACCACCACGGCGCGGGCTGATCTGCGATCGCAGGCGCCCCTTGTCGTCCCCGGCGAGCCAAGCGCAGCTTGGCGAGGGAAGGGACCCAGAACTCAGCTTCTGAATTCAATGGCCAGCTCTGGATTCCCTTCACCTCGGCGCGGCGCGCCGAGGCCGGAAATGACAAGCGGAGAGGGCGCTGCGCGCCGAGGCCGGGAATGACAATCGTAGAGTTGATCGGCCCCATCGGGAGGCCGCTTCGCCAGACTTGCGCAGGCCGCTCAGCGGCCTTCGCCACACCAACCAGACTTGCAAAGGCCGCTCAGCGGCCTTCGCGGTACCACATGGTGCCGAGCACGCCGAGCAGCAGGGCAAGGCCCAGCAGGCCGTTGAACAGCGGCAGGCGCGAGATGCCGGTCACCTCGTAGGCGTCGGACATTCTGAGCCCCATCCAGCCGTCGCCGCCGAAGCTGGAGGCGCCCTGCTGCGGGACGATGCGCGGGATCGCCGGCGCGCCGTCGGCCGTGTCCTTGAGACGCTGCACGGTGCCGCCGGTGGCCTCGGCGATCGGCTCCAGCTGGGTCATGCTGGAGCGGAGCAGGCGAAATTCCTTCGGGTCGGTCGGCCCCACATGGGTGATCGCCCGCAGTGTGCCGTCGGTCGCTGCGTAAAGGCCGAGCGCGGGGGCCGGCATGTCGGCGCGGAAGATGCCGGGTGCGGCGGCTTGAAGCGGCAGGGTCCGGGTTTCGCCGCCGGGCAGCGTTACGGTCACGGGCTCGGCGGTCTCGCCCAGCGTCTGCCGCTCCACCTCCAGTCGTCCGCCGCGGCCCATCAGCCGCAGCGATTCCTCCTCCAGATCCGGTTCCTTCATCAGCCAGTGCGCCAGCCGGCGCAGCAGCTGCACATGCGGGCCGCCGCCCTCGAAGCCGCGCGCCCACAGCCAGACCTGATCGGACAGCAGCATGGCAACCCGGCCCTCGTCCTCGTGGGCGAGCAGCAGCAGCGGCCGGTCGCCGGGACCGGACATCACGGCGTCGCCCTCGGTGGCGGCGGCGTCGATGATGCGGAACCAGCGCGACCACGCAGGCGGTGTCTGGTCGGAACCCGGCAGGTCGCGGGTGACGGGGTGGCGCTTGCCGATGTCGGTGATCGCCGCGCGGTAGGGCTCCTCCACGTCGTTGCCTGTCGGGGCGGCCGGCAGCACGCCGGAGAGCGGCGTGTCGTAGAGGCTGTCGGAACCGGAATAGTCGGGACCGGCGGCGATCAGGATCGCGCCGCCCTTGCGGACGAACTGGGCGATGTTGTCGAAATAGAGCAGCGGCAGCACGCCGCGGCTCTGGTAGCGGTCGAAGATGATCAGATCGAATTCGTCGATCTTGGTGGAAAACAGCTCGCGGGTCGGGAAGGCGATCAGCGACAGCTCGTTGATCGGCGTGCCGTCCTGCTTCTCCGGCGGGCGCAGGATGGTGAAGTGGACGAGGTCCACGGACGCGTCCGATTTCAGCAGGTTGCGCCAGGTGCGCTCGCCCACATGCGGCTCGCCGGAGACGAGCAGCACCCGCAGGTTCTCGCGGATGCCCTTGACGATGGCGACCGCCCGGTTGTTGACGGCGCTGAGCTCGCCCTCGAGCGGGCTGGTCTCGAATTCGAAGATGTTGTCGCTGCCGTGGTCGACGGTCACCTCGACCGGCACCTCGGTGCCGGGCACGGCGTCGACCCGGGCGATCTCCTCGCCGTCGCGCCGCAGCGTCACGGAGACCGGGCCGCCGCCGGTGGTGCCGTCGTCGTCGACGCGGACCCGGATTTCCTGCGTGGAGCCGACGAGGCCGAATTTCGGCGCCGAGACGATGGCGATCCGCCGGTCGATCTCGTCCTCGTGGCCGGTGATCATCGCGTGGAACGGCGCGCGGAACGGCAGCTCGGCCGCGGTGCCGGGAATGTCGTGGATGATGCCGTCGGTGACCGTGATCACCCCGGCGATCCGCTCGGGCGGAACGTCGGCGAGGCCGCGGGCGATGTCGGAAAAGAGCCGGGTGCCGTCGGTCCCGCTCGCCTCGGTCGCGATCTCGCGCACGTCGATGTCGCGGAAGGCGCGCAGCCGTTCGGCCAGCGCGGCGGCCGCGGTCCGGGTGTCCTCGCCGCGGGTCTCGATGGTCTGCGAGCCGCTGCGGTCGGAGACGACGGCGACCACGCTCGGCAGCGGGCGGCGTTCCTCCTCGACCACGGAGGGGTCGGTGAGGGCGGCCAGCAGCGCAAGGAAGGCGACGCCGCGCAGGAGCGCGCCACGCATCCGCCGCACGAGTGCGAGCGCGGTAATGGCGAGTGCGAGCGCAAGACCGGTGGCCAGCAGCCACCAGGGCAGGGACGGATCGAAGCTGAGGCTCCAGGCCATGAGATACCGATCTCTCTGGAGCAGGCGCGGACCCGCACGATCCGGTCCTGCTCGACTGTGTCACGTGGCCGATGCCCGGACGCCCAGCGTCCGAAGCGGGCCTTACTGTCCGAGCCGCTCCAGCAGCGCGGGGATGTGGACCTGGTCGGCCTTGTAGTTGCCGGTCAGGACATACATCACGATGTTCACGCCGGCCCGGAAGGCCATCTCGCGCTGGCGCGCGTCGCCGGGCACGACGGGATAGAAGAAGTTGCCGTCCGCATCCGCCGCCCAGGCGCCGGCAAGATCGTTGCCGGTGATCATGATCGACGAGACGCCGTCGCCGCCGCGCACCGGCCGCTCCTCGCCGGTCACCTCGTCGGCGCCCGGCGTCGCCTCCACCCACAGCGGACTGCCGATGTAGCGGCCCGGAAACTCGTTCAGGAGATAGAAGGCCTTGGTCATCACGTGGTCGGGCGGCACCTGTTCGAGCGGCGGAATGTCGAGGCCGGCCAGCATCTCGCGCAGCTTCTGCGCCGAGGCTGAACCCGAGGCGCCGCTGCGGCCGGGCAGGGCGGCGAGCTGGTCGCGGGTGTCGAAGATCACCGTGCCGCCGCTGCGCATGAAGGCGTCGATCCGGTCCATGGTCGCCCGGGCCGGGGTGGCGGCCGCCGGGTCGATCGGCCAGTAGATCAGCGGGTAGACGGAAAGTTCGTCGCGGGACGGATCGAGCCCGACCGGCTCGCCCGGCTCCAGCGCCGTGCGGCTTGCCAGGAACTGCGACAGCGCGGACAGGCCGGCGCGGCTGTCCTCGTCGGTCTGGCTGTCACCGGTCGCCACATAGGCGAGCCGGGTCTGCGTCACGGCCGCCATCACCATCGCATCGGCGGAGGTGTCCTGCGCGCGCGCCTCGGTGGCGGGGGACAGGAGCATCAGACCGGCGAGCAGCACAGCGGCGCCGCTGCCGCCGAACCGGCCGCCCAGCCGGCTGGCGAAGGCGAGACCACCGGTGAGCGCCATCACCGCCACGGCATCGGCCACGAGCGCGAGGAAGGCGAGGATGAACAGCGAGGGGGCGAGATCGGTGCCGACATCGCCGACCAGCGCGGTGCGCCGCGCGCCGGCATAGCCGGAGGTGTCGAGCCGGACCGGCTCGTCGCCGGGGCGCAGCGTGTTGACGGCGCGGAAGCCGTCCTCGGTGCCGTAGAGGCCGGCCGGGTTCTCGGCATTCGGCCGCAGGTCGCCGGCGCCGGACAGCGGAATGGCGCGTACGTCCGGACCGGGGCTGCGGGAATGGCCGAAGCCGTCGAGCACGGTCATCGGCGCCAGCAGCACCTCGCGTCACCGCCGCCGGCCGGCGACGTGCCGCCGTGGCCGAGCGCGACCGAGCGGCGCAGCATTTCAACAAAGACGCCGGAGATCGGCAGGTTCGACCAGGTGGTGTCGGCGGTCACGTGGTAGAGCACCAGCCAGCCGCTGCCCAAGCGCGTGCCGGTGACGAGCGGCGTGCCGTCCTCGAGGCTGGCCCAGCTGTGGTCGTCGAGGCTGGCGCCGGGCTCGGCCAGCACCTGGCGCTCCACCGTCACGTCGCCCGGCACGGGGAGGCCGGCAAAGGGGCCGCCGGTGGAAAAGCTCGCAAGCTTCTGCGGCTCTTCCCAGGAGAGCGCGCCGCCGAGCGTGCGTCCGCCCTCGCGCAGCGGCACGGGCACCAGTTCGTCGTTGCTGGCAGCCAGCCGCGGCCCGGCAAAGCGGACGAGAGCGCCGCCGTCGCGGACGAAGGCCTCGAGGCGCTGCTCCACTTCGGCGCCGAGCGTGCCGACGTCGGCCATGACGATCGCCGAGACGCCGTCCTCGATGAAGCCGTCGACCGCGCGTGCGATTTCCGCCGATCGCGGCTGGCGGATGTCGGCATAGGGGCCGAGCGCCTTTCCGAGGAAATAGGCGGGCGACAGCAGCGGCTGGGCACGGTCGCCGGGGGCGGCGGCGACGAGGCCGACGCTGCGACGGCGCCAGCGGTCGTCGAGCAGTTGCACCGCGCCGGCGGTGTCGGCACCGGCCACCTCGATCCGGGCGATCTCGTTGCGCATCTCCTGCGGCAGGTCGATCCGCGCTTCGGCGGCAAGGTCCTCGCCGGCAAACGCGAAGCTGCGCTCGTCGAGCACGGCGCCGCGCCGGTCGAGCGAGCGGATCAGGCCGGCGCCGGGGGTGCGGGCATCGAGCCGGCGCACGGTGGCCGTCAGCGCCTCGCCGTCCTGGGCAATCCCCGGTGATGAGCTGCGGCG
>NZ_MCRJ01000082.1 GCF_001720135.1 Methylobrevis pamukkalensis
TGATATGGGCCGGATCGCCAGGGAAGGAGAGGCGATGTATCTGTTCCGGGTCGTCTACTACAGCCGCAATGCGGTCAAGAAGCTCGGCCTGCCCTTTTCGGCGGAAATCCGCGCGATCATGTCGTCCTGCGCCCGGCACAACACGCCCGCGGGGCTGACCGGGGCGCTCGTCTTCAACGAGCAGTATTTCGCCCAGATCCTCGAAGGGTCCCGCAACGAGGTGTCGAAGGCGCTCTGGCGGATCGGTGCCGACCGGCGCCACGAGGACATGGTGATCATGGAGGCCGAGGCCGTGCCCTGCCGGCGCTTCGAGAACTGGTCGCTCGGCTACGTGGGCCACTCCGAGGACATGGACGCGCTCTACCTGAAATTCGGGATCACCGTCGGCTTCGACCCGGCCCGGATGACGGCGGCGAGCCTCGTCGGCTTCGTCTCCGAACTCGTCCGCCTCGGCGGCGGCGTGCGCCATCTGTCGGGCGGCGTTGCGCAGCCGGCGCTGCGCATGCCCGGCCGTGTGACTGCCGACGATGGGGTCGGCAGCGTCGCCAATTGAAGAAGAACACCGGCCCGGCCCGGGTGGATCCCGCTGCGGCCGAGAAACGAGGACTGCGATGTACCTGACCCGGTTCGTCTTCTACAGCGAGAATGTCGGCCTGAAGTCGGAGCGGCCGTCCGCCGAGCACATCAAGTCCATCCTTCTGTCCTGCAGCCGCTACACCTTCGCGTCCGGCATTTCCGGGGCGCTGATCTTCAACGAATCCTGGTTCGTGCAGGTGATGGAGGGCGAGCGCGGCCTGACCACGCGGTCGATGCTCTCGCTCGTCCAGGATCCCCGGCACCGGGCGCCGGTGCTGATCCGGGCGGCCTCCGTCGACGAACGGCGGTTTCCGGGCTGGACGGTGGGCTACGCCGGGCATTCGGAGGCGATCGACGCGCTCTACCTGCGCCACGGCATCGTTTCCGGCTTTCATCCGGTCGGCATGACCGCCGACAGCGTGGAAAACCTGCTCGCCGACATGGCAAGCCTCAACAGTCCCTTCGTGCTGCGAAGCCGCCCCGCCACGCCGGTGGCGGCCTCTCCGGCGCCGCTGCATCCGTCACCGGCCGGCGAGCGCGGCGAGATCATCCGGGTCCGGCCGACGCTGCCCGGCAAACCGGGCCTCGCCGGCTAGGCGCGTGTCGCTGTCGGTCGTCTCCCGCGGCACCTGACCGGGATCACAGCCTGTCCAGCAGCGCAAACCAGCTCATCGCCGCGATCTGCGTCGGCAGGCGCAGCCAGCGGCCGCCGGGAAACGGCGGGCAGGGCAGGGCGGCGAAAGCGTCGAAACGCTCGCTGACGCCGGCGATCGCCTCGGCGAGGATGTGCCCGGCATAGGGCGCCATCATCACCCCCTGTCCCGAATAGCCGGCGGCGACCCAGACATTGGGCTTCGGCCGGCGCACGTAGGGCAGGCGGTTGACCGTGATGCCGAGCGTGCCGCCCCAGGCGTGGCTGATGCGCACGTCCTTCAGGCGCGGATAGATCTTCGTCATGTGCCGGCGCACGAAGCCGGCGACATCGCCCGGATAGGTCGAGCCGAAGGTCTCGCCGCCCCCGAACAGGAGCCGTCCGTCCGGCGTCTTGCGCCAATAGTAGACGACGAAGCGGGAATCGGCGGCGGCCTCGTCGCCGGGCAGGATGGCGTCGCCCTCGGACTCCAGCGGCTCGGTGGTCAGGATGAAGTTGTTCAGCGGCAGGATCCGCGCCTCGGTGTCGGCGTCGAGGCCGGCGAGATAGCCGTTGCCGGCCAGCACCAGCGTGTCGGCCACGACGCGGCCCGCGGCCGTGGTGAGCGTCACCTTGCCGCCATGCTCCACCTGAAGAGCGCGGCTGTCCTCGAAGATCCGGGCGCCGGCGGCAGTGGCGGCCCGGGCAAGGCCGAGTAGGAACTTCAGCGGATGCAGGTGGCCGCCGGTCGGATCGATGGCGGCCCCATGGTAGGCGTCGGTGCCGAGCGCGGCCGCCGCCTCCGCGCGGTCGAGGATCCGGTAGGGGCCGAGGCCCCAGACGCCGGACAGCCGTTCGGCATGGGCCTTCGCCCCGTCGACATCGCGGGCGCGGTGCACCGCTTCGATCAGCCCCGGACGGAAGTCGCAGTCGATGCCGTGGCGGGCGATGAGACCCAGCTGGTGCTGCCGGGCCTCCTCGGCAAAGGCGACGAGGCGGCGCGCCGCCGGCTCGCCCAGCCGCGCGGCCATCCAGTCCGGATCGCGGCGCTGGCCGGGATGGATCTGGCCGCCGTTGCGGCCCGAGGCGCCCCAGCCGACCTTGTTGGCCTCCACCACCGCCACGTCATAGCCGCGTTCGGCCAGCCGCAGCGCGGTGGCAAGGCCGGTGTAGCCGGCGCCGACCACCACCACGTCGGCCCGCGTCTCGCCCTCAAGGCGCGGGAAGGCCGGCAGCGGACCGGCCGAGGCGGCATACCAGGACGGGGCATGGGCCGCGCCGCCATGTTCGGGCATCAGTGCCATGGTGGTCAGCCCATCATCCCCTGCCGCGTCAGCTCGGCATGGGTGTCGTCAAGGGTCTTCTCGGTGAGGCGCACCAGTTCGTCGGCCTCCGCGTGGGTGATCACCAGCGGCGGCGAGATGATCATGGAATCGCGCACCGCCCGCATCACCAGCCCGTTCCTGAAGGAAAAATCGCGGCAGATCGTGCCGGCCCGGCCGGCATCGCCGGCAAAGCGCCGCCGTGCCGGACTGGAGGGCACCAGCTCCAGCGCGCCCATCAGGCCGATCATCCGCGCCTCGCCCACCAGCGGATGGCCGGCGAGCGCGGCCCACTTCTTCTGGAGATAGGGGCCGATGTCGTCCGCCACCCGTTCGACGATCTTCTCGTCGCGCAGGATGGTGAGATTGGCGATCGCCGCCGCGCAGGCCACCGGATGGCCCGAGTAGGTGAAGCCGTGGTTGAAGTCGCCGGTGGCGTTGACCAGCACGTCGGCGATCCGGTCGGCGACCATCACGCCGCCGATCGGCAGATAGCCGGAGGAGAGTCCCTTGGCGATCGGCATCAGGTCGGGCTCGATACCGAAATGCTCCGATCCGAACCATTTTCCCAGCCGCCCGAATCCGCAGATCACCTCGTCGGCCACCAGCAGGATCTCGCGCTCCTTGCAGATGCGTGCGATTTCCGGCCAGTAGGTCTCCGGCGGAATGATCACGCCGCCGGCGCCCTGTACCGGCTCGGCGATGAAGGCGGCAACCTTGTCCTCGCCGATCTCGTCGATCGCCGCTTCCAGCTCCTGCGCCGCCTTCAGTCCGAACTCGGCCGGCGACAGGTCTCCGCCCTCGTCGAACCAGTAGGGCTGGGCGATGTGGTGGATGCCCGGGATCGGCAGGCCGCCCTGTTTGTGCATCGGCGCCATGCCGCCGAGGCTGGCGCCCGCCATCGTCGAGCCGTGGTAGGCGTTCTTGCGGGCGATGATGACGGTCTTCTCCGGCTTTTCCAGCGTCTGCCAGTAGGTGCGCACCATGCGCATCACCGTGTCGTTGGATTCCGACCCGGAGCCGGTGAAGAACACGTGGTTGAAGGCCGGCGGGGCGAGGTCGGCCAGCATGCCGGCGAGCTTGATCACCGGCGGATGGGTCGTCTTGAAGAAGGTGTTGTAGTAGCTGAGCTCGCCCATCTGCGCGGCGACGGCCTCGGCGATTTCCGGCCGGCCGTGGCCGACGTTGACGCACCAGAGGCCGGCCATGCCGTCGAGGATGCGGTTGCCGTCGCTGTCCTCCAGCCAGCAGCCCTTCGCCCGCACGATCACCCGCGACCCTTCGGCGTTGAGCGACTTCATGTCGGAGAAGGGATGCAGGTGGTGGGCGGCGTCGAGCGCGCGCAGCGGTGCGGTGGGATAGACGTTCGAGACGGTCATGACGGCAGGGCCTCTTCGGGACGATCGTCGCCGGCCGCGAGGCGGCCCGGCGCTGACGGGATGGGGACGGCAATGGCAGATCGCGGCGCGGTGCCGCCGACGGACAGGCGCCGTCGTCGGCGGCCGGGGGCCGCGGGGTCAACAAGCTGGATGACCGGGTCCGCCATCGCGTCTCCTGTCCTCCTCAGTGCCGGCGCCGCGCCGCGGCGACCACGGGCGGGCGGTAGACGGCAAGGCGCGACGGGTCGGCGTCCGGCGGCACGGTGCGCGTCACCTGAACCGGCGCCTGCGCGGCATCGGGGCCACTCACCGCGTCCACCGCCGCGGCGATGATCGAGCGCTGCACCTCGGCAAAGGTCGTCGCCGAGGTCCAGAAGCGCGCGGTGAGGTTGGTGCCGGCCCCGGTGAAGCCATCGACGAACACCAGCGGCTCCGGCTCGGCCAGCACCCGGTCATCGGCGCCGATCAACCCCTTGAGACGCTGGGCAGCAATCGCGATATCGCCGCCCTTCGGCACGGTGGTGACGACGGTCACCATGCGGCGGCCGTTGCGGCTGTGGTTGCGCAGCGCCACGTTCCAGATCGCCGAATTCGGCGCGAGCACGTAGATGCCGTCGAAGGTCTCCAGCTCGCAGACGAACAGGCCGATCTCCTTCACGGTGCCGGCAACGGCGCCGACCTCGATATAGTCGCCGACCTTGAACGGCCGCAGCCACAACAGCATGACGCCGGCGGCGATGTTGGTCAGCGTGCCCTGCAGGGCCAGACCGACGGCAAGACCGGCGGCGCCGATGATCGCGAGCAGCGAGGTCGTCTGGACCCCGAGCTGGCCGAGCGACAGCACCACGGCGAGGATGACCACCGCATAGCGCACCACCGCGGCGATCACCGGTCGCACGGTGGCATCCACATGCGGCGTGCGGCTGAACAGCCCGCTCACCCCGCGCGACAGCCAGCGCGAGGCGAACAGGCCGATCGTCAGGATCAGGGCCGCCGCGATCAGGCGCGGCAGGAAGGTCACGGCCCAGGCGATCAGCGTCGCGGCCAGCGTGTCGAGTTCCTGCGGGGAAAGGTTGATGTCCATGAATGAGACCTTCAAGAGCGGGAGAGGGCAGACGCTGCGGTGCAGCCAGGCACGCACCCTTAACCGTCCACCCTGCCGGGAGGTTCACCTCCTCCGCCCGCTGCTCCTTTCATGACTGTCCAGCCCCGAGCATCAGATCGCCCGTCGGCCGCACCTAGTGTTCTTGCGGTGACCTTTCGGTCGTCATTCCGGCAACGACGGCTCCAGGCCCTTGGTTGTCATCCCCGGCGAGCCTCGCGAAGCGAGGGGAGGGAAGGGGATCCAGAAGCCGGCCACGGCATTCGGTCGCTGCCTTCTGGATCCCCTTCCCCTCCGCGCCTGCGGCGCTCCGGCCGGGGATGACAACGAGTTCCATCATGTCGAAACCCATGGCTCCGTCATGGACTGAGCCTGCATCCCCCTCACACGCTCAGCAGCAGATACTCCCGTTCCCACGACGAGATCACCCGCATGAAGGTCTCGTATTCGGTCTGCTTGATCGCGCGGTAGGTGTGGACGAAGGACTTGCCGAAGATGTCGGCGAGTTCCTCGGTCTCCTCGAACAGCGCCACCGCCTCGAGCAGGCCGCGCGGCAGGGTGTGGGGCAGGCCGCGGGCGGAGCCCTCGATCGGGTCTTCCGGCGACAGGCCGTTCTCGATGCCGATGAAGCCGCAGGCGAGCGAGGCGGCCATGGCGAGATAGGGGTTGGAATCCGACGACGGCACGCGGTTTTCCACCCGGCGCGCCTGCGGCCCGGAGTTGGGCACGCGGATGCCGACCGTGCGGTTGTCGTAGCCCCAGTGGACGTTGATCGGCGCCGCCGTGTTGCGGGCGAGGCGCCGGTAGGAGTTCACGTAAGGGGCCAGCATGCACATCACCGCCGGCAGGTACTTCTGCTGGCCGGCGATGAAGGAGAAGAATTCCTTGGTCGGATTGCCTTCGGCGTCGGAGAAGATGTTGCGGCCGGTTTCCTCGTCGATCACCGACTGGTGGATGTGCATCGCCGAACCCGGCTCGCGCGACATCGGCTTTGCCATGAAGGTTGCATACATCTTGTGCTTGAGCGCCGCCTCGCGGATCGTCCGCTTGAGCAGGAACACCTGGTCGGCGAGCTGGACCGCATCGCCGTGCCGCAGGTTGATCTCCATCTGCGCCGCGCCCTCCTCGTGGATGAGCGTGTCGATCTCGAGGCCCTGCGCTTCCGAGAAGTCGTAGATGTCGTCGAACAGGTCGTCGAACTCGTTGACCGCCTGGATCGAATAGGACTGGCGCCCGCTCTCGGGCCGGCCCGAGCGGCCGACCGGCGGCTCCAGCGGATAGTCCGGGTCCGGGTTCGGCTTGACGAGATAGAATTCCATCTCGGGGGCCACCACCGGCCGCCAGCCGTTGCGGTCGTAGAGGTTGAGGATGCGGCGCAGGAGCTGGCGCGGCGCGATCTCCACCGGCCGCCCGTCGCGGGTGTAGGCGTCGTGGATCAGCTGCGCGGTGGGGTCCGACGCCCAGGGCACCACGGCAAGCGTGGAGAAGTCCGGCCGCAGCATGATGTCGCCGTCGGTCGGATCATACTGGAAATGGTCGTCCTCGTCGGGCATCTCGCCGGAAATGGTCTGGGCGAACAGCGAGGCCGGCAGCGACATCACCGGACTGGCGAAGAACTTGTCGGCCGGCATCAGCTTGCCGCGCGCAACACCAGCCTGATCCGGTACCACGCATTCGATGTCCTCGATGCCGCGGGCGGCCAGCCACTGCCGCGCCTCCTCGAGCGAGGAGACGCCGCGGAGGCCCTGTCGGGACTGGTCGTTGTGCTGTTCGTCGGTCATGATGGTCTTCTTGCGAGGGGCCGATTGCGAGGGGTCGGAGCGGACTTCCGGAGCCACGGCGTCGATTGATGCCATTTGTGATCACAAATCCGGCCATTGTCAAACCGTCGGCCGCGTGGTTCCAGAGCGCAGGATTACCGCAAACCGGCGCTCACGTCGTCCCCGCGGCGCCGATTCCCTCGCCGATCAGCTGCATGCCCTCGGCAATGTCGGCGCGGATCGCCGCCCGGAGGGCCGCGGCGTCACGCGCGCCGATGGCGGCGATCGCCTGCTTGTGATGGTCGACCAGCATCCGCGTGCCGACCCGGCCGTAGACCATGCGCATGAACGGGCCGAACTGCAGCCAGACGCTTTCCACCAGCGGCAGCAGCACCTCCGAGCCGGCGGCCTCGTAGATCGCGAAGTGGAAGGCGTGGTTGAGGCGCATGTAGGCCTCAACGTCGCCATTTCCGAGGCTGGCGTCGATCTCGTCATCGAGCGCCTGAAGCCGGCGCACGTCGGCCTTGCCCAGAAACGGCAGGGCGAGCACCGCCACCTGCGGCTCCAGCAGCATCCGTGCGTCGAGGATCTCGCCGAACTTGCGGTCGGTCATGCGCGGCACGGCGACGCGGCCGCTGACCGACACGTCGAGCGCATTCTCGGCGGCAAGGCCGCGGATCGCCTCGCGCACCGGCATCGGGCTGGTGCCGAGTTCCTCGGCCAGCCCGCGCAGCGTCACCGACCGGCCGGGCTGGATGCGGCCGATGATCAGCGCCTCGCGCAGGGCAAGGCTCACCTGGCTGCGGATATTGGGTGCACGGGTGCCGGGGCCTGCCGGGCCGGAGGTGCGCGCCGTAGGCGCATGCGGCCCGGAACCGGGACCGACAGGATTATCCCCGGCGTCCGCTGTGGTGGATGCGGCTCGTCTCGCGGCCATCGGGCCTGTTCCTTCGCAAGAGCGGTTGCCCCGTGAAGGGATTTGTGATCACTTAATTGCAGCATTTGCAAGGGCGATGATGCGGTGAGGGGCAGGGCCCCCGACGCGACGGTGCCGGGATGACATCCCGGGTGTGCGATGTGCCGCGAGGATGCGGGGCGCCATGCCCGCCCGGCGCCGTCCGTCGAAGAGCATGAGGACATCTTGGGCCGTGCGCTGACAGACAATCCGATCGACGACGAAGTCACCCGGTTCCTGCGCTCCCATCCGGAGATCGAGGGCGTCGAGTTCCTCGTCAGCGACACCAACGGCGTGCTGCGCGGCAAGTGGGCCCCGCCCCAGAGTCTGGCCAAGGCCGCCAGCGTCGGCGTCAACTTCCCGCTGTCCGTGTTCGGCCTCGACGTCTGGGGCCGCGAAGTGGCCGACACCGGCCTTCATGTCCACACCGGCGACCGCGACGGCTTCTGCCGCATTGCTCCGGGCTCGCTCAGGATCGTGCCCTGGGCGCGGCGGCCGACGGCGCAGGCGATCCTGACCATGCAGACCGAGGCCGGCGTGCCCTTCCTCGGCGATCCGCGCCAGCAGCTGCGCGCGGCGATCGAGCGACTGGCGGCGCTCGGCCTGCGCGCCGTCGCCGCCTTCGAGCTGGAATTCTACCTGCTCGATCCCGCCTCCGAGCGCAGCGACGGCCTGCCCGCCGTGCTCTGCGGCGCGCCGGGTCCGAGCGGCTGCCCGAGCGCCAGAACGTCTACGGCCTGTCGGACCTGTCGGCCTACGGCGACCTCTTCACCGAGATCCGCACCGCGGGCCAGGTGCAGGGCCTGCCGGTCGACACCATCGTCTCGGAAGCCGCGCCCGGCCAGTTCGAGGTCAATCTCAAGCATCGCTCCGACGCCTTCGCCGCCGCCGACGACGCGGTGATGCTGCGCCGGCTGATCGGCGAGATCGCGCGCAAGCACGGCCTGCGCGCCAGCTTCATGGCCAAGCCTTTCATCGAGCGCGCCGGCAACGGCATGCATGTCCACGTCAGCCTGGTCGACGGCGAGGGCCGCAACGTCTTTGCCCATCCGGTGGAGGGCGAGCGGCGGCTCGGGTCGGCGGTGGCCGGGCTGGTCGAGGCGATGGTGCCCTCGACGCTGCTGTTCGTGCCGACATGGAACGGCTTCCGGCGCCTGCAGCCCGGTTCCTACGCACCGACCAAGGCCAGCTGGGGTCACAACAATCGTTCGGTTGCCGTGCGCGTGCCGGCGTCGGAGGCCGCGGCCCGGCGCGTCGAGCATCGAATCGCCGGCGCCGACGCCAATCCCTATCTCGTGCTGGCCGCCGTGCTCGGCGCCATGGCCGACGGGCTGGAGCGCGCCGCAACCCCGCCGCCGGCGACCGACATCGATGCTTATGCCGCCCCGGCCCCGGTCCTGCCGGCGACGATGGACGAGGCAATCCGTCTGTTCGAGCGCTCGGACTTCGTCCGCCGCTCCTTCGGCGTCGAATACAGAAAGCTGTTCGCCGCCGTGAAGAAGGCGGAGATGGCCGCCTTCCGTGCGGAAATCTCGCCGCTGGAGCGATCGACCTATCTTTGACGCGATGCCTTTGCCTGCGCGCCGCCGGGTGAAGGGCGCGCGGAGCGGAATCCGAGCCGGAAACCAAAAAAGAGGGTTGAAAGACCGCGCATTGATCGTGCCTACTGGATGGGCAACGTCAGCCGGCCGAGGCTTCGCGGTTCGCCGCGATACGGCTGGAAATCTGCCTCTCGGCGCAAGGTCTTGCCCGCGAGGCCCCGAACGAGATGGCGGTCCCCCGTGCCGCCGGAACAGACGAGGTGAACACGCATGCGTCCTTCCCTGAAATCCGTCGTCGCCGCGAGCATCGGGGGCCTCCTGTGCGCCTTCGCCTTCGCCGGCGCGGCGTCCGCCGCCGACCGGGTGGTCAACGTCTTCAACTGGTCCGACTATATCGGCGAAGAGACGCTTGCGAACTTCGAGAAGGAAACCGGCATCAAGGTCGTCTACGACGTCTTCGATTCCAACGAGGTGCTCGAGACCAAGCTGCTGGCCGGCGCCACCGGCTATGACGTGGTCGTGCCGACCGGCACCTTCCTCGCCCGGCAGATCCAGGCCGGCGTGTTCCAGAAGCTCGACAAGTCCAAGCTGCCGAACCTCCAGTACCAGTGGCCCGACATCGCCGAGCGGCTGGCCAAGTACGACCCCGGCAACGAGCATGCCGTCAACTACATGTGGGGCACGACCGGTCTTGGCTACAACGTCAAGAAGATCGCCGAGATCATGCCGGACGCGCCGGTCACCAGCCTGAAGATGCTGTTCGACCCGGCGATCGCCGAGAAGTTCGCCGGCTGCGGCATCCAGGTGCTCGACGCGCCGGACGAGATGATCCCGGCCGCGCTCGCCTATCTCGGCAAGGAGCCCGACTCCAAGGCCCCCGAAGACGTCGAGGCCGCCGGCGAGGTGCTGAAGGCGATCCGCCCGTTCATCCAGAAGTTCAATTCGTCAGAATACATCAACGCGCTGGCCAACGGCGACATCTGCCTTGCCTTCGGCTGGTCGGGCGACATCCTCCAGTCGCGCGACCGCGCGGCCGAAGCCAACAACGGCGTCGAGATCGCCTATTCGATCCCGACCGAAGGCGCGCTGATGTGGTTCGACAACATGGCGATCCCCGCCGACGCCCCGCATCCGGAAGAGGCGCTGATCTTCATCAACTACATGATGGATCCGAAGGTCGCCGCGGCCAACTCCAACTACGTCTTCTACGCCAACGGCAGTCTCGGTTCGCAGGAGTTCCTCGATGCCGAGGTGAAGGACGACACGGCGATCTATCCGACCGCCGAGAGCGTCAAGAACCTCTACACGGTCACGCCCTGGGATCCGAAGGCACAGCGCATCCTGACCCGGACCTGGACCGCGGTGAAGACCGGGTCCTGACACGAGATGACCGTGCCGCCCGGGAGCGATCCCGGGCGGTGCCGCTTTGCAGGCAGAGAACGGAAGCGGGCGATTTCAGCAAGACATCGAGGGGCAGATGGCGAAGACACTCGGGCCGGTCAAGCGTTCCTTCGCGCCGTGGAATGATCCCGCCGCGAAGCCCTACATCCAGTATCAGGGCATCACCAAGCGCTTCGGCGATTTCGTCGCGGTGAAGGATCTCGATCTCACCATCTACGAGCGCGAGTTCTTCGCGCTGCTCGGCCCCTCCGGCTGCGGCAAGACCACGCTGATGCGCATGCTCGCCGGCTTCGAGGAGCCGACGGAAGGCCGCATCCTCCTCGACGGCCAGGACATGGCGGGCATCCCGCCCTACCGCCGCCCGACCAACATGATGTTCCAGTCCTACGCCCTGTTCCCGCACATGGACGTCACCGAGAACATCGCCTTCGGCCTCAAGCAGGACAAGCTTCCCAAGGGCGAGATCGACGCCCGCGTCCAGGAGATGCTGAAGCTCGTCAAGCTCGAGCCCTTCGCCAAGCGCAAGCCGCACCAGATGTCCGGCGGCCAGCGCCAGCGCGTCGCGCTCGCCCGCTCGCTGGCCAAGCGCCCCAAGGTGCTGCTGCTCGACGAACCGCTCGGCGCGCTCGACAAGAAGCTGCGCGAGGAAACCCAGTTCGAGCTGACCGACCTCCAGTATGAGCTCGGCATGACCTTCATCATCGTCACCCACGACCAGGAGGAGGCGATGACGCTCGCCGACCGGATCGCGGTGATGGACAAGGGCAAGATCGTGCAGGTCGCGACCCCGGCCGAGATCTACGAGGAGCCGAACACCCGCTATGTCGCCGACTTCATCGGCAACATCAACATCCTCGACGCCGGCGTCACCGCCAGCAGCGCCGACGCGACGAAGCTCACCGTCCCCGGCATCCCCGCGGCGATCGAGGTGTCGCGTGCCTGTCCGGCCAGCGTCGGCGACGCGGCCTTCTTCGCGATCCGTCCGGAGAAGATGCACATCTCGCTCGACCGTCCGGTCGAGACCACGGTCAACGCCCTGCAGGGCGAGATCTGGGACATCGCCTATCTCGGCGACGTGTCGATCTACCATGTGCGGCTGGACAACGGCTCGGTGGTCAAGGCGACCGTGACCAACGCCACCCGCCTCGTCGAACGGCCGATCACCTGGCACGACAAGGTGTGGCTGACATTCGCCCGCGACGCCGGCCTGGTGCTCACCGCCTGAGGGAGGAAGCGATGTCCGATCCTGCCGGGGCGACCCCGAACCGATACTCCCGCTACCTCGTGGTGGCGGTGCCCTACATCTGGCTGCTGGTCTTCTTCCTGGCGCCCTTCCTGATCATCTTCAAGATCTCGCTGTCGACGACAGCGATCGCGATGCCGCCCTACACGCCGGCCTTCGACGGGCTGACGAACTTCTGGGACAATGTCAGCGAACTCACCTTCGACAACTACATCTGGCTCACTGAGAATTCGCTCTACCTGCGGGCCTATCTCTCCAGCATCAAGATCGCGCTGATTTCCACGGTGCTCCTGCTGATGGTCGGCTATCCGATGCCTACGGCATGGCCAAGGCGCCGATGTCGATCCGGCCGATGCTGATGATGATGGTGATCCTGCCGTTCTGGACCTCCTTCCTCATCCGCGTCTACGCCTGGATCGGCATCCTGAAGCCCGAGGGCCTGCTCACGGTCGCCCTGCAGGCGATCGGCATCCTGGGGCCGGACGAGCAGGTGCGCATCATCAACACCGAGTGGGCGGTCTACATCGGCATCGTCTATTCCTACCTGCCCTTCATGATCCTGCCGCTCTACGCGGCGCTGGAGAAGCTCGACGGCACGCTGCTGGAAGCGGCGCAGGATCTCGGCTGCCCCCCGCTGAAATCCTTCTGGGTGATCACCTTCCCGCTGTCGCTGCCGGGCGTGATTGCCGGCACCTTCCTGTGCTTCATCCCGATCATGGGCGAGTTCGTCATTCCCGACCTTCTCGGCGGCTCGGAGACGCTGATGATCGGCCGCACGCTGTGGACGGAGTTCAACTCCAACCGCGACTGGCCGCTCGCCGCGGCGGTCGCCGTCGTCCTCCTCCTCATCCTGGTGGTGCCGATCGTGCTCTTCCAGAATCAGGTCGCCCGGTCACAGGAGCAGGGCCGATGAACACCCGCCTCACCTGGTTCAACGCCACCTCGCTCACCCTCGGCTTCCTGTTCCTCTACGTGCCGATCCTGCTGCTGGTGGTGTTTTCCTTCAACGAATCGCGGCTCGTCACCGTCTGGGCCGGCTTCTCCACGAAATGGTATGTGGAGATGTGGAACAACCAGGGCCTGATGGACGCCGCCTGGGTGACGATCCGCATCGGCCTGATGACGGCGACCATCGCCACCGTGCTCGGCACCCTCGGCGCGCTGGCGCTCAACCGCTTCACGCGCTTTCCGGGCCGCACGCTGTTCTCCGGCATGATCTACGCGCCGCTGGTGATGCCGGACGTGATCACCGGCCTGTCGCTGCTGCTGCTGTTCGTGGCGATGAACTTTGCCCGCGGCTTCTGGACCGTGCTGCTCGCCCACATCACCTTCTCGATGTGCTACGTGGCCGTGGTGGTCCAGTCGCGGCTGGTCACCTTCGACCGGTCGATGGAAGAGGCGGCCCAGGACCTCGGCTGCCCGCCGGTCCGCACCTTCTTCAAGATCACCCTGCCGCTGATCCTGCCGGCGGTGGTGGCCGGCTGGATGCTGGCGCTGACCCTTTCGCTCGACGATCTGGTCATTTCCAGCTTCGTCTCCGGCCCCGGCGCCACCACGCTGCCGATGAAGATCTACAGCCAGGTGCGGCTCGGCGTGACGCCGGAGATCAACGCGATCTCGACGATCCTGATCGGCATCGTCACCGCCGGCGTCATCGTCGCCTCGCTGATGACCCGCCGCGCGGAGATCGAGCGCAAGCGGGCCGAACGGCTGGCGGCCGCGACGCCCTGAGACCGGGCACGTGCCGCCGTCCCTCCTTTGCCAGGGGAGGGGCCGCCGCTCGGGAGGGTTCCGGGCGGCGACTGTTGCCTTCCCGTGACTGACAAGGCGACGGCGATGCCCTAAGACTGGCTCCCGGCCCGCCGGTCGCACCGGCCCGATCGGGGACACGCCCTTTGGTCATCGACTTTCGACCCGTCCTGTTCATCATCGGCGTCCTGACGTCGACCTTCGGACCGCTGCTGCTGCTCTGCGCGCTGGTCGATCTGGCGGCGGGCAATCCCGACTGGCAGACCTTCGTCATCACCGCCATGCTGGTGATGGGCTGCGGCGTGCTGCTCTCGGTGGCCCACTGGGGGGCGCCGCTGAAGCTGTCGCTGCGGCAGGGCTTCATGCTGACCGTGCTGTCCTGGGTCGCCCTCAGCCTCGTCGGCGCGCTGCCGCTGTATTTTTCCGACTACGGCATCTCGTTCACGGATGCCGTCTTCGAATCGGTGTCGGGCATCACGACGACGGGCTCCACGGTGCTGGTCGGCCTTGATGACATGGCCCCGGGCCTGCTGATGTGGCGCGGCCTGCTCAACTGGGTCGGCGGCCTCGGCGTGATCGCCATGGGCATCATCCTGCTGCCGTTCCTGCGCATTTCCGGCATGCAGCTGTTCAAGATGGAAAGCTCCGACGTCGGCAACAAGGCGACGGCCCGGATCGTCGACATGGTCCGCCAGATCGCCTTCGTCTACGTCGGCTTCACGGCGGCCTCGGTCATGCTGCTGCTGCTCGGCGGCGTCAGCTTCCTCGACGCCGTGGTCCATTCCTTCGCGGCCATCGCCACCGGCGGCTTCTCCACCCACGATGCCTCGATCGGCTGGTTCCAGAGCTATTATGTGGAGGCCGTGCTGGTCACCGGCATGCTGATCGGCAGCCTGACCTTCCCGCTGATGATCCAGGTGTTCCACGGCCGGCCGCGCCTGCTGTTCACCGACGAGCAGACGGTGTTCTACCTGAAGCTCATCGCCTTCGTGGTCTTCGTCGTGTCCTTCTGGCGGATCGCCTCCACCGACGAGGAGCCGCTCGCCATCATCTGGTCGAGCCTGTTCAACATCGTCTCGGTGATCTCCACCACCGGCTTCGTCAGCGAGGACTATGTATCCTGGGGCGCCTTCCCGGAGACGGTGTTCATCATGATCACCCTGTTCGGCGGCTGCACCGGCTCCACCTCCGGCGGCCTCAAGGCCTTCCGCCTGCTGATCCTGCTCAAGGTGATGCACAACCAGCTGCTCACCCGGCTCCAGCCGCACCGGGTGGTGCGCGTCACCTACGGCGACCGGGTGGTCGACGACGAGGTCATCCGCTCGATTTCCGCCTTCGTGTGGATGACGCTGTTCGCGGTCGGCGTCTTCACCGTCCTGCTGTCGTCGACCGGCCTCGACTTCGTCACGTCGCTGTCGTCGGTGATGCAGGCGATCGCCAACGTCGGCCCGGGCATCGGCCCGGTGGTCGGTCCGGCCGGCAACTTCTCGTCCCTGCCGGATCTGGCCAAATGGGTGCTGAGCTTCTGCATGCTGCTCGGCCGTCTGGAGATCGTCGTGGTGATCGTCGTGCTGCTGCCGTCCTACTGGGATCGGTGAGCGCGCATCGGGTGCGGTCCGTGCGACGGGCGGCCCTCAGCCGGGGCCGCGGTCGCCGCCGCGAAAGCTGGTGCGGGCGAGCAGGATGATCGGCGCAAGGCCGACGATCACGATCATCAGCGCGGCCACCGCGCCGTCCTCGTAGGTGCCGCGCGCCGCTTCGCCGTAGACGTGGGTCGCCAGCGTCTCGAAATTGAACGGGCGCAGCAGCAGCGTGATCGGCAGTTCCTTCATGCAGTCGACGAAGACCAGCAGGGCGGCGGCGGTGATCGCCGGGCGCAGCATCGGCGCGTGAATCCGCCCGAGCAGCCGCACATGGCCGGCGCCAAGGCAGCGCGCCGCCGAATCGAGGCTCGGGCTGATCTTGGCAAGGCCGGCCTCGATGCCGCCGCTGGAGATGGCGAGGAAGCGGACCACGTAGGCGAGCACCAGCGCCGCGCCGCTGCCCGTGAGCAGCAGGCCGGTGGAGAGGCCGAGCAGCGAGCGCGCGGCGCCGTCGACCGCGTTGTCGAGGCTGGTCATCGGGATCAGCAGGCCGACCGCGAGCACGGTGCCGGGCACGGTGTAGCCGATGCCCGACAGGCGCACGAGCGCTCCCGACCAGCGGGCACGGGAGAAGCGGGCCGTATAGGCGACGACGAGGCCGACCGCGACCGCGACCAGCGTGGCCGCCAGCGCCGAGGTCACGCTGTTGGCGACCCAGGTGCCGAGATCGGCCGGCAGGCCGAAGGCGCGGATGCGCCGTGCCGCCTCGACGACAAGATAGGCGGTGGGCACCATGAAGCCGATCGCGACCGGCGCGACGCAGGCCAGGCAGGCAAGGGCGGCGCGCCCGCCGGCCAGATGCACCGGCGCCGCCTGATGCTGGCGCCCGCCGCGGCCGACGAAGCGCTGATGGCGCCGGCCGATCCGCTCGACCACGACCAGCGCGAACACGACGATCAGCATCAGGAGGGCGATCTGCGCCGCGCCCTCGATCGAGGAGCGGGTGACCCAGGTGGTGTAGATCGCGACCGTCAGCGTGCGCACGCCGAGGAATTCGGAGGCGCCGATGTCGTTGAGCGCCTCCATCAGGGCAAGCGACGTCCCGACCGCGATCGCCGGGCGGGCAAGCGGCAGCGCGACGGTGAGAAAGGTCCGCGCCGGTCCGCTGCCGAGCGTGCGCGCCACCTCGATCACGGTGGGCGACTGCATCATGAACAGCGCCCGCGCGGGCAGGTAGACATAGGGGTAGAGCACGAAGCCGAGCAGGAAGATCGCCCCGCCGAGCGAGCGGATCTCCGGAAACCAGAGATCCTGCGGGCTATCCAGGCCGAACAGCGCCCGAAGCGCCGTCTGCACCGGACCGACCGGGTGCATCACGTCGAGATAGGCATAGGCGAGGATGTAGGTCGGTACGCTGAGCGGCAGAAGCAGCGCCCATTCCAGGATGCGCCGGCCGGGGAACACGTAGCCGGCGATCAGCCAGGCGGCGCCGACGCCGATGGCGGCGACCATGACACCGACCCCGGCCAGCAGCAGCAGGCTGGTCCACAGGGCCGTGGGAATGACGTTGCGCAGGAGATGCGGCCAGAGATCGCCCGAGCCCTGCACCGCGAAATAGACGAGGCCGCCGACCGGGGTCAGCACCAGGAGGACGACGAGCAGCGAGAGGATGTCGAGACCACCGACGCTGGCAGGCCGGCGCAGGGGCCGGGTCGTCGCTTCGGGGTCGGCCGTCGTCGTCATTCTCGCTCGCTCATGCCTCCGCAGTCACGCGAAAGGGCGCCCGCAGGGGACGCCCTCCGCCGTATCGGTCCTGCCAGCCGGGCAGGGATCAGTTGTCGAAGCCGACCTCGTCGACGAGCAGGCTCGCGTCCTTGCGGTGCGCGGCGACCTCGGTCAGCGGCAGCGGGTCGATCTTCAGCGCGCCGAAGTCGGCGACGATCGGGTCGACGGGCGCGCCCGCCTTCACCGGATATTCGTAGTTGGCTTCGGCGTAAAGCTTCTGGGCCTCGTCGGAGACCATGAAGTCGAGCAGCTTCAGCGCATTTTCGCGGTTCGGGGCATTCTTGGCCATGGCGATGCCGGACACGTTGACGTGGCTGCCGGCGCCGTCCTTGAAGGTCGGCATGATCACCTTGATCGCCTCGCCCCAGGTCTTCTGCTCCTCGCCGCCGGCGCCCGAGCGCATCAGGCCGACATAGTAGGAGTTGGCGATGCCGATGTCGCAGATGCCGGCGAGGATGTCGCGGGCGACGTCACGGTCGCCGCCGCCGGCCTTGCGGGCAAGGTTGGCCTTGACGCCCTCGAGCCAGGCCTTGGCGGCCTCGGGGCCGTCCTTGGCGATCATCGCGGCGATCAGCGAGGTGTTGTAGGGGTGCTGGCCCGACCGGATGCAGACCTTGCCCTTCCACTTCGGGTCGGCGAGATCCTCGTAGGTCAGCGCCGTCTCGGTGACGCGGTCCTTGGAGGCATAGATCACCCGGGCGCGCATCGACAGCGCGAACCAGTGGCCGTCCTTGTCGCGCAGGCTCGCCGGGATCGCCGCGTCCAGCTCCTCCTGCTTGACCGGCTGGGTCAGGCCGCGGTCGACGAACTCGATCAGGTTGCCGTAGTCGACCACCGAGAGGATGTCGGCCGGAGAATTGGCGCCTTCCGCCTCGACGCGCTGCGCCAGACCGTCCTTGATGAAGATGGTGTTGACCGTGATGCCGGTCTCCTTGGTGAAGACCTCCAGCAGCGGCTGGATCAGGGCCGGCTCGCGGCTGGTGTAGACGTTGACTTCCTCGGCGGCGGCGGCGACGGCCGGCGTGAGGCCGAGGAGCACCGCCACGGCGGCGCTGCGGAAGGTCGAGGCAGACATGGTCGAAACTCCGTGTCGCGGGGGATGTCCCCGCTTCAAAAGGCTGAAGGAAGGCCGCTGGCGACCTCCGTTGACGGCCGGACTATAGATACAATCCGACACAGGTCAACAATTCGCCTGCCATATCAATTACTTAGTTAGAACAATCCCAATCTGGCGCCGGTTTGTCAAGTTTTCTCAAGGGAAAAGCTGAGGATTGCGCACGTCAATTGCCCCGCGCACGGCCGAGCCCTGCGTCGCAGACGCCGGGCAGAGAGGCCGCAGGACCCGGAACCGGGCTGCGGCCTACTCCGCGAGAACGCGTGTTGACGGAAATGTGACCTCGACGAGGGTGCCCTGGCCGACCGCGCTGTCGATCCGGAAATGCGCCCGGTTGGCTTCGACCAGCGCCTTGGTCAGCGGCAGGCCGAGGCCGGTGCCGCGCCCGGACCTTGCGGTCTGGAGCTGGCGGAACGGCTCCAGCGCCTTTTCCACGTCGGACGGGCTCATGCCGATGCCGGTGTCGCGCACGCGCATCGCCACCTCGCCGGTGTCCTCGTAGAGGGTCGAGACGATCACCTGGCCGCTCTGGGGCGTGAACTTGATGGCGTTCGACAGAAGGTTCAGCACGATCTGGCGCAGGCTGCGCTCGTCGGCGACCACATGCGGCACCGCGCTCGACAGGCTGGTGCGGATGATGATCCGCTCGCGGTTGGCCTGCGGCTGCATCAGCGCCACGCAGTCGCGCAGCACGTCGTTGACCGACACCGCCGCGAATGACAGGTCGAGCTTGCCGGCCTCGATCTTGGAGAGATCCAGCAGGTCGTTGACGAGGCTCATGATGTGGGTGCCCGACATGCGGATGTCGCGCAGGTATTCCTTGTAGCGGTCGTTGCCGATCGCACCGAAGCGTTCCTCCATCATCACTTCCGAGAAGCCGATGATGGCGTTGAGCGGGGTGCGGATCTCGTGGCTGATCCGGGCGAGGAATTCGGATTTCTGCGAGGACGCGTTTTCCGCCTGGCGCTTGGCGGAGGTGAGTTCCTCCTCCACGCGCTTCCAGTGGGTGATGTCGCGCAGGACGGCGCAGAACTTGTCGCCGCCGACCCGGCCCATGGTCATGAACAGCGGGATGTAGCCGCGACCGGCCACCGAGCCGATCACCTCGCGCCCGTCGTTGAGTACGCTGGCGACGCCGTTGCGGGTGAGGCCATCGAGATAGTCGAGGGCGCCGCGGTGGCTCTCGGGCGCCAGCAGATCGATCAGCCGGCGGCCGACGATCTCGCCGCGCTCGCGGCCGAACAGCGCCTCGGCCGAGCGGTTGCAGCCGATCACCCCGGCCTTGCCGTCGATCACCAGCACGCCGTCGGTGGCGGTGTCGAGGATGGCGTCGAGTTCGCCGAGCCGGTCCTCGAGCGCCCGCTCGCGGCTTTCGGCCGACAAGGCGGCGGCAGGGGCGGCAACGGGAGCGGCCGGCGCGACGACGCGCGGCGTGAACACCAGCATCGAGGCGGGCGCGCCGTCGTGCTGGATCGCATGGAGCGTCACGCCGACCGGCACCTCGCGGCCATCGGCCCGGCGGATGGCGGAGACATCCTGGCCGGCCTCGCTCACGCCGCCGGCAAAGGCGGTGGCGATGCCGCCGGCGGCGTCGAAGGCGGCGCGGTCGGCATATCCGAACAGGTCGAGGAAGGCGCGGTTGACGGTCAGCGCGTCGCCGGCGCGCAGGATCGCCAGCGGCAGCGGCAGGCGCTCGACGACGGAGATGTCCAGCACCGAGCCGATGCCCTCGACGATCCTCCTCTCGGCGGGTGGGCCCTCGGCTGGCCGGGTCGGCTTGCGCGTGGCCGGCGCCGGTCCGAACAGGGGCAGCGGCTGCGGCGCGGGGCGCATCCTCGCCGGCCTCCGGCGCCGGGCCGTCATAGCGGGCACCCAGCGCCTCGGCGATCTGGCGGAAGGCCTCGCGCTCGGG
>NZ_MCRJ01000083.1 GCF_001720135.1 Methylobrevis pamukkalensis
TGAAGTCGGTGCGAATCGAGAGCGGGAACACGGGAAGACGGGTCTCTGGGGAGACCCTGCCGCCTGTCGGCACCGCTCATGGCGGCGACGACGCATCGGCGACCTTCCGTTCAGCCCCCGGCCGGGCGTCACGTCATACGCGACGGCGGGCTTATAGGCGGAAAGCCGGCAAAAGGCAACCTTGGTACGGGAAATAGCGGCCTGTCCCGGTCGGTGCCTCGCAAGGCTCAGTGATCGGCCAATCCCGCCGGACATAAGGGCGACGCGCAGGGGCATTGCGGCACTGCGCCTTGACAAGCGGCGGCGCGCACGCGAAGAGCGCGCGGACAGGGACCGGCTTTCAAGGGATCCCGCAGGATTTGCGGCTCGGGTTTTCCCGCGCGGACGACAAGAAGAGAAGAAGAGATGCGCGCATTCGTGTTTCCCGGACAGGGCAGCCAGACCGTGGGCATGGGCCAGTCGCTCGCCGAGGTCTATCCGGCGGCGCGCGCGGTGTTCGACGAGGTCGACGACGTGCTCGGCCAGAAGCTCTCCACGATCATGTGGGAGGGGCCGGACGAGGCGCTGACCCTCACCTCCAACACCCAGCCGGCGCTGATGGCCGTGTCGATCGCCGCGCTGCGCGCGCTGGAGAGCGAAGGCGTCGATCTGGCCTCGACGGCCTCCTATGTCGCCGGCCATTCGCTCGGCGAATATTCGGCGCTGGCCGCCGCCGGTGCGCTCGGCATCGCCGATGCGGCCCGCCTGCTGCGCATTCGCGGCGACGCGATGCAGGCTGCGGTTCCGGTCGGCGAAGGCGCCATGGCCGCGCTGCTCGGCCTGGACTTCGACGACGTGGTCGCGATTGCCGCCGAGGCGGCGGGCGACGACGTCTGCGCCGCCGCCAACGACAACCAGCCGGGCCAGGTCGTGATCTCCGGCCACCGGGTTGCCGTGGAGCGGGCGATCGGGATCGCCAAGGGCCGCGGCGTCCGGCGCGCGGTGATCCTCCCCGTGTCCGCCCCGTTCCATTGCGCGCTGATGCAGCCTGCGGCCGACCGCATGGCCGAGGCGCTCGCCGACGTGACCATCAGCACCCCGGTGGTGCCGGTGGTGAGCAACGTGCTGGCTGCGCCGATCACCGATCCGGACGAGATTCGCCGCCGGCTTGTCGAGCAGGTCACCGGCACCGTGCGCTGGCGCGAGTCGATCGGCTGGCTCGCGGGGCAGGGCGTCACCACCTATCTGGAGGTCGGTGCGGGCAAGGTCCTGTCCGGCCTCGTCAAGCGGACCGCCAAGGATGCGGCGGTCGGCCACGTCTCGGCCCCCGAAGACATCGCGGCCGCCAGGACCCTCATCGGCCTCTGACACGGCGCGCGGCGCCCACGAGGAGCAACACATGTTCGACCTTACCGGCCTCAAGGCCCTCGTGACCGGCGCGACCGGCGGCATCGGCGGCGCCATCGCCCGCGGCCTGCATGCCCGCGGCGCCATCGTCACCCTGTCTGGAACGCGCGCGGCGGCGCTGGAAGGCCTTGCGGCCGACCTCGGCGAGCGCGTCCACATCGTGCCCTGCAATCTCGCCGACCGCGCGGCGGTCGACGGCCTGGTGCCGGCGGCCGAGACCGCGATGGACGGGCTCGACATCCTGGTCAACAACGCGGGCATCACCCGCGACGGCCTGTTCATGCGCATGAAGGACGAGGACTGGGACCAGGTGATCGAGGTCGATCTCACCTCCGGCTTCCGCCTGTCGCGCGCCGCCGTGCGCGGCATGATGAAGCGCCGCTTCGGCCGCATCATCGGCATCACCTCGATCGTGGGCGTCACCGGCAACGCCGGTCAGGCCAACTATGCCGCCGCCAAGGCCGGCATGATCGGCATGACCAAGGCGCTCGCGCAGGAAGTGGCGAGCCGCTCGATCACGGTCAACACCATCGCGCCCGGCTTCATCGAGACGGCGATGACGGACGTTCTCAACGAGAAGCAGAAGGACGCCACGCTGGCGCAGGTGCCGGCCGGACGGCTCGGCACCGCCGACGAGATCGCGGCCGCGGCCGTCTATCTCGCCAGCCGCGAGGCCGCCTACGTCACCGGTCAGACGCTGCATGTCAACGGCGGCATGGCCATGTTTTGATTGACGGATCGGCGGTTGCCGGACAGGCTCGGGCAATGGCTTGCGGGCGTGCCCGTCCTGCTGGCAAAGGGTGGCGAAGTGTGTTACCTAGCCGCCGACAATATCAGGAATCGTCGGCGTATCGGCCGGGGCAGCTTGTATCTCCGAAATAAAGGTTGCATTTCTTCGGAGGGAAACGAGGCTCGATAAGGTGCGGCCGCGCGACGACACACCGGATTCCCCCTTGAATTCGGCTACAGACCCAGCACGGACTTTCGAACGAAGGACTTCAGAATATGAGCGACATCGCTGAGCGCGTTAAGAAGATCGTCATCGACAATCTCGGAGCAGACCCCGAGAAGGTGACGATGGAGGCTAGCTTCATCGAGGATCTCGGCGCGGATTCGCTCGACACGGTCGAGCTGGTGATGGCCTTCGAGGAAGAGTTCGGTTGCGAGATCCCGGACGATGCGGCCGACACCATCCAGACGGTCGGCGACGCTGTGAACTACCTCACCAAGGCGACGGCCTGATTTTCGTGGCCGGACGCGTCCTCCGCCGTCCGGCACGATCACTCCGTCGAAGTGGAAGAATGATGAGACGAGTCGTCATTACCGGGCTCGGGATGGTGTCCCCGCTTGGCGCCGACGTGGACACGACATGGCAGCGGATTCTTGAAGGGCGCAGCGGTGCAAGCCGGATCTCCACCTTCGAGGTCGATGATCTGCCCTGCCAGATCGCCTGCACCGTTCCTCGCGGTGACGGCAGCGACGGCACGTTCGACGCCGATCGCTTCATGGAACCCAAGGAACAGCGCAAGGTCGACGACTTCATCGTCTTCGCTGTCGCGGCTGCCCAACAGGCGCTTGATGACGCCGGCTGGCATCCTGAAACCTATGACGAGCAGATCCGCTCCGGTGTCATGATCGGATCCGGCATCGGCGGCCTCGGCGGCATCGTCGATGCGGCCTATGTCCTGCGCGACAAGGGCCCCCGCCGCATCAGCCCGTTCTTCATTCCCGGCCGCCTGATCAATCTGGCCTCAGGGCATGTCTCGATTCGTCACGGCCTGCGCGGCCCCAACCATTCCGTCGTGACGGCCTGCTCGACCGGCTCGCACGCGATCGGCGATGCCTCGCGTCTGATCATGCTCGGCGATGCCGACGTCATGGTCGCCGGCGGCGCGGAATCGCCGGTGTGCCGCATCTCGGTCGCCGGTTTCTCGGCCTGCCGCGCCCTGTCGACCGGTTTCAACGACCGCCCGACCGAAGGCTCGCGCCCCTATGATCGCGACCGCGACGGCTTTGTCATGGGCGAGGGCGCCGGCGTCGTCGTGCTCGAGGAACTCGAGCATGCTCTGCGCGCGGCGCGAAGATCTATGCCGAAGTCATCGGCTACGGCATGTCGGGCGACGCCCACCACATCACCGCCCCCGCCGAGGACGGCGACGGCGCCTACCGCTGCATGAAGGCGGCGCTGGCCCGCGCCGGCGTCTCGCCGGACGAGATCGACTACATCAACGCCCACGGCACCTCGACCCCGCTCGGCGACGAGATCGAACTCGGTGCGGTGCAGCGGCTCGTCGGTAATGCAGCGGCGCGGATCTCGATGTCGTCGACCAAATCGGCGGTCGGGCATCTGCTCGGCGCGGCCGGTGCCGTCGAGGCGATCTTCTCCGTGCTGACGATCCGCGACGGCATCGTGCCGCCGACGATCAATCTCGCCAATCCGTCGGTCGAGACCCCCATCGACCTCGTGCCCAACGTGGCGCGCAGGAAGCAGGTGAATGTCGCCCTGTCGAACAGCTTCGGCTTCGGTGGCACCAATGCCTCCCTGGTGTTCCGCAGGTATGCTGCCTGACGCCGTGATCTGAACCACACGGCCGTTTCGTCGTTTCGCCATGAAGTGCCGCAACAGTCCCGCGGCGCGGGCAGGAATCGCCCCTGCACAGCGGGCCGGGTTCTCCATGTCACGGAGGGTCCGGACCCGGACATCAGCCGCACGGGCGGCGAGGGCCGGCGCGATCCGGAACGGGCGGTCTTTGCATTTCGCGGTGGACGAAGCCCGCCGTGAAGCCGAAGATCCGCCGACAGGGCCGAGAGGCGGGAGCAGGAATGGACGAGAATACGGAAAAGCCGGCGAAGAACGGCGGCCCCGAGGATGAATCCGCCAACCGGATCAATCCCAAGAGCCCGCGCGAGGCGCTCGCGCCCGAGCCTGCGCCCCAGCCGCCGCGTTCCCGTCATGTCCGCAATCCCGTCGTGGTCGTCCTCAATGGCCTGATGATGCTCGTGGTGCTGCTGGTGCTGGGCGCCGGCGCGGTGCTCTACTGGGGCAAGCTTGCCTTCACCGAGCCGGGACCGCTGGCGGCCGAGAAGACCGTGATCATCCGCGCCAACTCCGGCGTCGACGAGATCGCCACCACTCTTGCCACCGAGGGCGTGATCGAGCAGCCGCAGGTCTTCGTCTGGGGCGTGCGGGCCTATCGCACCGCAGGTCGGCTGAAGGCGGGCGAATATGCCGTCCCTGCCGGCGCCAGCATGTACGAGGTGATGAACCTCCTCGTGTCCGGCAAGGCGATCCTCCATTCCTTTACCGTGCCCGAGGGCCTGACCAGCCAGCAGATCGTCGATCGCCTCAACGCCGAACCGCTGCTGTCGGGCACCGTCACCGACATCCCGGCCGAAGGCACGCTGCTGCCGGAAACCTACATGTTCACGCGCGGCGCCCAGCGTGCCACGCTGCTGGACCGCATGCGGCGCGAGCATGACCGCGTTCTCAAGGACGTCTGGGCGCGGCGCCGGCCGGACATCCCGGTGACGACGCCCGAGGAACTGGTCACGCTCGCCTCCATCGTCGAGAAGGAGACCGGCAAGGCCGACGAGCGGCCGCGCGTCGCCGCCGTCTTCGTCAACCGCCTGCGCAAGGGCATGCGGCTGCAGTCCGATCCGACGATCATCTACGGACTCGTCGGCGGCCAGGGGACGCTCGGCCGCCCGATCCGCCGCAGCGAGATCACCCAGGCGACCCCCTACAACACCTACCAGATCCCGGGACTCCCGCCGGGACCGATCGCCAATCCGGGCCGGGCGGCGCTCGAAGCCGTCGCGGGGCCGTCGAACACCAACGAGTTCTATTTCGTCGCCGACGGCACCGGCGGCCACGCCTTCTCCGCAACGCTGGCCGAGCACAACCGTCATGTGGCCCGGCTGCGCCGGATGGAGCGGACGGCCGCCGCCCAGGTCGACGCGGCCGAGCCGGAACTCGTGTCCGAGACCACCGACGGCGAGCCGCCGGCAGCGGCCGGGACTGCCCCGACCGACGGGGCGAGCGATGGGACGATCGACCTCCTCGACGGCATGCCTCCGCGCGATCCCTCGCTCCCCGTTCTGCCGCCGGAAAAGCCCTGACCGGACGCAACGGCGCGCTTTTCTGCCAGGTCGACCGAGATCTGCATTGAAACGCCTTCCGGAATCCCGGATTGCTGTGCGGCGCGACAGGATCGCGCGTCGCTGCGACGACGAGGATCATCCGGCACGATGACAGTGATGAGCATGACGGGCTTTGCCCGCCGCGACGGCAGCCATGGCGATCTGCGCTTTGCCTGGGAGATCCGCTCGGTGAACGGGCGCGGCCTCGACCTGCGCTTTCGCACGCCGCCCGGCTTCGAGGCCGTCGAGCAGGTGGCCCGCACAAGGGCGCAGGCGCGGCTCGGTCGTGGCTCGGTCCAGGTCGCGCTCTCGGCCGAACGCGCGGTGGCCCGGAGCGGCTACACCGTCAACCGGCCGCTGCTCGACCTGCTGGTCGCCACCGCCCGTGACTATGCCGAGGTGCCCGGCCTTGCGCCCGCGTCGATCGCCGGCCTGCTGGCGGTGAAGGGCGTCGTCGAGCCCGTCGCCTCGGAGGAGGTGATGGAGGAGCGCGCGGCGCTCGACGCTGCTGTTCTTACCGCCTTCGACGAGGTTCTCGAGGCGCTGGTGGCGGCACGGGCGGAGGAGGGGCGTGCGCTCGGCGCCATCGTCGGCCGTCAGGTCGACGAGGTCGCCGCGCTGGCCGCCGCGGCCGAGGCTTGTCCCGCCCGCAGCGCCGAGGCGATCGGCGCAAGGATCGCCGACCAGATCGCAACCCTCTTCGGCCGCAGCGATCTCGATCCGCAGCGCCTTCACCAGGAAGCGATGCTGCTGGCCGCCAAGGCCGACATCCGCGAGGAGCTCGACCGGCTCACCGCCCATGTGGCGCAGGCCAGAAGCCTGCTGGCCTCGGGCGAGCCGGCCGGACGCCGGCTCGACTTTCTCGCCCAGGAATTCAACCGCGAAACCAACACGCTCTGCTCCAAGTCGAACGACAGCCGGCTGACGACCATCGGCCTTTCGCTGAAGGCCGTCGTCGACCAGTTCAAGGAGCAGGTGCAGAACATCGAGTGAGCCTCCGACATGTCGACGCCCGCCTCGACTGCCCCGTCCCGCACCGGCCATGAACGTCTCGCCCGGCGCGGCGTGATGATGGTGATCTCCTCGCCCTCCGGGGCGGGGAAGGGCACCCTGTCGCGCCTGCTGCTCGACAGCGACAAGGAGATCGAACTGTCGATCTCCGTCACCACCCGCGGCCGCCGGCCGAGCGAGGTCGACGGCATCCACTATCATTTCATCGAGAAGAGCCATTTCCGGGCCATGGCCGAGAACGGCGAACTGCTGGAATGGGCCGAGGTACACGGCAACTTCTACGGCACGCCGCGGGCGTCCGTCGAAAGGGCCCTCGCGGAGGGGCGCGACGTCCTGTTCGACGTCGACTGGCAGGGCGCGGCGCAGATCCGCGAGCGGATGGCCGAGGATGTGGCGGCGATCTTCATCCTGCCGCCGACCATGGCCGAGCTGCGCTCGCGCCTGCATCGCCGCGCCGAGGACCCGGAGGACGCCATCGAGCGCCGGCTGTTCAACGCCCGGTCGGAGGTGCAGGAGTGGCCGCGCTTCGACTATGTGGTGATCAACGACGATCTCGACGGCGCCTTCGCCGACCTGAAGGCGATCCTGCGCGCCGAACGCCTGAAGCGGGACCGCATCGCCGGGTCGGTCAGCGATTTCATCGAACGTCTTCTCGCCTGAGGGACATCGTCCCGTCGGTCCTTCAAATGAAAAAGGCCCGGTGCGTCACGGCGCCGGGCCTTTTGATTCGATGAGGTCGCGACCCTCAGGCGGCGCGGATCGTGGAGAGGACCTTCGCCACCTCGCCGCTGAGCGCATCGCTCTGGCGCGACAACTCGCGGGCCGCAGCCAGCACCTGCGCCGAGGCGGCGCTGGAGGCGCCGGCGGCACGGCTGACGGTCTCGATGCTCTCGGTCACCTGCGAGGTGCCGTGCGAGGCCTCCTGCACGTTGCGGGCGATCTCCTGGGTCGCTGAACCCTGCTCGCGCACGGCGCCGGCGATCGTGGTGGCGATGCCGTTCAGCTCCTGGATGACGTTGCTGATCGCCTCGATCGAGGAGGCGGAATCGGACGTCGAGGTCTGGATCTCGGCGATCTGCCCCGCGATCTCGTTGGTCGCCTTGCTGGTCTGGGTCGCGAGATTCTTCACCTCCTGCGCCACGACGGCAAAGCCGCGGCCGGCGTCGCCCGCCCGGGCCGCCTCGATCGTGGCGTTGAGGGCGAGGAGGTTGGTCTGCTCGGCGATCGTGGTGATCAGGCCGACGATGTCGCCGATGCGGGTCGCGGCCACCGACAGGCGCGCCACCTTGGAGGAGGTTTCCTGTGCATTCGCCTCGGCCGATGTGGCGATGCGCGCCGATTCGGAGACCTGGCGGCTGATCTCGGCCACCGACGCGCTGAGTTCCTCGGCGGCGGAGGCGACGGTCTGGACGTTGGCCGAGGCTTCCTCGGAGGCGCTCGCCACGGTGACGAGCTGGCCGGAGGTGTTCTCGGCGTTGGTCGCCATCTCGCGGGCGGACATTTCCAGCTGGGTGGCGGCGGTGGAAACGTTCTGGACGATGCCGCCGACGGCGCGTTCGAAATCGGCCGCGACCTCGTGCATCATCCGGCGGCGCTGTTCGGCGCGGGCCGCTTCGGTCGCCTGCTGCTCGGACTTGATCCGCTCGGCTTCGGCAAGGGCGGTGCGGAAGCGTTCGGTGGTGCGCCACAGGTCGCCGATCTCGTCGCTGCCCGGCCGGGGCTCGGTCGCGACCTGCAGGTTGCCGTCGGCCATGCTCTTCAGCGCCGAGGTGACGCGGGTCATCGGCCGGGCCATCTTCACCGTGCCGATCCAGATCGCGATGCCGACGCCGGCGAGCAGCGCCAGCAGGGCCGAAGCCAGCAGCGTCATCAGGGCTGCCCGGTTGTTGGCGTCCTTTTCGGCGCGCAGCGGGTCGAGCGCGCCGCGTACCTTGTCGATGTTCTCGGTCAGGCTCTTCTGCAGTGCCTGGCGGTTGGCCCGCACGCTCGGTTCCTTGAGGCGGGCCATGCCGGCGGCGGCGCCTTCGGCCGCACCATACTCGGCCAGTTCGAGGCGCAGATCCGCATAGGCCTTGGCGTCGCGCGCCAGCGTCTCGAACAGCGGCATGTCTTCGGGGGCGACGACCTGGCGCCACTCGGCGACCGCGGTCTCGAGCGCGGCGAGGGTCTTCTTCGTCTCGCCGAGATAATCCGCGGTCTCCTCGGCATTGCGCGCCGAGGTGATGCCGCGGTTGGAGGCGTTCACCGCGGTGATCGCGCCGTTGACCTTCTCGGCGAAGTAGGCCTGCTGGGCGAGCGCATCCAGCCGGTTCATCTGTCCGTCGAGCGAGCGCAGCGACTGCACGCCGATCGCCCCGGTGGCGACGACCGCAAGTCCGAGGACCGCGACAACGGACAAGATCTTGCCCTGAACCTTCATGTGAATGCTCCCGAAACCCCTGACGGCGCCACGTCTGTGGCCGCTCGGCAGTGTTAGGGGCGTTTTACTTTCGGTCCGGTAAATCGACGGGTGCTGTCAAGCAGAAATTCATCGTGAGCGACGGTGAAGCCGGCTGTCCGCCGCCAGTCAGGTGTCGGAAACACCGGCTCCCGCGTCGAAGGCATTGGCGAGGGCCACGAAGCCGGCGACCGGCACAGTCTCCGCCCGCACCGTCGGGTCGATGCTGGCGGCTTCCAGCAGGGCGAGGGAGTCGCGCCCGAGGCTCTTGAGGCTCTGGCGCAGCATCTTGCGGCGCTGCCCGAAGGCGGCGGCCGTCACCGTCTCCAGCGCCGCGAGGCGGCAGGGCAGGGGCGTCGCCCGGGGCACGAGATGCACCACCGACGAGGTGATCTTCGGCGGTGGCACGAAGGCCTTCGGCGAGATGTCGAACATCATCGTCGCCTGCGTCCGCCAGCCCGCCATCACGCCGAGCCGGCCATAGGCGTCGTCGCTCTCGGTCGCGACGATCCGCTGGGCGACCTCCTTCTGGAACATCAGCGTCAGCGACTGCCACCACGGCGGCCAGGGATCGGCCGACAGCCAGCCGATCAGAAGCTGCGTGCCGATGTTGTAGGGCAGGTTGGCGATGATGCGGATCGGACCTTCGGCGATGGCGCCGATGTCGATCGCCAGCGCGTCGCCCTCGATCACCTCGAGCCGGCCGGGATAGCGCTCGGCGATCTCGGCCAGCGCCGGCAGGCAGCGGCGGTCGCGCTCGATGGCGATCACCTTGCGCGCGCCGTTGGCCAGCAGGGCGCGGGTGAGGCCGCCGGGACCGGGACCGACCTCGACGACCGTCGTGTCGGTCAGCGACCCGGCCGTGCGGGCGATCCGCGAGGTGAGGTTGAGGTCGAACAGGAAGTTCTGGCCGAGCGACTTCTGCGCCGACAGGCCATGGGTGCGCACCACGTCGGACAAGGGTGGCAGGTCGTCGATCGCGCTCAACGCATGTGGTCCCCGGCGACGATGTCCGCGGTCATGCCCGCGGCCATCCTGAGCGCGGCGATCAGGCTGTCCGGCCGCGCGGTGCCGGTGCCGGCAATGTCCAGCGCGGTGCCGTGGTCGGGCGAGGTGCGCACGAAGGGCAGGCCGAGGGTTACGTTCACCGTCTCGTCGAAGGCGATCGTCTTCACCGGGATCAGCGCCTGGTCGTGATACATGGCCAGCACCGCGTCATAGCCGGTGCGCGCGCGCGGGTGGAACAGCGTGTCGGCCGGCCATGGCCCCGTGGCCGCGATGCCTTCGGCAACCAGCCGGGCGATCGCCGGAACGATCACGTCGAGGTCCTCGCGCCCCATCGACCCGTTCTCGCCCGCATGCGGGTTGAGCCCGGCGACGGCAAGGCGCGGCGTGGCGATGCCGAAGCGGGTCCGCAGGTCGGCGGCGACGATCCGGCCGGTCTCGACGAGGAGATCGGCCGTCAGGCGGCGTGGCACCTCGGAGACGGGAATGTGCACGGTGACAGGCACGGTGCGAAGTTCCGGGCCGGCCAGCATCATCACCGGCGTCGCGGGTCGTCCCGGCCAGTGGCGGGCGGCAAGCTCGCCGAGAAACTCGGTGTGGCCGGGATGACGGAAGCCGGCGTCGTAGAGCGTCGCCTTCTGGATCGGCAGCGTCACGACACCGCCGGCCCGGCCGGCCGCGACATCGGCGACGGCCAGTTCGATCGACGCGACGACGCCATGCGCATCCGCCGACGACGGACGGCCCGGCGCGTCGGCAAGGGCATGGCCGACATCGACAACGGGAAGCCCCGCGCCGAACCGGGCAAGGCAGGTCTCGGCAGTCGCATCAATGACGGGAACGTCGAGACCGGCCAGCTCGAGACGGCTCCGGACGAAGGCGGAATCGGCAAGGAGATAGAAGGGCGGGATGTTGCCACCTTCGGCCTGCCGCCATGCCATGGCGGCAATCTCGGCGCCGACGCCGGCCGGTTCGCCGATCGTCATCGCAAGGGCGGTCTGCGCCCCGCCGCGGCGTGTCGTGCCGTCCATCGCCGTTCCCTGCGCCTTGCCGCGGACGAGACCGCCCGCCGGTCGTTCAGCCTGTCGGGCTCACTTGTAGACGATGTTGGCGCTCTGGCGGAGCTGGCGGGTCAGTTCCGCCGAGATCTGCTGGCCCTGGGCATTCAGCGCCTCGGCGTCGAGGCCGCCGGCGAGAACGGCGCTCTCGCCCTTGACGGTCTCCTTGCCGCAGACGGCGTAGAGTTCGACACCCTCCGGGGTCACCACCGGCGCGGTCAGGCGGCCGACAGCCGTTTCCTTGACGAGGCCGGCCACATTCTGCGGCAATTCGCCGGCCAGGCGACGGCCGACGTTGAGCACCGCCACCTCGCGCAGGCCGCGCGCGGCCGCAAGGCCCGTGTCGCAGCCGGTGAACCGCAGCCGAAGCTGCTCGGCTTCCTGCTTGCGCCGGGTGATCAGCGCATTGTCGGCACCCTTCTTGAGGGTGAAGATCACCCGCTGGAGGATGTAGTCCTCGGCCGTGGCGCCGGTGTCCTTCTGCTCGTCCGCACGCATCTGGGCGATGAGGTCGTTCTGCTGGGTCTTGGCCTTGCGCTGCAGCTGACCACGGACGATCCGCCCCCAGATCATCTGCGCGCGGATGCGATCGCGCAGGGTCGCGATGTTGAGCCCGGCCTGGCTCAGGGCCTGGGCGAACTGCGCCGAGCTGAGCTTGCTGCGGGAGGCGATCTCGCCCAGCGCCCGGTCGACATCGGCATCCGGGACGTTGACGCCCATCCGCTTGGCGGCCTGCAGCCGCAGGGCGTCGGTGACGAGTTCGTCGGTTGCTTCCTTGCGGGCGGCCGCCTCGCTCTTGCGCTGGGAGATCACGAGCAGGCGCGCGCGCTGGGCGATCTGGTAGCTGGTGATCGGAACGTCGTTGACGACGATCTTGACCGAGCTGTCGGCCTGCGCGCTGCCCGCGAGGGCGGCCATGCCGGCAAGGGCGGCCATGGCCACGACAGCCGGACGCAGGAAGGAGCGGAGGAGGGGGAGCAGAGCCATGTTTCGCAAAACCGCCGTTGGTCCGTTCTGGGTGGGCGGAGGCGCCGGGTCTGGCCCGATGTCCGCGTCGGGCGGACCGGCCTGCGATCCGCCGTCGCATCAGCAGAGCCGCCGACCCGCCGGATACACCCCGCCGGCCGCCGGTCGATCCGCGACCGTCACGTCTATTAGCAAGTAGAAGGGGCATATGGCAAAAGATTGTTCACGACGCTCCGCCGCGTCGTCGCGGCGGGGCCGTGCGTGCGGCCGCGGCGTCAGTCGTCGAGGTCGGAACTCGACGAGATGTCGCCCAGCGTGCGGAAGCCGAGACGCAGGAACACCGTGCGGTCGATCGTGTCCGACGAGCTGGTGCTGTCTTCCGAATAGGAGATCGACGCCGAGAAGGCCTCCTCGTCGTAGCCGATGCCCACCGCCGACTGCACGAAATCCTCGTTGACCGTGTCGTAGCGCGTCGTTCCGAACAGGCGCCACTTGCGCGACAGACGCAGGTTGGCCGCGCCCTGGATCTCCGACCGCTCCTCGATGCCGAGATCGGGCTGCTCGTCGAGATAGGCGTAGGTCAGCGAGGTGGTGATCGGGCCCATCAGGCCGAGCAGCTGCGCCTCGGCGCGGCGGACCTCGAAGCTGGCGTCGTCGAAACGGGCGCGGGTGCCGAACAGAAGGCCGTTGTCGGTGTTCAGCACCAGACCGGCGACGAAGTCCGAGCTGTCGCTCTCGAGACCGGAGTCGAGGCCGGTGCCGTAGATCGTGTCCTCGGCGTAGGAGTTTTCGCCGGCCAGATGATAGGACTGGCCGAACACCGTCGTGAGCGAACCGCCGACCGCAAGATTGGTCGTCTGCCGGAAGCCGACATTGAGCCGCGTGCCGCCCTCGGACCGGTCGAAGCCCGAGAACTTGTTGATGTCGAACAGCGACGTCTCGTCGAAGACGAGGCTCTGCGAATCCTCGTTGGGCACGTCGCCGACGAGGTTTTCGTCGGGACGGACGATCAGCTGCGCCATCGGCGTGACCACCGTCGTGCCGAGCGCGCCCGACGCCATGATCGGATAGGCGTATTCGATGCCCGCCATCGGCATCACCTGGCCGAGCACATGCTCGTTGGCAAGATCCGCCGTGCTGTCGTCCCAGGTGTCGAGGAAATAGGCGTCGCCCGAGACGCCGACGAAGGGCGTGAACACCTGGCCGATCTGGTCGATCATCTGCCGCTTCCACATCACCTCGACGCTGGCGCGGGTGAACGTGCCGCCGACGCCCCTGAAACGTTCCTCGGTGCCACCGTCGAAGGAGAAGATGTCGTCCTTCTGGCGCGTCAGGCTGGTGAGGTTGCTGGTGTAGGACACCTGTCCGCCGAAGACGGGCCGGTCCACGATCCCGGCATAGTCGATCACCGGATGGACGAAGGGCTGTTTCGACTGCAGGTCGACGTCCTGCGGCAGGCCGGTCGAGGTGTCGTCCTCCTGCTGCACGAAGATGCCGTAGAGATGCGCGTCGAAGGAATTGCGCTCGCCGAAGCCGCGCAGGAACACGTCGGAGATCGCCGCGTCGTTGCTGGAGCCGGGCAGGTCGTAGTCGCCGAGGAACGACCGGTCGGAGGCGACCGTGACGTTCCAGCCCCAGTTCCAGCGCTCGTTGATCGCAAAGCGGCCGGTCGAGAACAGCGCGCCGCGCCAGTCGGTGTCGCCGGTGGTGCCGGAGAATTCGCCCGGATTGGCCTGCTTGATGCCGGCCGCGCGCAGCGTGTAGTAGCCGGTGTCGAGGCGATGCCGCCATTCGGCGTCCGCCAGGAAGCCCTGCTTGGAATAGGCCGCCGGGCGGAAGGTGATGTCCATGTCCGGTGCCAGCGCCCAGAAATAGGGAACCGTCAGGCCGAAGCCGAGGCTCTGGTCGTAGACCGGGCCCGGAATGAGGAAGCCGGTCTTGCGCTTGACCGTCGGGTCGGGCTGGCTGAGATGCGGGACCCAGGCGATCGGCACGCCGGCGAACTCCAGCGTCGCCTGCCGGAAGGTCACCGTCCGCTCGCCCTGCTTGTGGATGATCTGCTTGGACTTGATCGTCCAGATCGGCTTGCCGCCCTTCACCCCGTCGCAGTCGACGCAGGCCTCGTATTCGGCGTCGTCGAACACGGTGACGTCGTCGTCGTGACGGGTCGCCTTGCGGGCCCGCATGACGGTGCGCTGCTCGCTGATCACCTCCAGCGATTCGATCATGCCGGCGCTGAGATCCTCGGCAAGGTCCACCTTCTCGGCGGTGACGATATTGCCGGTCGGGTCGGTCAGGCGGACGCTGCCGATCGCGGTGACCGTCTTCTGCCGGCGATCGACCTCGACCCGGTCGGACACGACCACATAGTCGCCGTAGTAGATCACCACCGAGCCGACGGCGGACACCTTCTCGTTGTCGAGATCGTAGATCAGCGTGTCGGCTTCAAGCAGCATGCGCTGCTTGTCGGTGGCCGATTCGGCCGTGCCGGACGGCGGATAGGCGGCCGGCGTCTGCGCCGGGGCCACGACCGACCCCGCGACCGAAACCAGCGCGGCGACCGAAAGGGTCGCGAGCAGCTTGCGGAACGAACGGGGACGCAGGCGGGAGGCCGGCCCGGAATTCTCGCGCACGGACGTCAGGAGGAACATGGAAGGGCTCATCCATCCTCCTGGAACAAGAGCACCGTGGCACCGAGGGTCAACGCGATGAAGGCAGGTGCCGCGGCCGCCAGCAATGGCGGAACCAGACCCTCGCTGCCGAGATCACCGAAGATTTCCGTGACCACATAAAGCATGAAGCCTGCCGTCACGCCACCCAGAATCATCCGGCCGGCATTGCCCTTGCGGCTCATGCCGAGCGACACGGTGGTGGCGATCAGGACCATCGCCGCAAGCAGCGCCGGCCGCAGCAGCAGCACGTCGTATTGCAGCTGGAAACGGGCCGGCGGAAGGCCGGCATTGGCCGATTGCGCGATCATGTCCGGCAGGCGCCAGAAGGACACGGCACTGGGCGAGGCAAGGCGCTGGCTGATCTGCCGGGCGGTGAGGGCGGTCGGCAGCGTCATCTCGGGCGCGCTGCGCGGCTCGCCGCTGACCTCGTGGACGCGGGCATCGGTCAGCTGGAACACGCCGTCGCCCAGCGTTGCCCGCGACGCCTCGATTCGCTGCTTCAGCATGCCGTCGCGGCCGAACATCCAGATCACCGGCTGGACCAGCACGCGGCCCTCCTCGGCGATGCCGGCCACCTTGATCACCGCATCGCCCTCTTCGGTGTGCTGCCGCAGCCAGGTCTCGCTGGAAATGTCGCTGAGCAGCGAACCCATGCGGCCGGCGGCGCCCGAGGCGGCCATGCGGTCCGATTCGGCCTTCAGCGTCGTCGCCAGCGGATTGTAGGCGGTGGTGGCGATGACGCCGATGGCGAGGGCGACCGCGATGCCAGGGGCGGTGAACTGCCAGACCGACAGGCCGGCGGCGCGGCTGACGGCAAGTTCGGAGCGCCGCGACAGGGTGAGAAGTGCCGCCATCGAGCCGAGCAGCACGGCAAAGGGCAACACCTGCTCGGAGATCGAGGGCACGCGGAAGGCGGAGATCACCATCACGGTGCCGAGATCGAATCCGTCCTGCGACGAGACGGAGCGCAGCAGTTCGAGCAGGTCGATCAGGAAGATCAGCAGCAGGGTGCCGAGGAACAATCCGACGATCCAGCGCAGGAACAGGCGGGCGATGTAGCCGAAGAGCGTGCGTCCGATCATGGCGCCCCCGTATGACCGGAATCCGCCCGGCGGAAGGGCAGGCGGGCGAGGAGGTCGCGCAGCGTTCCGTCGATGCCGGGGGCGATGGCCGGACTGGCGCCGATGAAGATCGCAAGGCCGAAGCCGGCGATCATCGTCAGCGGCACGGCGTAGACGAAGGCGATCGCCCGGATGTCGTTGGCCGCGATGCCGGCGACGCCGAAGCCGGCGATGCGCACCAGCGAGGCCGTCATCAGCGCGGCGAAGATCGACAGCCAGCGGCCTTCGCGGGTCGTGCGCGGAAAGCCCATGAACAGGAACACGGCCAGCACCATCGCCGGCGGATAGAGCGCGGAGGTGATCCGGGTGTGGATCTCCGAGGCGATCTGGTCGCCTCCGAAACGCGGCGCGGATCGTCGGCCGGCAGGGTCAGAAGCTGCTGCAGCGTCAGTTCGCGGGTCTGGTAGCGCACCTCGTCGATCACCGGCTGCAACGAGGTGAGGTCGAAGGCGTAGGAATCGAAGGCGACGAAGGTGGTCGAATCGCCCGGATGCCGCGTCCGCTCGATCGTGCCGCGCTCCATCACCATCAGTGTCTTGCCGACCGCCTCGATGAAGCGGCCGCGCTCGGCGGTGTAGGTGAAGGTCAGCGCCGGATCGCGCGAATCGTGGATGAACAGGCCCTGGATCGATCCGTCCGGCGCGCGGTTGCGGATGTGGAACAGGAAGTTGTCGTCCACCTCCACGAAGCGTCCCGGCTGGGCGATGTTGGCGAGAATGTCGGCGCGCACGGAGGTGGTGTAGTCGCGCAGCAGCTGCAGGCTGGTCGGCCGGCCCACACCGCGATCCATGCGACGAACAGGCCGGTGAAGACGCCGAGCAGCAGGAAGGGACGCAGTGTCTGGCGCTGCGAGGCGCCGGCGGCATTGAGCGCGACCAGCTCGCTGTCCGCATGCATCGCGTTCAGCACGATCACCATGGCGATGGCAAGGGCGAAGGGGGTGACGATCGTCAGCAGGAACGGCACGGCCAGAAGCGTCATGCCGAGGAAGGTCATGAGGGCCTGGCCCTTGGCGGTGACGAGGTCGAAGCGCCGGAGTGCCTGGGTCACCCAGACGATCGCCGTCAGCACCACCATCAGCGCGAGGCCGGCCGTCACCGTGCGGGAAAAGAGATGGATGCTGATACGCCGCATTCGTCCGTTGCTCGCCGCTTCGCCGATCCGTCCGGCAAACTCCCGGACCTTTTGTCCCTTTCGATGGCAGTTCCGCAAGAGAGGCTTGCGGAGCCTATTCGGAAAGTCCACTTTTCGGCGAGCGCGCCGACGACCGAATACCGCCAGACAGGCGGAAACCCCGGGTTTCCCTGCCGGCCGCCACCAGCTTGATCGCTGCAATTTGAACGATAAGGATTAAGGAATCCACCATGGCGCAGTCTCCCTCGATCTCGATCACCAAGGCCGGCACGCCGGAAACCGGCATCGCCGTCGCCTTCATGGGCGAGGACGGCGCGCTCGGGCCGCTCGCGAAGGCCCTGTTCGAGGGATCGTCCGGCGCACTCGACAAGGCGGTCGCCGCCACCGCCTTCAAGGGCAAGTCCGCCTCGCTGCTCGACGTCGTCGCCCCCGGCGGGCTGACGCTCGACCGCGTGCTGCTGGTCGGCACCGGCAAGGCCGCGGACCTGACCGCCGATGCGATGCTGAAGCTCGGCGGCACGGTGATGGGCAAGCTCAAGGAGATGAAGGCCGCCGAGGTGACGGTGCTGTTCGAGCGGCCGGACGGCGAGGAGGCCGATGTGGCGCTTGCCGCCGAATTCGGCCTCGGCCTGCGCCTGCGCGCCTATGACTGGGACAAGCACAAGACGGTCAAGAAGGACGAGGCGCCGCCGAAGATGAAGGTGGCGATCGCCACCGAGCACCATTCGAAGGCCAAGAAGGTCTTCGGCGACCTGGAAGAGGTCGCCGCCGGCGTGGAACTCGCCCGCGACCTCGTCAACGAGGCGCCGAACGTGCTCGGCCCGGTCGAGTTCGCGGCGATCGCCGCGGATCTGGAGAAGGTCGGCGTCGAGGTGGAGATCCTCACCGACAAGGACATGAAGAAGCTCGGCATGGGCGCGCTGCTCGGGGTCGCGCAGGGCTCCGCCCGGCCGGCGCGCATGGCGGTGATGTCGTGGAACGGCGGCAAGTCGAAGGAGGCGCCGATCGCCTTCGTCGGCAAGGGCGTCGTGTTCGACACCGGCGGCATCTCGATCAAGCCGGCCGCCGGCATGGAGGACATGAAGGGCGACATGGGCGGCGCGGCCGCCGTCACCGGCCTGATGCGCGCGCTCGCCGGCCGCAAGGCCAAGGTCAACGTCGTCGGCGTGATCGGCCTCGTCGAGAACATGCCCGACGGCAATGCCTACCGCCCGGGCGACATCCTGACCTCCATGTCCGGCCAGACCATCGAGGTGATCAACACCGACGCGGAGGGCCGGCTCGTGCTCGCCGACGCGCTCTGGTACACGAAGGAAACCTTCAAGCCGGCGTTCATGATCAACCTCGCGACGCTGACGGGCGCCGTGATGGTGGCGCTCGGCACCCAGCACGCCGGCCTGTTCTCCAACGACGACGCACTTGCCGACAACCTCTACAAGGCGGGGCAGGCAACCGGCGAGAAGCTGTGGCGCCTGCCGCTCGGCCCCGACTACGACAAGCTGATCGACAGCCGCTTTGCCGACATGAAGAACACGGGCGGGCGCTACGGCGGGTCGATCACCGCGGCGCAGTTCCTCAAGCGTTTCGTCGGCGAGACACCCTGGGCGCATCTCGACGTCGCCGGCACGGCCATGTGCTCGGCCGACACCGAGATCAACCGCTCGTGGGGCTCGGGCTTCGGCGTGCGGCTGCTCGACCGTCTGGTGCGCGACACCTGCGAGAAGTGACGGCGCGGCCGTGATGCGCTTCGCGATCAAGCTCGCCCTGGCGGGACTCGTGTCGGCGGCGGCCGTGGCGGCCGTCGCCCGCATCGTCGGCGGACGCCGGCCGACGCGGCGCGAACTCGTGTGGGGCACGCTCGCCTGCACGCTGGCGATCCTCGTCGCCGACGTTGCCGTCGGTTACTGAACATGTCCGTCGCCCGGCCTTGGCTGGCCGGGCGCGACCCGTCCGCACGCGGACGGGCGCTGATCGGGGAGCCCGCGTGGCCGAGGTCCTGTTCTTCCATCTGGAGCGCCAGCCGCTCGAAGCGGTGTTGCCGGTCCTGCTGGCAAGGTCGCTGGAGCGCGGCTGGAAGGTGGTCGTGCAGGCCGGCTCGCGCGAGCGGATCGAGGCGCTCGACACCCACCTCTGGACCTTCGCCGACGACAGCTTCCTGCCGCACGGCCTTGCCGGCGGCGACTATGCGGCCGACCAGCCGGTGTTGCTCACCACCGGCGACGACAACCCGAACGGCGCCGCCGTGCGCTTCCTGATCGACCGGGCCGCGCCGCCGGACCTTGCCCCCTACATCCGCGGCGTCTTCGTCTTCGACGGCAACGACCCCGAGGCGGTGGCCGAGGCACGGGCGCAGTGGAAGATCCAGAAGGCCGCCGGCCACGATCTCACATACTGGCAGCAGAACGACCGCGGCGGCTGGGACAAGAAGGCGTGAGGCGCCCGGTCAGAGGGTAAGCGGGCGGCAAGCGCCGGTCCTGGGTCAAACAGGCGTGAAGCGCCGGGTGGGTCGGCGGTGCCGGTTGCCCGCCCGTGCCATGGGCTCCACGGTGGCCGCACCCGATGGACCTGGTCCGGGTTTCGCATCGCCGCGCCTGATCCCCCTCATCCCGGAGACCCCATGCCGACAGCCGCCGTCTACATCGCCGCCGCCCTCGCCGAAATCGCCGGCTGCTTCGCCTTCTGGGCCGTGCTCCGCGGCGGCCGCTCCCTGCTGTGGCTCGCCCCCGGCGTCCTCTCGCTGGTCGCCTTCGCGTGGCTGCTGACCCTCGTGGAAACTGAGGCCGCCGGCCGCGCCTATGCCGCCTACGGCGGCGTCTACGTCGCGGCCTCCATCGTCTGGCTGAAACTGGTGGAGGGCTTTTCGCCCGACCGCTGGGACCTGATCGGCGGCGCCGTCTGCGTCGCGGGCGCGGCGATCGTTATTGCCGGGCCGAGGTAGGCGGGCTGTCGATTGCGGGTATCGCCTGGGAAAATGGTGCCGGCGGAGAGGATCGAACTCCCGACCTTCGGTTTACAAAACCGCTGCACTACCGCTGTGCTACGCCGGCGCGGGATCT
>NZ_MCRJ01000084.1 GCF_001720135.1 Methylobrevis pamukkalensis
CCCTGATCGGGGGCAGAAAACCGGATGTCTATCCGGCTGGCCCCGCCACACGAACACGTGCCGCATGAACCGGGCGCCCTGCTGACGGAGATCGCGACGCCCGTCTTTCGGCTTCATCATACATCCCTGGAGAAACACAATGGCCAAACAACGCAAGTCCAGCCGGGCTGCCGGCGACAGCGTCACGATCCACGACCAGACCCTGCTGCGCGGCAATGGCGGCGAACTGCATCAGGTGGCCGAGGGCGATACACCCGTCCTCACCACGGCGCAGGGCGGTCCGGTTTCCGACGACCAGAACACCCTGACCGCCGGCCCGCGCGGCCCGGCCCTGATCGAGGATTTCCACTTCCGCGAGAAGATCTTCCACTTCGACCACGAGCGGATTCCCGAACGGGTGGTGCATGCCCGCGGCTACGGCGCTCACGGCTTTTTCGAGACCTACGAGTCGCTCGCCAAATACACCCGCGCCGACCTGTTCCAGCGCGCCGGCGAGAAGACCCCGGCCTTCGTCCGCTTCTCGACGGTCGCGGGCTCCAAGGGCTCCTTCGATCTCGCCCGTGACGTGCGCGGCTTCGCGGTGAAGATCTACACCCAGGAAGGCAACTGGGACCTCGTCGGCAACAACATTCCGGTGTTCTTCATCCAGGATGCGATCAAGTTTCCCGACGTCATCCATTCGGTGAAGCCGGAGCCCGACCGCGGCTTTCCGCAGGCCCAGTCGGCCCATGACAATTTCTGGGACTTCATCACGCTCACCCCGGAATCGATGCACATGATCATGTGGGTCATGTCCGACCGGGCGATCCCGCGCTCCTTCCGCTTCATGGAAGGCTTCGGCGTCCACACCTTCCGCTTCCTCAACGACAAGGACGAATCCACCTTCGTCAAGTTCATCTGGAAGCCGAAGCTCGGCCTGCAGTCGGTGGTGTGGAACGAGGCGGTGAAGATCAACGGCGCGACCCGGACTTCCATCGCCGCGATCTCTGGGATGCGATCCAGTCCGGCAATTTCCCGGAATGGGAGCTCTGCGTCCAGCTGTTCGACCAGGACTTCGCCGACAGCTTCGACTTCGACGTGCTCGACCCGACCAAGATCATCCCCGAGGAGGTTCTCGAACCCATCCCGGTCGGCCGGCTGGTGCTCGACCGCATGCCGGACAACTTCTTCGCCGAGACCGAGCAGGTCGCGTTCATGACGCAGAACGTGCCGCCGGGCATCGACTTTTCCAACGACCCGCTGCTGCAGGGCCGCAACTTCTCCTATCTCGACACCCAGCTGAAGCGGCTCGGCAGCCCGAACTTCACCCACATCCCGATCAACGCACCGAAGTGCCCCTTCGCCCACTTCCAGCAGGACGGGCACATGGCGATGCGCAACCCGGTCGGGCGCACCAACTACCAGCCGAACTCGCGCGGGGAAGGCCCGCGCCAGGACCCGGTCCGCGGCTTCCGCTCCTTCCAGGAGGACATGGAATCGCCGAAGGTGCGGCTGCGCGCGGAGAGCTTTGCCGACCACTACAGCCAGGCTCGGCAGTTCTACGACAGCCAGACGGTGACGGAGAAGACGCATATCGCCATGGCGCTGACCTTCGAACTCGCCAAATGCGAGAGCGTGGTGATCCGCGAGCGGATGGTGTCGCATCTCCTCAACATCAACGAGGCGCTGGCGGGAACCGTGGCCGACCGGCTCGGCATGAAGACCCTGCCGAAGCCGGCGGATGCGGCCGTCACCCCGCGTGACGACCTGCCGGCGTCGCCGGCCCTCAGCATCATCCAGAACGGACCGGACAGCTTTGCGGGTCGGAAAGTGGGCGTGCTGGTCAGCAACGGCTGCGACGGCAAGCTGCTGAAGGCACTGCAGACGGCGATCGAGGCGGAAGGCGCGGTGATGGAACTGATCGCGCCGAAGGTCGGCGGCGTGGAGACGGCCGACGGCACCGAGCTGCCGGCGCACCACATGATCGACGGCGGCCCTTCGGTGCTGTTCGATGCGGTGGCGCTGCTCCTGTCGGAGGAAGGCGCCGAGCGGCTGGCCGGCGAAGCCACCGCGCGCGACTTCGTGGCCGATGCGTTTGCCCACTGCAAGTTCATCGCGTTCACCGCCGGCGCCGCCCCGCTGCTGGCCAAGGCGGGTGTCGCGGCGGATGCCGACGAGGGGATGATCCCCCTCGACAGCGCCGCCTCCGTGGCCGGCTTCATCGAGAGCTGCGCCAAGCTGCGGCTCTGGGCACGCGAGACGCGCGTGAAGCTCTGAGCGGCCGGTCTCCGGGCGGCGTGGCACAGTCCGCGCCGCCCGGGGGGCGCCAGCCCCCACCGCCCGGTCCCGCACGGCTTCCCCCTCGCATCAGGCGAGGATCCGGCGCCGATGACATCGCCAGGGAATACCCGTTTCCCGCCACACGGACCAAACCGGATGGACATGCCCAACCCGTTGATACGCCGACTTCGCATCGCCGCACCCATGTCGGCCGCGGATCTTGATCGGCTGTCCTCGCTGTGCCGGAACCGGCAGGACGTACCGGCCAGAACCCGCCTGATCCGCCAGGGCGATCCGCCGCGCAGCGTCCGCTTCGTCCTTTCCGGCATGGCCTATCGCCACAAGTCGCTCCCCGACGGCAGCCGCTCGATCATCGGCTATCTCTTTCCCGGAGACTTCTGCGACCTGCATGTCGCGATCCTCGGCAAGATCGACCACTCGATCACGACCTGCACGCCGTCCACGGTGGTCGACATCCCGCAGAGCGACCTCGACGACATCATGGCGACGGCGCCCGACATCGTGCGGGCCTTCTGGTGGGCGACGCTGGTCGACGAGGCGACCTTGCGGGAATGGCTGACGAGAATGGGCAGGCGCCGGGCCGACAGGCAGATGGCGCATCTGTTCTGCGAGGCGCAGCTGCGCCTTGCCGCCGTGGGCCTTGCCGAGGACAACCGCTTCTTCCTTCCGCTCATCCAGGAGGAGCTGGCCGACACGCTTGGCATCTCCACCGTCCACGCCAACCGCGTGGTCCAGAAGCTCCGCGAGGACGGACTGGTCGATATCCGTGACCAGGCGGTGGCCATTCCCGACCTCCCCCGTCTTCGCGAGTTCGCGGAATTCGATCCCGCCTATCTGCACCTGTCCAGGCTGCCGCAGGACACGGGGCCGATCAGGCAGGGGCCGGCAGAGAGGGTCTGTTAGCCGGCAGGCCCTGGGCCGTTCCGGCCGCGTGGCGGAACCTTGTCGTTCGTGGCGAATTTGAAGGGCCTCAGCGTGTGGGCGGCGCGGCCGCCGGAGTGGTACGGGGACCCGTCATGCCGATCGAAGACAGTTCGGGCCGCCAGCGTGCCGCCGCCAGGCAGAAGGACGTCCGCGGCGACCTCCTGCGATCGTCGGAGACGCCCGACCTCAACGGCGCAGCCCTCTCCGACGTGACATCCGACAGCGCGCCTGAAACAGCCGCCGCCGCGGCCGCGGAAACGGCCACCGTGCTTGCCGCCACCGATCTCGTGCAGGCCAGCGACGAGGCGCCCGGCATCCGCCGCGCCGGCGCGGCAAGGGCTTCGGCTACAGCCACCCCGACGGCACGCCGCTCGCCGACGCGGAAACGCTCGACCGCATCCGGGCGCTGGCGATTCCCCCGGCATGGAGCGATGTCTGGATCTCGCCCGATCCGCGCGGCCACATCCAGGCGACGGGGCGCGACGAGCGCGGGCGCAAGCAGTATCGCTATCATCCGGTCTGGCAGGCCAACCGCAACGAGGTGAAATTCTCCGGTCTCGTCGCCTTCGCCGCGACGTTGCCGAAGCTGCGCGCCCGGGTGGAGGCGGATCTCGCCCGGCGCGGCCTGCCGCGCGAGCGCGTGCTCGCCTCCATCGTCTGGCTGCTGGACCACACGCCGATCCGGATCGGCAACGAGCCTACCGGCGCGAGAACGCTAGCTTCGGGCTGACGACGCTGTGGTCGCGGCATGTGAGCGTCGAGGGCTCGAGCTGCGCTTTGCCTTCGTCGGCAAGTCGGGCCGCGAATGGTCGCTGCAGCTGGCCGACCGCCGCATCGCCCGCCTCGTGTCCGCCATCGACGACCTGCCCGGCCGGCAGCTGTTCCAGTATCTGGGCGACGACGGCACCCGGCGCCCGGTGCAGGCGAGCGAGGTCAACGACTACATCCGCGCGCGACCGGCGGCGACTTCACCTCGAAACATTTCCGGACCCTGACGGCGACCACCCAGGCGGCCCTGCTGTTCGCGGCGGCCGAGTATCCGCAGACGAAGACCGCCCTGCGCCGAAAGACCAACGAGGTCATCGACGCCGTCGCCCGCCGCCTCCACAACACTCGCAGCGTCTGTCGGTCCAACTACATCCACCCTGCCGTGCTCTCGGGCTGGGAAGCCGGCACGCTCGGCGACGAGTTTGCCGACCTCCGCCGCCGCTACCGCAAGCCGCTGACGGGGCATGATCCGGAGGAGTCGCTTGTGGTGAGGTGGTTGAAGGCGACTGATGGCGCCTAGAAATTAGAAAAATCGCTCGGCCTCTCATCTTTTCTGCTCCGCGGAACGCTCGTGCGTTGTGGCCTGAGTGCCGAGCATCTACGACCATGCCGCCACCATTCGGGTGATGAAGACCGACACCGCGACCTGTCGACCATCGCCGACGCCAACGTCATGCGACTTTGCAGCGACCCTGTTCAGGATCGCCGGATCAGGACTGGACTGACGTGTGTCGAAAGGCCCGCAAGGGACGTCTGAAGCGAGAAACTTCGACATGGGCCACGATCGACGCGGCGATCGCATCTGGAAGCAAGGATGGTGCCCGGGGGCGGAATCGAACCACCGACACTGCGATTTTCAATCGCATGCTCTACCAACTGAGCTACCCGGGCCTACCGCCGTGAGGCGCTTCGGAGTGGTGCGGAAGGCGTCTTCCGTCCGAAGTGGAGGCCTTATAGAAGCTCTGGCGGGACGTGTCCAGTGCCCTTTGAAAATTCCGTGACGGGTGGGCAGGATGCGGGGCCGGCACGGGAGAAACATGCGAAGTCTCTGCCGGAAAAGGCATTTCGGCTCTTCCCTGCCGGCCTCCCCGACCGTGCGGCCTCAGCCCTGCCCGTCGTCCTTCCGGCCGGGGTCGTCCCAGCCCTCGGGCAGGCTCTCGTCCTCGTCGGTGCCGGTGGCGACCACGGGGATGCGATAGCTCCCCGAGAACCAGCGGTGCAGGTCGACATCGGCGCAGCGCTTGGAACAGAAGGGGCGGAAGCCCGGATCGGTGGGGGCGCCGCAGGTCGGGCAGCGCCGCCCGGAGCTCGTGTTGCCGGTCATGGGGTCTGGCTGTCCATCTTGTCTTGCGGGTCGTTTCGCCCGGCTGGCCATTTCATGGGGCCGGACATCACCAGGCCGTTCCCGGCTGCTCGCCCGCGCCCCACAGGCGGCAAGCTCGATCTTTCAGGCGCCGGTCTCGTTCCAGCCGGCGCGCACGGGATAGCCGGTGCCGTCGAGGAGCGACATGGTCTCGTGGAGCGGCAGGCCGACCACGGAGGAGTAGGAGCCGGCCAGCGTCACCACGAAGGCGCCGGCGATGCCCTGCACGGCGTAGCGCCGGCCTTGCCGCGCCATTCGCCGCTGTCCAGATAGGCGGCGATCTCGACCTCGGACAGGCGCTTGAAGCGGACGCGGGTTTCCACCAGCCGCTCGCGGGCGCGCGCGGCGTCAGCAGGCAGAGGCCGGTGTAGACCCGATGGGCGCGGCCCGAGAGCAGCGCGAGGCAGTCCTCGGCCTCCTGCGGGGTCTCGGCCTTGGGCAGGATGCGCCGGCCGACGGCGACCACCGTGTCGGCGGCGAGCACGATGTGCGGGCGGCCGTCCTCCGGCGCGTCGAGACGCAGCCGGGCGATCTCGGCCTTGGTGCGGGCGAGCCGCTGGGCGAGCTTGCGCGGATGTTCGGCGCGGCCGGGGGTCTCGTCGGCCTCGGCCGGCATCAGCCGGTCGGGCGTGATGCCGATCTGCGCGAGCAGCGCGAGGCGGCGCGGCGAACCGGAGGCAAGAACGAGGAGGGGCGTGTCGGTCATCTCGGGCCGCGTGCGTGGGGCATCGGGTCGGCGGTCCGCGGCGGAACCGGGCGGCGCCAGCCGCCGGATCCGCCGGACGGCACCGTCACTTGAAGCGGTAGGTGATGCGGCCCTTGGTCAGGTCGTAGGGGGTCATCTCCACCAGCACCTTGTCGCCCGCGAGCACGCGGATGCGGTTCTTGCGCATCCGGCCGGCGGTGTGGGCGATGATCTCGTGCTCGTTTTCCAGCTTCACCCGGAAGGTCGCGTTCGGCAGGAGTTCGGTGACAATGCCCGGAAACTCCAGGACCTCTTCTTTCGTCATGCGTGCTCTCGTTCTCGAATCCATGCGGAAATCCGCCGGCGCGGCCGGGACGAAGGCCCGGCAGGGCGGCAGCGGCGGGAGGATGGAAGACCACCCCCGTGCAGTCGGCGCGGAAACTAGCGGATCGGCGCCGAAAAGTGAACCACTGGTTTTGCCGGGCAAGCGGATGCCTGCCCCGCCGAGGCTGCATCAATGGCCGATGGGCAGCCCGGACGGACCATGCCGCCGCCCGGAGCATTCGGCGCCAGCCCCTCGATGGCGTCAGGCGGTCGCCTCCAGCGGGCCGAGGCGGGCGAGGATGCGCTTCCTCAGACCGTCGCGCACGTTGCGATAGGCGGCCATGATCTGCTCGCGCGAGCCGGCGGTGGCAGACGGATCGCCGGTCGGCCAGTATTCGACGTCCACCGCGTAATAGCGGGTGAGTTCCAGCGCGCGGTGGTGCGCCTCGGGCGCCAGCGTGATCACGAGGTCGAAGTTCATGTCCTCCAGATCCTCGAAGGTGTGCGGCCGGTGCTGGCGGATGTCGAGGCCGATCTCCTCCATCACCGCCACGGCGAAGGGATCGGCGGCGCCGCGCCGCACGCCGGCCGACGCCACGTAGACCTTGCCGGGGAAGAGATCGCGCGCGATCGCCGCCGCCATCGGCGAGCGGACCGAATTGAGGCTGCAGGCAAAGAGGACGGCGCCCGGGCGCGGCCCGGCGGCTTCCATCACGTCATCCCTTCCAGTGCAGGACGCAGAGAAGCGTGAACAGGCGCCGCGCGGTGTCGAGATCGATGGTGATCTTGCCGTCGAGCCGTTCCATCAGCAGGCGCGAGCCCTCGTTGTGCAGGCCGCGCCGGCCCATGTCGATCGCCTCGATCCGGCTCGGGCTGGCGCTGCGGATTGCCTGGTAATAGCTGTCGCAGATGAGAAAATAGTCCTTCACCACCCGCCGGAACGGGGTCAGCGACAATATGTGGGTCACCACCGGCTCACCGTCCGGATCGGTGATGTCGAACACCAGCTTGCGGTCGATGATCGACAGGCGCAGCCGCACCGGCCCGGGATCGCGGCCGATCGGCTCGAACACGTTGTCCTCGATCAGATCGTAGATCGCGACGCGCCGCTCGTGCTCGATGTCCGCCGTCGACGTGGCGATCGAGGCCTCGTCCAGCGTCACCCCGACGAGCTTGCCGCGCGCCGTTCCCGCTTCGCCTTTCGCCGCCATGGCCGACCTCCCCTCGCCGCGGTCGTTGCCGGCGCCGGGCCCCTGCCCCGCGCCGTCCGGCCGACACCGTTTCCACGAACCGCCGCAGGCGCCACTCCGCGAGAGGCGGAGCATCGGTCGCGGGCGACCCGGTCACAACCCCGTCAAAGGTTGAGGCGGATCGCAACAGAACGGGCATGGGCATCAAGCCCCTCGGCCTTCGCGAGCGCGATGGCCGACGGCCCCAGCACACGGAGAGCGTCCGCGCTGCATTTCAGGATAGACGTCCTCTTCATGAAGTCGAGCACGGAAAGTCCCGACGAGAAGCGCGCCGAGCGCGCCGTGGGCAGCACGTGGTTCGACCCGCCCACATAGTCGCCGATCACCTCCGGCGTATGGCCGCCGAGGAACACCGCGCCGGCATTGCGAACCTTGGCCAGCAGCACCTCCGGATCGGCGACGGCCAGTTCCAGATGCTCGGGGGCGATGCGGTCGGAGAGCGGCATGGCGCCGGCAAGATCGGAGACGAGGAGGATCGCCCCGTAGTCGCGCCAACTGGCCGCCGCCGTCTCGCCGCGGGGCAGCCGCGCAAGCTGGCGCTCGACCGCCGCCTCCACGGCATCGGCGAGTGCCGCGTCGTCGGTCATCAGGATCGACTGGGCCGCCGTGTCGTGTTCGGCCTGGGCCAGCAGGTCGGCGGCGATCCAGTCCGGATCGTTGTCCTTGTCGGCAATCACCAGCACTTCCGACGGCCCGGCGATCATGTCGATGCCGACGGTGCCGAACACCCGGCGCTTGGCGGCCGCCACATAGGCATTGCCCGGGCCGACGATCTTGGCCACCGGGCGGATGGTCTCGGTCCCATAGGCGAGCGCGGCCACGGCCTGCGCCCCGCCGATGCGGTAGATCTCGTCGACGCCGGCAAGGCGCGCGGCGGCCAGCACCAGCGGATTGAGCTTGCCGTCCGGCGTCGGCACCACCATCACCACGCGGTCGACGCCGGCGACCTTGGCCGGCACCGCGTTCATCAGCACCGACGAGGGATAGCTCGCCGTGCCGCCCGGCACATAGAGCCCGGCCGCCTCGACAGCGGTCCACTTCGAGCCGAGCTCGACGCCGAGCGCGTCGGTGTAGCGGTCGTCGGCGGGGCGCTGGCGGACGTGGTGCGATTCGATGCGGTCGCGCGCGACCTTCAGCGCGTCCATCGTCTCTTCGGGCACCGCCGCCACCGCCGCGTCGACCTCGTCCGGCGTGATCGCGAGACCCGCGGCCGTGACCTCGAAGCGGTCGAACCTGCGCGTGAAGTCGACGAGGGCCGCATCACCGCGGGCGCGCACGTCGTCGATGATCGCCCGCACCGCCTGGTCGACGTCGTCCGACACCTCGCGCTTGGTGGTGAGGAAAGCGCTGAACCGGCTTTCGAAATCAGGATCCCTGTCGTCGAGGCGGATGGCCACTCGCATGCTCCCGGCTGTCACGGTGGAGGGCTTTTACTCCATTCCGGGCGGCAGTGCACTACGGCGAAGATGTCGCGCGGTGACAAGGATCTTGCCCCGCGCCCCGGTCCGCCGTGCTGACGTCACGCCTCGTGTTTCGGGCAATTCGCCGTCGACCAGGCGGCGCCGACGTCGGCGAGGCTCGCTTCGATGCATTCGACGTCGAGGCGCAGCGAGCCGCCGCCGGCAAACTCGAGGAAGATGCGGCCGGCCGGGGCGTCGGTTTCCTCGAATCGCAGGGCCAGCAGCGCGAGCACGGCGTCCGGTGCCTCGCGGCGGACGTGGGCGGCCTTCACCGCCTCGACCCGGGCGAAATGCAGCACCGCGCGGCGGCGCTCGAAGTCGCTGCGCGTCTCGCCGACCTTCTCCCAGACGAAGCGGTTGAGCGTGACGAGCAGCCGCTTCTCGCGCGGGCGCCAGTCGATGTCGGCGACCTTCAGCACCCCGTCCTGGACATGGGCGGACAGGATCGACAGGTCCTCGGCGTCAAGGGCGGCGAGCTTGAGATCGGACATGGAGGGGCTTCCCGGAACGAGACTGCGGCGCGCCCGGAGGGCTCCGGGCGCGTGGTTGCGCCTCATATAGGGGCATTCGCGGCCGGTTTGAACGGGGCGCCGGTGGCGGGCTGCCGCAGGGCAGCCCCGCGCCTCAGCCGCTGATGCGCTCGACCACCGCGCCGCAGCGGGAGATCTTCTCTTCCAGCTTCTCGAAGCCGCGGTCGAGATGGTAGACGCGCGACACCGTGGTCTCGCCCTCGGCGACGAGGCCGGCGATCACCAGCGACACCGAGGCGCGCAGGTCGGTCGCCATCACGGGCGCGCCGGTGAGGCGCTCCACGCCCTCCACGATCGCCTTCTGGCCGTCGAGCTGGATACGCGCGCCGAAGCGGGCGAGCTCCTGCACGTGCATGAAGCGATTCTCGAAGATCGTCTCGGTGATCACCGAGCGGCCCTTCGCCCGGGTCATCAGCGCCATGAACTGAGCCTGGAGATCGGTCGGGAAGCCCGGGAAGGGCTGGGTCTCGACGTCGACGGCGGTGAGGCCGGCGCCGTTGCGCTTCACCCGGATGCCGCGGTTGGTCGCCTCGACCGAGACGCCGACGGCGCGCAGGATGCGGATCGGCTCCTCGATCAGGTCGGCCTCGGCGCCGTCCAGCAGCACGTCGCCACCGGTCATCGCCACGGCCATGGCATAGGTGCCTGCCTCGATCCGGTCGGAGACGACCCGGTGGCGGGCGCCGCGCAGGCGGTCGACGCCCTCGATCACGATGGTGGAGGTGCCGGCGCCGGAGATGCGCGCGCCCATGGCGTTGAGGCAGCGGGCAAGATCGGCCACCTCGGGCTCGCGGGCGGCGTTCTCGATCACCGTTTCGCCGCGGGCAAGGCTGGCGGCCATCATCACCGTGTGGGTGGCGCCGACCGAGACCTTCGGGAACACGATGCGGTTGCCGACGAGGCCGCCGGGCGCATCGGCCTGGACATAGCCCTGCGCCACGTCGATCTTGGCGCCGAGCCGCTCGAGGCCCATGAGGAAGAGGTCGACCGGCCGGGTACCGATGGCGCAGCCGCCCGGCAGCGACACCCGCGCCGTGTGCATGCGCGCCAAGAGCGGCCCGATCACCCAGAAGCTCGCGCGCATCTTGGCGACGAGGTCATAGGGCGCGGTGGTGTCGATGATCGCCCGCGCGGTGAGGTTCATCGTCTGGCCGGTGAGGATGTCCTCGCCCGCGCGCTTGCCGTTCAGCGAATAGTCGACGCCGTGGTTGGTGAGGATGCGGGTCAGCAGCGCGACGTCGGCAAGGCGCGGCACATTCTCGAGCGTCAGCGTCTCGTCGGTGAGCAGGCTGGCGATCATCAGCGGCAGGGCGGCGTTCTTGGCTCCGGAAATCGGAATGACGCCGTTGAGTTCGTTGCCGCCCACGATCCTGATCTTGTCCATGATGTTCTCCTGCCGGCGCGCCCGTCCCTCGTGGCGGCGCCCCCGGCGAAATGTCCTCTGGCCCGGCGTCAGCCCGTGGCAGACGCGGCGTGCGGATCGGACGACGCCGACCCGGCCGCATCGGCACTGTCGTCCGTGGCGCCGCCCGCGTCGAGACCGAAGGCGGCGGCACCTTCAGCGCCGGCACCTTCGGCGCGTGTCCGTTCGGCGCAGGCATCGTCAGCACTGGCCTCGTCAGCACGGGCACCTTCCGCGCCAGAACCGGGCGAATCGCCAGACGGCGCCTCGTCCCCGGCCAGTGCGATGCCCTCGCGCCGGTCGCCGCGGCCGGCGCGACGGCTGTCGACCTGGCCCTTGCGGCGGCGCAGATTGGCCCGGAGCGCCGCGGCCAGCCGATCGTCCCGTGTCGACCCGCCGTGATCCCGCTCTCCGGCCATCCGTCCGCTCCTTCAAGCGCCACCCGGCACGCGCGGCGCGGCAGGCCCACGGCAACCGCCCGTTCACCAACACGCCCGATGGAATGCCGCTTTTGCCGCAGCCACGCAAGAAGTTTCACCGCAAGGCGTCGCTGGTTCCCCGCCCTGCGTGCAACCACCCACAGCCCGCCGCGCCGGCCCTTTCGCCGCCCCTACCGTGGGCGCGCGAATTTTCCGCGCATCCAGCTTGCGCCCCGCCGCGGTCTGTGGCAGTAGATCGCCGTCCGTCGCCGGCCCCCAGCCGCACCGTTCCGGACCCGCCGTCACACGGCTTGCTGTGGTAGCTCAGTGGTAGAGCACTCCCTTGGTAAGGGAGAGGTCGAGAGTTCAATCCTCTCTCACAGCACCATGATTTCAATATGTTAGCGTATTTCGACGCCGCATGCGGCCAGAAACCCGGCCAGAAACCCCGTAATTGAGGGCATGCCATGCACGGCCGCGACCGCGATCCATCCGATGACCCGCCGCGCTGGTGGACGTGGGCGATCGTCGCCGCATGGCTGCTGATCGCCGTGCGGATCGTCTGGTCTCAGGTCGCTCCCTAAGGCTCGATCTCGGCATTCTTTCCCCTTGCACGCGGGGGATAGCCGTGCTATAAAATCCTCACAAGGGAGCGGACAGCCGCCCCGGAGCTGGAGAAGCCGAAATGACCACCCTCATCGAAAATGCCACGCAGATTGCCGCCGCGATCGCCGCCATGCCGGAAGTCGAGAGCGCCAGGGTCTGGGCCTCTGTCCCCGGCAAAGAGCGCATCTACGTCGAAGTCATCCGTACCGACATTGATGGCAAGCGTTATGGCGGCTCCGGCGGTCAGTGCTGGGTGGATCTGAATACCGGTGCCGTTCTGGCAAAAACCGACAAGTACAACGGCACTTTCTACTGCAATTCTTTCACCAAGGCCTTCCACGTCGCCAACAGCACCACCGACAAGATCCGCGCCGTCGTCGCCGGTTTCTGAGGAGGACATCATGCGACTTTCAAACACCTCTCTTTCGATCGACATCCCGGATGAAGACTGGCGGGCCGCCCTTTCGTCGGCCCGCAGGGGCAAGGATGAGCCGGATCTTGCCACCGCAGCGCGCGGGCACCTGCTCGGCAAGGCAATGCAGATCCTGCGTCTGCGCCGCCAAATGCAGGCCGTGGCCGCCGAAACGTCCACACCATCACCCGATCAGGTCAGACGCCTGGTCGACCTCATGATGCAATACGATGCCTATGGTCACGACGATCAGGCAGCCGAGCGCCTGCGCCTCGGGAAAAGCATACCCCATGGCACGCGGACGATGCCGCTCAAATCCCGAGACCAGTACGAATCCGACGCGCAGCAAAGAATCATTGATGCACATGCATCGGCCAGTGCCGCTTTGTGCCGCGACAGCGCCCTGCCGAAAGGCTGGACGATCACGGTCATCGGCCCCTTGCCGGACGGCCACGAGAGCCGGGACACCCACATCAGCGACGAGGCATGGTGATGACAGCCGCCGAAAGACTGACCGCGCTCCGGGACATGCTCGGCGACGAGGCCATTCACCGCCTTTCCGGGCTGGATCGCCGCACCATCCAGCGCATCGCTGCGGGCGAAGCCACACTGCACGCCGAGACAGCCGGAAAGCTGAGAGATGGAATCGAGGCCGCAGCCAGAGCCGCCGGGGCTGGCGGTCAGACGCCGGTGCAAGTGGTGCGGCAGGTGGCGGCCGTGACCCCGCGCGGCGGATCTGCCTATTATCTTGTCGCCGCATTGCTTGCGGAGCGTGGGCGTCCGATGCTCCTGCGCGATCTCTGCATCGAGGTGTCGGGGGACCCGAATGCCTCGGCGCCGAACAGCGCCGCGCACGCCCTTGAGAAAGCCGGCCTGATCAGGATCGAGCCCGCCAGCGAGCATCATCTTGCAAAGCAGGCGGTGTGGATCGGGGCGACCTGATCACCCCCCCCTTTAAACGCAGAAAGCCCCGGCGCATCGCTGCACCGGGGCCACAATGAACCAAGGGAGACACAACAATGACCAGCTACCCGGTCCTCAACGACGCCACACGCGACGCCCGCATTGTCGGATATGCCACCACGCCGGACGAAGCCGCCGGCATCTACATGGCAGCGATCCGCGCCGAGATGGACCCTGAGGACTACGCGGGCATCATCCCGCCGACCTTCGCGCACCGGCAGCCTGCAACCCTCGCACCCGAACTTCGCGCCGATTGTCCCGCCGGAGCTTTCGAGCCCGTCTGATCACCCCGCCAGCACCCTCCCCCGTGCCAGTATCCCCGCCACCTCCACCACGGTTAGCGCCTCCCCGGGCCTGAGCTCCAAGTCGATCCCGCCGTCCGTCGTCAGCACCACCCGGCCGGGGTCGATCGTCAGGCGCACGACGCCGCCGTCGCAGGTGAGCGCGCGGCGTCGCCGAGCTTGCGCCGCGCGGCCGGCTCGCGCTTCACCGCTTGCCCCGCGCCGGCTCGTCGCCCAGCTGCCGGTCGATCCGCTGGACCACCTCCCGGGTGACCCTCACATCGGACGCGAGCGCGCCGATGGTGCGCTCCATATCCTGCTGTGCCTTGGCCAGCTCGCGCTGCGCCTCGCTCACGGACTTGGCCGCCGCCTCGAGGGCGGTCACCCGCCAGCGCAGGTCCGCCACCTGCGGCTCGGCCAGCCGGTCGGTTGCCACCAGCTCGGCCACGTCGCTGCGCAGCTCGGCGATGGCCTCGTCGTGCACCGCGAGACTGCCGCGCACCTCCTGGAGCATCACGCCCCATCCGACAAGGCCGAGCATGACGCCGCCGATCAGAATCAAGGTGTTGAGATTGTATTCAAATCTCCACGTGGGTTTTTGCATCGCATGATTTCCGTCGTCGCTCACGCGCGTGTCCTCGCTGGTCGCCGGCATCCCGGCTGTCATGCAGCGGATCGGCGGCAGGGGCCGCCGGGCCTCGGTCTCGTCAGGCCGGCGCGGGGGCGCCGGGCGGGGTCACTGCCCCAGCGGCCGGCGTGCGGCCCAGCGGCCCCACAGCGCGAACGCGCCGCCGAAGATGCCGGCGATCGGCGTGGCGAGCGCCTCCGGGTCGGTCACGCCCGCCGCGACCAGCCCCCACAGCCCGAGCCCGCCGGAGAGGATCCCGGCGATCGAGCCGATCGTCACCCGGCTGCGCCACCAGGCCTCGGCATTGGTCGCGTGGTCGATCGCCGGGCCGGCCACCTCCTGCAGCTTGGCCGCCACCGCCGCCACATCCTCGCGGTCGAGCGCCGTGGTCGTGCTCTTGGCCGCGGCGATCAGCCCGCCGGTGATCGCCTGATCGATGATCTCTTTCCGCTTCATCGGGGTGTCTCCGTTCTCAAGTCGTTGATGTTGTTCCGAGGCCGTGATCCCGGCCACGCTCAGCCTTCGCCGAAAGGCTTCAGGCGCACGGTCTGCCCCGCGAGGTCATGGCTGCAGTCATTGAGGAATTCGATCTGCCCGGATCGCACGAAGGAATGGCAGACCGCTTGCGGTGCCCCGTCCTTTCCCGCATCCGCGCCGTTGTAGGTCACGAGGATTGACGGCGAAAACGTCGGGGCGTCATAGTCGCCGTTGAACCCCCAACGGGGGCCGGAACCCTCGCCGACACCGACGCCGTGAGCGCAAGTGCAGCCAGGGCACCAGAACAGCAGCCGCCCACCCTCGGCGGTACGAAGTAGACCGCGTGCGGCCATGGATTTTCCTTTCGAGGATGCGCCGGAAGGCCCGGCTGGGTTTCGTCCGCGTCAACGGCGGAAGAAGGCGAAGAACGCCGCGATCAGGTTGGCGAACGTGCTCGGATTTGCCGGGGGCTCACGGACAGGCTCCGGCGCGGCTGGCTCGATATCCGGCGGCGGCGGGATGGGAGCCGGGGTCGCTTCTGGTACGGCGGCGATCATGTCCAGCACATTGACGCGCCGGCCCTTTGACCAAAGCACGCGGCCTTGCGCATCGGCGGGGTAGACCGATGCCGTGCCCTTGTTCGCATAAAGGCCGCTACGGAACAGATCGCGCTCGGCAGTGCGCCGGCCCTTGATCTCCGGCGGCTTGAGCCACCCCATGAAGGAAGCGGCGGCGCCGACACGGTCGCCAGCGTTGAGTTGGCTGGTCAACTTGGCCTTGAAGATGCCGCCCGTGTTGAAGTCGAAAGACACCAGCGCGTCAAACTCGTGCTGCTGCAAAGGCGCCTTGATCGCCTCGTTGACGCGGGCCTCGAAGCGACCGATGTCCGCGCGAAACTGCCGCATAACCGCTTGCACCGACGTTTCCACGCCCCTTGCCATCGTTGCAGGGTCAGGAGCACCAGCCCCAGCTGTGTGGCCAACGCCCCAAGTCCAAACGCCAACGCTGTCCAGATAGGGCGACAGCACAATGCCTTCGTGCCCCGCGATTTCCGCAAGGCCGCGATCCGAGACTTTCATGAGGTGATCTCCGGGCAAGAAAAAACCGCCTCAAGGGCGGTCACGTGCGGGTCGGTGGCCGGGTGTCGTCAGGCCGCGAGCGACAGCCCGAACTTCGCGTCGCAGTAGGCCAGCAGCAGGTCGATCACGTCGGCATTGGAAATCACCGCGTCGTCGAACAGCCACACGGCCGCCACGTCACCATCGAGCGGCGAGCCGCCGTTGGCGTTGGTCGCACCCATGAACATCTCGTTGTTGGTCACGTCGGCGGTGCTGCTGGTGCTGACGACCGTGCCGTCGTTGACGCGCACCGACACTGTGTTGGCCACCGCATCGTGCTCGAAAAGCACCAGCGCCCAGCCGCCGGTCACCGTCTCGGCGGACACGGCCGTGGTCGGCCCGTCGATCGCCGACACCGCCTTGCCGTCGGTGTTGAGGTAGAGCTGCGAGCGCCCGGTCGCCGTGGAAGAGGCGAGCAGGCCCTGGTTGACGCCGGTCACCGCGGCATTGACGAGGATCGCCCGCGTCTGCTTCGCCGTGGACCCGGTCGGGATCGTGCCGTTGTAGTCCAGTGCGTCAAGCCGGCTGTCGGCAAAGCGGATCACCGGCTGGCTGTTCAGCGCGTTGGCCACCACCAGCGGCGTCAGCGCGGTGCCCTCGGTCTGTGGCTTCCACCATTCCGCGTCGGTGCTGTCGACGAGGTTGTTGATCCGCGTCACGCGGTTGCTGCCGTCCACCAGCGTCACGCGGGTGCGCGGCTCGTGCCAGGCCACCAGCGAGGCGATTGCCAGCAGTTCCGCCCGGTAGTCCACCAGCAGCGGCAGCGAGGTGTTGCCGGTGCTCACGCCCGGCAGTTTCCATCCGAAACCCATGATCGTCGTCCTTTGTTGTCAGCGGGTTGAGACCGGCGCCGTGCCGATCAGAAGGTCCATTCCTGCGAACGGGCGTAGTTGCGCATCCGCCAGGTCGGATCCGCGATCGACAAGCCGGGGTGGCTGTCGGCGATCTGCCCCCAGGCGCCCGCCCGGTCCACCGCGCCGGGGCCGGAAAGGGCGTAGCGCAGCTTGTCGCCGGTGACCGGCGGGGCGGAGAGCGTCACGGTCACGGTGCGGGCGGGGCCGCCCACGACGACGGAGGAGATCGTCGTCGCGCCGGCGGTGACGAACTCGTAGCCGTAGTCGGTCGCGGCCGGCACGTCGGTGGTCGCCACCAGATCGCCGATCACCTCGTCGCCGCCGGTGTATTCAAGGGTGATGACCGAGCCGACGACGCTGACGCCGCCGGCCGGCACGTGCAGGTCCGCCCAGTTGCCGCCGGTGGTGATCACCAGCAGCGCCCGCGCGAAAAGCTCTTTCTTGATCGCGTACCAGATCGGAAGATCATGGACCGCGTCGCCCGGCACGTGCTCGCTGAAGTAGTTCGGGTGCGAGAAGTAGACGTCGTCCAAGGTCTCGACCAACGTCTCCTGCGCCAGCGGAATGTCGGAGTAGACCCCGTCGGAGGCCGCCGACAGCTGCGACATCAGGATCGGGATCACCGGATGATCGTCCCGCAACTCGGCCATGACCGCCGCCCGCAGGTCCGAGAACCATGCCGTCACTTCCGATACGTAGGAGGCGGCTGCCTGCCCCGCATGGCGTGGCGCCTCGCCGTGAACGCAGACGAAAGAGTTCAGCGTGAATTCGCGCGCGAAGCCCTCAAGGGCAATCCGCCGCGCCGCGCTGACAAAAGCGACCGCGTTGTTGAAAGGTGCGGTGCCCGCGTCGAGTTCCGAAACCATCGCGCCGGATTTGGCCGCCGTGCCGACGATGATCGTCTCGCGGCCGACGCCGAAATCCGGGTTGAGCGACAGTCGATACACCCCGTAGGCGACCATCCCGGTCTCGCCGTGCCCGGAGGCCGCCACCTCGGTCGCCGGCTCCAGGTCGGTCAGCGTCGAGGCCGAGACCGAAACGCCGCCCGGCAGCCGGATCGTGTCGTCGGGCCGCGCCGTGTTGATCAGCGACAGCACGTCGTAGGGGCGCGGGTTGATGGCCGTGTGGACCATGTCTTCTTCGTCGAGGGCCGACAGGCCGCCGCCGTGGGCGGTGCTCTGCCCGATCGCCAGCACGCCCGCGATCGGCCCGACCGTCGAGGAGATGATCGCCGTCGACGAGATATCCGCGCGCTGCAGGTAGTCGTGAAGACGAGTGTCCCCATCGATCGTCTCGTAGGCCATCCACCGCCGGGTGCCGATCGGATTGATCACCGCCGGGCCAAGGATCTCGCGGCTTTCGCCGAGGATGTCGTCGGGCGTCAGGAAGCCGCCGGTGCCGATGACAGCAGCCGTCGCCTCGTCGAACGTCATGCCGACCGTGCCGTCCGGACGAAAGCGGATCATCAGACGACCGGCCGCATCGGCAATGCCGCCGACATAGCCACCTTCGGCGACCACGTCTTCCCCGGAGAGTTCGATGTCGCGCGTGAACCCGACCCGCCCATCCGGGCGAACGCCGAGCAGCAGCCGGCCATCCGTATCCGCGATGCCGCCAACGTAGCCGCCGGCCGCAGCGACGTCCTCGCCGACAAGTTCGCCGTCGCGCTGCATCAGGATCCGTCCGGCAAGCGTGATGCCGAAGATCAGCCGGCCATCCGCATCGGCGATCGCCGGCTGCAGCACGGCACGCCCATCGTCCGTGTAGCCGTAGTCCTCGCCCTGCAGGATGTTGATTTCCCCGAAGCCGGGAAGCCCGTCGGTGCCGACGAGGATCGCCGCCCGCCCGTCTGGCCCGAAGATCGCCCAGGGCACGCTGGTGTCCCGGAAGATCCGGTCCTCGATCTCCGCTGCAAACCGCTCCGCCCGCTGCAGCCGGTCGAAGATCCCGCCCAGCACGTCGGTCAGGCCGAGCTTGTCGACCACGTCGGCAAGGCCCGCCGCCGAGGCCTTCGCCTCGAGGATCGCGGTCAGCCCGTCCACCTGCCCGATCTCGTGCACATGCTCCTCGGGATCGACCGTCGTCGCCAGCGTCACAGCCTCGGCCCCGTCGAAGCTCACCACCCCGGTCACGCCGCCGGTGACGGTCAGCGTCATCGCTTCCGCCCAGCGGCCGGCCGCCGCCACCGGGGTTGCCCCGCTGACGATGTCCGCAACCGCCTCCTGCAGGTCGGCGACATCCTCCTCGGTCTGAACCAGCTGCGCGTCGTAGATCAGCAGGTCGCCAAGGTCGGTCGCCTGCGCGTCGCCGTAGATCCGGAAGAACGGCACCACGTAGCGCGCCGTCGTCGGGATCGTGTAATCGAGCTCGCCCAGGGCGCCGGCCTTGCCGATCAGGAAATCGAAGGTCACCACCTGATTGGTCACCACCGGCGACAGCGTCTCGCCAAGCTGCACGGTGGAGAGATTCGCCTTTGCGCGGTTGAGCGTCTGGATCCAGATCTCGACGCCGTGGCCCTCCGGATCGGCCGGGTCGATGCCGCGCGCCAGCCGCCCGCGCACGCGGTAGGTCCGCCCGTCCTCCACCGCAAAATCGATCCGCGGCGCGATGTCGACGTAGCCGACATCGTCGGGAATGTCCGCGCCGTCGATCCGCAGCGCAGACCCGAGCGGGCTGCTCACCACCACCTCGCCGATTTCCAGCGCCGCCCGGTCCCGCGCCGCGCCCGTGTGCGCGGTCGACCACAGCGAGGGCGCATCCCCCGGCCGATGCGCCGCCCGGCCGATCATGTCCGTGGCCAGGATCTCGATCGGATCGAAATCAGCCGCGTCCGCCTTGGCATCGAGCGCGTCCTGCAACCCGTCGACATTGGCGATCACATGGGCATGGCTGTCGTCGGCAACGCTCGCCGTGATCGTGATCGCCGCCGACCCGTCGAACGTCGCCGAGCCCGTCACGTCGCCGGCCA
>NZ_MCRJ01000085.1 GCF_001720135.1 Methylobrevis pamukkalensis
CCTCACGAGCCCGAATTCGGGCGAAAGGAAGCGGCGATGGGCATGATCGACATCGACATCGAGGACCTCGTCGCCTGGACGCTGAACGATCAGGCTGCCGACAAGGTGGCGGCGATGCTGCGCAGCGGGCCGGGGGTGCCGACGGTCAGTTCCGCGGCCATCGTCTGCGACACGCTGGCGCTGGGCGCCATCGTCGATCGGCAGGGCGCCCATGTCCGTGCCCTCGGCGCGCGTTGTCATCCCGATGCGCTGGCCTGTTACGAGGCGCTGGTCGGGCCGGGCCTCACCTTCGACGAGCGGATCGTGGTCATGGGCTACGGCCGGATGCGCGACCGGCCGGACTGGGATATCTGGCCGGAGATCACCCCGCGCCGTCACGCCCGCAACGGCAAGATCGTCGTCGAGCAGGAATTCAGCCCAGCCGGCAAGGTGGTGGCGGCCTGGTGCGTTCTGGACGTCTATCCGTCTCTGGAGATCGTCGAGGCCACGCGCGCCACCTGGTCGATGTGGCGCGGCGCGCTGGTCCGGCTGCGGGACGACCTGTCGGGCCGGATGGTCGATCACCGCCTGACCGGCCCGCGCGCGCCGCACGAGCCCTGGGCTGCCCCGCCCGCGCCGCTTGCCGCGTCCCTGCCGCTCGCTGCCGAGTGAGCCGCAAACCAAAAGCGGATGACGAACCGAAAAAACCGCTTGCATCGATCTTGGATTTGACAGACACCTAGAGCATTCACAGGTGTGACCAGCGTTCAGCCGGCCGGAGGCAACTACCGGCCGGTTTTTCGTTGTGCGCGGATGGCGAGGAACGGGAGGGCGCGCGGATGCAGATCAGCGTGCGCACGAACCTTCGCGAGTTCACCCGCGACCTGACCCGCACCCACAGCCAGATGATCTACGCCGAGATGCTGGCCGTGAACGCCACGGCGGCCGACGTGGTCAAGGCGCTGCCGGCGGAGATGCGGTCGGACTTCGACCGTCCGACGCCGTTCACGCTGAACGCCTTCCGCTTCGACAGGGCGTCGAAACAGAAGCTGATGGCCCGCGTGAAGCAGAAGGACGCGGCCGGGTCGACCGGGCCACGCCACTGGCTGGAGACGCAGGAGGCGGGCGGTCTGCGTCCGCCGAAGGCCTTCGAGATTGCGCTGGCGGCCAGGCTTGGCCTGCCAACCACGTCCACCTACTTCGTGCCCGGCTCTGCGGCGACGATCAACAGCTACGGCAACATCAGCGCGGCTCAGCTGCGGCGCATCATGTCCGACCTGACAGGCACTGGGCGTGTGGCTAGCGCCACGTCGCGTCCGCTCAAGCCGGCAGGCAAGCGAAAGCGGCAGGCCCCGGCCACCTACTTCGTGCTGCGCAGCAAGGGCAGCGGCGAGGTCAACATCATGATGCGGCGCGGACGCTCGCTGGGTGTGGTGCTCACCTCGGTGACCCGCACCGCCTTCACCCCGCGCTTCGACTTCTACGGTGACGCCGAACGCACCGCCCGCGCCACCTTCGGCCGCCGCCTCGGCGAGGCCGTGACCCGCGTCAATGGTGCGTCGCGGTAGTGGCACGTGATGCCGATTACATCATGCTCGTTAAAACCGCGATCTTCGACCCGACCCGGCTTGAACCTTTTGGGTCCTTCCCGGCCCCCCATCGCCAGCGGGTAATTCGCGCCCCGATTGTTTGTCAGTGAGGCTGGAGGGAAAACAGGGTTATGTCGGGTATGGCTTCGGGTGATGGGGTTATGTCCGAGCCGCCGCGGGCGGTGATGTGGACGATCGCCCAGATCGTGGCTCGGGGACAGGACGGGTCGCAGCCGAACGTGTCGAAGATGGTTGGCCGGCTGGTGGAGAAGCACGGGCTCGAGGTGGAGCGGGGCCCCAACGGCAAGATCCGGGCGGTGAACATCGCCCACTATGACCAGTTGCGCGGGCGCTATGGCGACCCGTCGAAGCGGCAGGTGCAGGAGCGGGAGCCGCAGCGTCCGGCAGCGGAAAGCTATGACGAGGCGCTGCGGGTGCGCGCCTGGATCGACGCGGAGAACAAAAAGATCGACCTTGCGCTGCGCAAGGGGCTGCTGACGCCGACGGCGCAGGTGCGGGCCGGCACGGAAGAGGCATTCGGGGTGATCGCCGCGCTGATCGACCGGCTGCCGAACTCGGCGGACGATCTTGCGGCGGCGACGGCGCGCGAGGGCGTGCACGGGCTTCGGGTCATGCTGAAAAAGATCGCGAGCCGGATGCGGGCCGACGTGGCCACGGCGCTTCAGTCCGTGTTCGAAGCGGCGCCCGAATCGGACGAGATCAACGACATCGAGGGGGCGGACGTCGGGTCATGAATGCCCCGGTCCGCGGCTTTGCCAATGCCCTGCGGCTGATTGCCGGCACGCTGGCGGCCGGCATCCGGCCGGTGCCGCCGCTGCCGCTGTCGCAGTGGCTGGAAAAGAACCTGGTGCTGGTGGACGGGCCGCAGGCCGGCGAACTCTGGTCGGCCGAGGGCGCGCCGTATCTGGCCGAGATTGCCGACTGTCTCGGCGACGATCATCCGGCAAACCTCGTCACGGTGCGCAAGAGCCAGCAGACCGGCGCCTCGGTGCTGGCGATCGGCTGGTGTCTCTATGTCGCCGAACGCGAGCCGGCGAACATGCTCTACGCGGGGCCGGGCATCGATTGGCTGCGCGACGTCAACGGCCAGAAGCTGCAGCCGGCGATCGACGCCTGGCAGAAAAAGATCCGGCGCGAGGTGTTCGTGCCGCAGACCAGCCGCAGCGGCACGGGCTCGACGACCTACGAGAAGAAGTTTCCGGGCGGCTATCTGGCGCTCGCCAACGCCAATGCGGTGATGGACCTCTCCGGCAAGACGGTGAAGAAGGGCGTCAAGGACGAGCTGTCGAAGTGGACCAACATCCCCGGGCGGGGCGATCCGGAGACGCTGTTCTTCGGGCGGTTCACGGCCTTCCGGCGGCTGCGGTCCTACAAGATCCTCGAGGTGTCGACGCCGGAGGTCGACACAGGCGACGACCTCGGCGAAGCGGAGGGGCATTGCCGGATCGACCGAAGTTTCCGGCGGTCGGATCAGCGGTTCTGGCATGTGCCGTGCCCGCAGTGCGGCGATGCCTTCGTGCAGACGTTCGAAGCGTTCCGGATCGACCGGGACACGCCGGACGAGAGCTACATGGAAACCGCCTGCTGCGGCTATCCGATGCGTGAGCCGGAGCGGGTTCTGGCGGTGCGGGCGGGGTTCTGGCGGGCCACGGAAAGCGGGCCGGACCGGCATCCCGGCTTTCACATCGACGGCTTTGTCAGCCTGATGATGAGTTACGGCGACATGGCGCGCGACTACATCGCCGCCGAGCGCCGCGGCGAGACCGGTCTGAAGGATTACGCCAACCTCAATCTGGGGCTGCCCTACCAGTTCCGGGGCGACGCGCCAGACCACGTGCGGCTGATGGAGCGGCGCGAGGACTATCCGGAAAATCGGATCCCGGCGGCCGGGCTGCTACTGGTGGCCGGCTGCGACGTGCAGCACGCCGGCATCTGGGCCGAAGTTGTGGCTTACGGGCGGGATCGGCAGTCGTGGTGCGTCTCCAAGCGGTGGCTGGAGGGCGACACGACGGATCAGAACCGGGGTGCGTTCACGAAGCTTGATGAACTTCTCGGCGAGCGATTTCCGGATGCGTTCGGCGGCCACCGCACGATCGACATGGCGTTCATCGATTCCGGTGACGGAACTGGTGGCCGTACCCATCAGGTCTACGCCTTCACACGAGGGCGGGCGACGATCAAGGCGATCAAGGGATCTTCCCTGGGGTGGTCAGCCCCAGCGGTCGGAACGCCGTCGAAGGTCGATATCAACCTCAAGGGCCAACGGATCAGAAATGGCGCGATGGTCTGGCCGTTGGGGACATGGAGCCTCAAGGCCGAATGGTATTCGCAGTTGAAGAAGCCAGGAATCATGAGCGGCGCAGATGTCAATCCGCCGGGCTATTGCCACTTCGGCATGTTCCTCGATGAGACCTACTTCAAGCAGATCACCTCCGAGTATCTCGCCGAAGAGACGAACCGCGGGCGCACCGTGAAGAAGTGGTTTGAGCGTGGCGAAAACCATCTGCTCGACTGCCGCATCTACGCGATGGCGGCGGCGGAATATCTGGGGTTGACCCGGATGTCGGACGAGCAGTGGGCGACGCTGGCGATGATGCGGGGCGTGCCGGCAGAGATGGCGGCGGCGGATCTGCTGACGCCCGCGCCGCTCCAGGTTCAGACCGGGCAGGTCCAGACCGGCACGGCCAAGCCAGCGGCGGCGAAGCGGGCGGCGGACGAGGCGACGGCGCCGAAGGCGGACAGCACGAAGAACGGCAATGGACGGTGGCTGGCTGGCCGTCGGAAAGGGTTTCTGAAATGAGCTGGTCGCAGACGGACCTCGACAAACTCGAAAGCGCCATCGGCAAGGGCGTGCGCAGTGTGACGTTCCAGACGTCGGCCGGCATGCGCCGGATGGACTTCCATTCGCTGGACGAGATGCTGCGGCTGCGTAACGAGATGCGCGCCGAGGTGGCCGGCACTTCCGCCCCCGTGACGCGCTACGCTTCGTTCCGGCGCGGCGCCTGACCATGGGGCTGATCGACCGCCTGATTGCCGTCGTGTCGCCGGCGACGGCGATGCGCCGTGCCCATGCGCGGCTCGTGACCGAGGGGCTGCTGCGGATGTCGCAGCCGCGCGCGCACTATGAAGGCGCCTCGCGCGGGCGGAGGACGAGCGGCTGGTACGCCCCCGGGGGCGATGCAACGACGGCGCAGATGGGGGCGCTCGACCGGCTGCGGCACGTGGCGCGCGACATGGTGCGCAACGACCCGTGGGCGGCACGCATTCCAGCGGTGCTGACGCAGAACATCGTCGGCGCGGGGATCGTGCCGTCGTTCCGCGGCGGGGCGAAGGCGAGCAGGGACCGGCTTGACCGGGTGCTGCGGCCGCATCTGGAATCGGTGGCGATCGACGCGACGGGCGGCACGACATCTACGGGCTGCAGCGGATGATCTGCCGCGCCCTCATCCAGGACGGCGAGGTGCTGATCCGGCGCATTCCCGTGCCGAGCTCCGCCGGGCTGGCGATCCCGCTGCAGATCAAGGTGATCGAGGCGGATCATCTGGACACGCTGGTCGACGGTCCGATGGCGGACGGGCATTACGCGGTGCAGGGCGTGGAGTTCGACGCGGCGCACCGGCGGGTGGCCTATCACCTGTTCGATGTTCACCCCGGCTCGCGCCGTCCCGGACTGCGGCTGCGGTCGCGGGCGGTGCCTGCAGCCTATGTGGCGCATGTGTTCCGCGCCGAGCGCCCCGGGCAGGTGCGCGGCACCACCTGGCTCGCGCCGGTGATGATGCGGCTCCAGGACCTGCATGACTTCGAGGATGCGCAGTTGCTGCGGCAGAAGATCGCCGCGTGCTTCTCGGCCTTCATGGTCGACGCCGACGGCCCCGGCGGCGGGCCTTCGACGATCGTGGCCGGCGCGGTGTCGGACGACGCCGGGCAGATGGTGGAGAGTTTCGAGCCGGGCATGATCGTGTCGCTGCCGGCCGGGCGGGACATCCGGTTCGGCTCGCCGCCGCAAGTGACCGATCCGGCGTTCGTCGCCGAGGCGCTGCGGGCGATCGCCGCCGGCGTCGGTCTGACCTACGAGGCGCTGACCGGCAATCTCGGCGGCGTGAACTTCTCGTCCGGCCGGATGGGCTGGATCGAGATGGAGCGGGGCATCGACGAATCGCGGTGGACGACGCTGATCCCGCAGGGCTTCGAAACCGCCGCGCAGTGGATCCTTGATGCGGCCCAGCTGGCGGGCCTGCCGGTCACGGGCGTGGCGATCGACTGGACACCGCCGCGGCGGATCATGATCGACCCGGCCAAGGAGACGGCGGCGGACCGGGATGCGATCCGCTCCGGTCTTGCCTCGTGGAGCGGCACGGTGCGCGAGCGCGGTTTCGACCCGGCCAAGCTGATGGACGAACTGGTGGGCGACATGAAGCTGCTGAAGGCGGCGCACAAGTCCGCAGGCCTCACGCTCGACATTGACGGATCGCGGCTTTCGCGGGCCGGCACGGCACATGCCGCCACGGCTCCGGATGAAGCCGAGGCGCCGGACAACAAGGAACCCGACTCCAATGGCTGAACGGATCAACATCTACGGGCCGATCGGCTTTCGCGATTTCGACGGCGCGGGCGTGCTGGCGGAAGACGTGGTGTCGCTGCTGGCCGGTGCGGACGGGGACATCGAGGTTCATGTGAACTCGCCCGGCGGCATCGCGACCGACGGTCTCGCCATCTACAACAACCTCAAGGCCTATACCCGCGGCGCGGTGCACATGACGGTCGATGGCGTGGCCGCCTCGGCCGCCTCGCTGCTGCTGATGGCCGGCACCACGATCACGATGGCCGAGGGCGCAACGCTGATGATCCACGAGCCGGCGGCCGTGGTCTACGGCCCGCCCTCGGTGCACCGCGAGGCCGCCGCCGTGCTCGACATGATGGCCGCCGAATATGCCGGGGTCTACGCCCGGCGCAGCGGACGGCCGGTCGCGGATGTGCGCGCACTGATGGCGGACGAGACGTGGATGAACGGCGCGCTGGCGCTGCAACTCGGATTTGCCGACCGGACGGAGGGGGCGGCCGTGCAGGCCTATGCCTTCTGCTGGTCGGTGTTCAGGAATGCGCCCCCGGTGATCCGGGGTGCGGAACCGCCCGCGGCGACTTCGCCCTGGCGTATTGCGGCGATGGCCGCGGGACGAAAGGAAGTGACCATGGACCCCACTGCCACTCCGGCGGCGACGCCGCCCCTGCCGCCGCAGCCGGTTGCGGCGGCGCAGCTCTCTGCCCAGAACGCGGCCCAGATTCCGGCCCAGATCCCGGCCCCGGCTGTCGATCCGTCGGCGATCCGCCTCGAGGCGGCGACCGCCGAGCGCGGACGCATTGCCGAGATCAACCGCATGGTGATGACGGCGCGGCTTCCGGCCACGCTGGCTGCGGAGATGATCGACGCCAACACCTCGCTGGACCAGGCGCGCAGCCGGGTGATCGACGCCATGGCCTCCGCGGCGCCGACGACCGAGCGGAGCCACATCACCGTGACCGCCGACGAGGTGGACCGCTGGCGCACGGGCGCCGAACGGTCGCTGATGATGAAGGCGCGGCTGGACGGCGGCGAGCGCAACGAGTTTTCCAGCCTGAGCCTGCGCGAGCTGGCGCGGGCCTCGCTCGACGCGCGCGGCCTGCGGGCGCCGTTTCGCAGCGGGCTGGAAATGGTCGGCGCGGCCTTCGTGCCGAGTATGGCCGGCGGCATGCACTCGACGTCGGACTTTGCCAGCGTTCTCCAGAACGTGGCCGCAAAATCGATGCTCAAGGGCTGGGAAGAATCTCCGGAGACCTTCGAGGCCTGGACCTCCCGCGGCTCGGCGTCGGACTTCAAGAAGCAGGCGCGGGTCGGCGTCAACCTGTTCCCCAGCCTGTCGAAGGTGGAAGAGGGCGCCGAATACACCTACGGCAAGATGGGCGACCGCGGCGAAGAGGTGATGATCGCGACCTACGGCAAGCTGTTCGCGATCACCCGGCAGGCGGTGATCAACGACGACCTGTCGGTGCTGTCGTCGATCCCGCGGGCCATGGGCCGGGCCTCGCGCCGGACGATCGGCAATCTGGTCTATGCGGTGCTGACCAGCAACCCGGCCATGTCGGATGGCACCGCGCTGTTCCACGCCGACCACGGTAACCTGCCGACGGCGGCGGCCCCTTCGACCGCGGCCTTCGACGCGGCGCGCACGGCGATGGGCCTGCAGACCGACCCGGACGGCCACGCGGCGGCGCTCAACATCCGCCCGAAGTATGTGCTGGTGCCGCTGGCGCTGGAGGGCAAGTCGAAGGTGGTGATCTCGTCGGAGACCGATGTCGCCTCCGGCCAGGCCAACCCGAAGCTGCCGAACTCGGTGCGCGACATGGCGATGGTGATCAGCGAGGGCCGTCTCGACGCGGCCTCGGCGACCGCTTGGTACATGGCGGCCGACCCGATGGTGGCCGACACGATCGAGGTGACCTACCTCGACGGCGTTGCCGAGCCGATGCTCGAGCAGAAGGAAGGCTGGACCATCGACGGGACCGAATTCAAGGTCCGGATCGATGCCGGCGTGAAGGCGCTGGACTATCGCGGCCTCCTGAAGAACGCCGGCGTCTGATCCTCACAGCCTGACATTCGCACTCTGACCCAGCCGGGCGGACCTGACCGGGCCGCCCGGGCTGCCCCGTGGACATGGCGGCGCGCCGCCGAAAAGGAGACTTCCGATGAAGAACTATGTTCAGGATGGCGAGGTGATCACCGTCGCCGCGCCCGCCATTGTTGCCTCCGGCGATCCGGTGGCCGTGGGTACGCTGTTCGGCGTGGCCCAGACCGATGCGGCCTCCGGCGCCGACGTGGCGCTGGTGACGCGCGGCGTGTTCGACCTCGACACGGTGACCAATGCGCCGATGGCGATCGGTGACGCGCTCTACTTCGACGCGACCACCAGCCTCGTCACCAAGGCGACCACCGGCAACGCCAAGATCGGCGCCGCGCTGGCGGCGAAGACGACGACCGGAACGACGGTCCGCGTTCGCCTCAACGGCGTGTTCTGAGCGCGGCGTGGCTTACGAAAGCGCCGAGGTCAGCGGCCTCCTGATCCTGACGCCCTGCTACAAGGGCCTGTCGAGCGGCTACGTCACTTCGCTGTGGGACACACAGGAAGAGATGCGGGCGCGCGGCGTTCCCTGCGGCCTGGTGCATGTGGCCGGGGATGCGATCATCTCGCATGCCCGCAACCTCCTGATGGCGAAGTTCCTCGCCGCCGAGCGGTTCAGCCATGCGCTGCTGGTGGACGCGGATCAGGAGTGGCCGGCCTCGGCGGTTGTGCGGCTGCTGGCCGCCGGCTTCGGCTTTTCCGCCTGCGGCGTGCCGAAGCGGACCGAGCCGCTGACCTGGAACTTCCACCCCCGACCCGGCCCGACCCTGCGCGATGCCCGCACCGGCTTCGTGCGGATCGAGCGGATCGGCACCGGCTTCATGATGCTGCGCCGTGAGGTGGTGGCGTCAATGGCGGCGGCGCCCGACATCGTGCGCTTTCGCCATGACGAGGCCGGCGAGACGACGGTGGTGCCCGAGCTGTTCCGGCCGGGTGTGATCGGCGGCACGTGGTTCGGCGAGGATTACGCCTTCTGCCGGCGCTGGACCGACAGTGGCGGCGAAATCTGGCTCGATCCCGAACAGGCGATCCGGCACGAGGGCACGCATCTGTTCGATGCGGGCTGCCCGGACGGGCTGTTTCCGCGTGGTGACCTGCAGGAGGGACGGGCATGTTCCGCGAGCTGATGGGCCTCGTCGATGAATTCGAGGTCTCCTTCTTCGGAGATCACGGCGTGGTGACGCCGGCGGGGGGGAGTGCGCGGCCGGCGGTGGCGGGGATATTCGATCGGCCGGCGGTGGATGTGGGGGCGTTCACGTCGAGCGATGACGTGGACGGGCTCGGGTTCGTGTCGGGCGCGCCGATGTTCACCTGCCGGACGGCGGATCTGCCGGCGGGCATCACCGACGGTGACGGGCTGGTGGTGCGGGATGCGGATGCGGTGCTGATCGGGTCGTTCGTGGTGCGCGAGGTGCGGCCGGACGGCACGGGGATGACGGTGCTGGTGCTGGAGAAGGCGACATGACGCGATATTCCTGCCTCGACGATGATCCGGGGCTGATCCCGTATTGGACCAAGATGAATGCCGGTGTGTGCCCGCGCATCTTTCTTGATGGCGTCGAGCAGCATCACTGCATCACGGCCGACGACGAGGCAAAATTCGTCTTGCGCTACAAGATGGATGAACATGGAAAGCACATGGTCGACTATCTGGCGGGTGAATTGATCACCGAAACCCTTCATGGCCGCGTCGAGTTCTTCGACCGGCCAAGGCAGGAGGTCGATGCAGGGCGACGCCGCGGGGTCTTTTACCAAAGGTGGCCCGCTTCTGGAGACCACATCGCTGTCGATGGCGGGCCGCGAGGAATTCCAATGAGCCATCTGCGGGCCGAGGTGCGGGCGGCGATCGTGGCGGCGGTGACGGGGCTGCCGTTGACGGGGGCGCGGGTGGCGGCGGGGCGGGGCAAGGCGATGCCGGCCTCAAGCATGCCGTTCCTGCGGGTGCGGTTCCGGCAGGAGCCGGCCGCGCCGGACACCAAGGGCGCGGGCGGCGGGTTCGGGCTGATGCGGATGCCCGAATTCGACGTGGTGGCGACCGCGGCAGGACAGGATTTCGAGGACGTGCTGGACGACATTGCCGGTGAGATCGAGACGGCGATGGCCGCCGATCCGAAGTTCGGCGGTCTGGCGCTGGCGAGCCACCTGGTGGCGACGACGGCGGAGATCTACGGGGCCGGCGACGAGCCAGCGGGGTCGCTGGTGCTGACCTACCGGGTGCGGATGGTGACACGGGCCGACACGCCGGGGACGGCGGGCTGAGGCCCTGACGAGAAGGAGAAGCGGTTATGGCGGTACATGCGGGACATGAGGGCAAGGTCAAGTCGGGTTCGACGGCGGTGGCGTCGGTAACGAATTTCCAGATCGAAACCTCGGCGGATACGGTCGAAAGCCACGCCATGGGCTCCACTTGGAAAACGCGGATTGCCACCTACAAGGACTGGAACGGGACGATCGACTGTCACTATGACACGGCCGACGCCGGACAGACGGCCTTTGCCATCGGGTCAACCCTGACCTTCGGCGGCTATACGTCTGGTGATGCCTCCGGCGCGAAGTATCTTTCCGGATCGTGCGTCGTTACTGGGCGCAGCGTCGGCGATCCCATGGACGACATGGTGTCGCTGTCGATCACCGTGGAAGGCAACGGCGAACTCTCCGAAGCGACTGTCGGCGCGTAAGCCCTGCCTTGGGGTATTTGTCCCCATGGGCGCCTTGCCGAGGGCGCCCCCTCATCCGGCCCTGCGGGCCACCGTCTCCCCGTGGGGGAGAAGATAATCTGTGGCACGGCTGTGCTGCATCGACTGGTTTCAGGCCTGCGGGGTGATCCGCGGGCTTTTTTTGTGCTTCCGAAAGGGTCGAAGATGGCAAGTGCAATTCTGATGAAGGCGGCGGCGGAGTTTGATGGCCGGCGGCAGGGCTATATCGATGTGCCGGAGTGGGGCGAGCCGGACAAGCCGCTGCGGATCTGGTTCCGGGCGCCGTCGATGCGGGAGCACCGCGAGCTCGTCAAGAAGCAGATCGACAAGGATATCAGCGTCAACGCCGATGCGGTGTTCCGTTTCGCCCGGACGGGCGAAGGTGCCGACGCACCGCGGATGTTCACCGACCTCGACGATCTCAAGGTGCTGATGAACGACGTCGACCCGGCGATCGTGCTGCGGATCGGCACGAAGATCATGAAGATGAGCGAAGTTGCCAAGGAAGAGACCACGGGAAACTGAGGGGCGATCCGGAACTGTTTGCGGCGTTCCGGATCGCCCATCTGCTGAGCCGGCGGATCGACGAGATCCTCGACATGGACGTCGTCGAGTTCGTGCACTGGGTCGCCTACCTCGAGATCCTGCACGAGAAGAAAAAGGGGCGCTGACCGATGCAGGCTCTGTGGTTCGACATCTGGGCGCGGGACATGACCGGCGGCGCGTTCAAGAGCGTGCAGGAGGGGGCCGAGAAGATCGGGCGGCAGTTCCAGCAGGCCGGGGCCTTGTGGTCGGGCTATGTGACGGCGCCGATCGTGGCGGCGGGGGCGTTGACGCTCAATGCCGCCGGGGATTTCGAGGAGGCGATGAATTCGGTGAACGCCGCGGCGGGCGGGCTGGATGCCGCCGGCTTCGACGCGATGCGGGACGCGGCGATCCGGCTTGGGGCCGAGACGGCGTTTTCGGCGAGCGAGGGCGCCGAGGCGCTGGAGATGCTGATCAAGAACGGGCTCAACGCGGAACAGGTCTTGGATGGGGCTGCCGATGCCACGGTTGCGCTGGCGTCGGCGACCGGGGCCAATCTGGCGCCGGCGGCAGACGCGATCACCGATGTGATGGCGCAGTTCAGCCGAGAAGCATCCGGGCTTGGCGATGTGGCCGATCAGATATCCGGAACGCTTGTCGCCTCCAAGATGGGGTTCGACGACTATCGGCAGGCCATCGGCCAGGCGGGCGGCGTCGCCGGCAAGGTCGGTGTGGACTTCGAGGATATGAACGCGGTTCTGGCGGGGACATCTTCCGCCTTCTCCTCGGGGTCCGATGCGGGGACGTCGTTCAAGACCTTCCTGCAGCGGCTCACGCCGGCGTCGAAGCCGGCTGCGCAGGCAATGAAGCAGCTCGGTCTCCAGTTCTTCGATGCCGAAGGCAACATGAAGTCAATGGCGGAAGTTGCGGAAGAATTGCGAACGGGCATCGAGGGCTTGTCGGATGAGGCCCGAATATCCTCTTTGCAGGACATTTTCGGTAGTGACGCAATCCGCACCGCTATGATGATGGGGGAACAGGGGGCCGAAGGCATCAACAAGCTCAAGGCCGCGATTGGTGACGTGTCTTCGGTCGATCAGGCCGAGGCGCGGATGAAGGGCTACAACGGCGCCCTCCGGGAACTGTCCGGAGCCTTCGAGTCGCTTCAGATCGCAATTGCCGACAGCGGGTTGCTGGAGTGGGCGACGGAAGCCGTGAAGGCAGCAACGGGCTTCGTGCGGTCGCTGATCGAGACCAGTCCGGAAATCCTGAAATGGGGCACGATCGTCGCCGGGCTTGCCGCTGTGGTCGGGCCGGCGCTGATCGGCTTCGGGCTGATGGCGTCCGGTGCGGCGGCGCTGATGGGGGTGCTGGCGGGTGTCGGCGGGGTGATCGGCACGGTGCTGCTGTCGCCGCTGGCGCTGGTGGCCGGGGCGGTGGCTGCCGCCGCGCTGGCCTTCGGGGTCGGCTTCGACGACATCGCCGGGGTGGTGACCAATCTCGGGCCGCTCCTGGACGGAGCGTGGGCCGGGGTGTCGGCGGCGATGGCCGGCCTCGGCGAGGCGGTGGCGGCGAGCGGGGTGGTGGAGAGCCTTTCCGGGCTGGGCACGACGATCATGGGCGCGCTGTCGGGCGTCGGCGCGGCGGTTGCTTCCGCCGTCTCGCCGATCGCCGACACGGTGATGACCGCGCTCGGCTCGCTGGTGGACGGCTTTGCCGGGGCGTTCGACCTGGCGCCGATGCTGGATGCGGCGAGCGGGGCGTTTGCCGCCTTCGGGGCGGCGCTGTCCGGCCTTGGCGCGGTGATCATGGCCGGCGTCGAGGTGTGGGGCGCGTTCTACGCGGCCGTCAATGCCGTGGTGCTGGGCCTGACCGGATCGGGGCTGACCGAGTGGATCACGGCGGCGCAGCCGCTGCTGTCGGCGCTCGGCACCGCCTTCGGGGTGGTGGCCGGCCAGCTGCTGGCGCTGCCGTTCGAACTGCTGAAGCTCGGCTTCGAAGGGCTGGCGGCGCCTTCGGCATCGTCGGGATGGCCGGCGGCAAGCTGGTCGAAGGACTGCGGCTGGTGGCGCAGGGGCCGGAGGCGGTGCGCGCGGCCTCGAGAATCTGGCCACGGCGGCGGTGGCGGCGATGGGCCGGCTGGTCACCGGCGTGACCGAGTGGCTGACGACCAAGCTTTCGGCGGTGTGGGATTCGGTGTCGGCCAAGGTCGACTGGATCAAGGACAAGTTCTACGGGCTCTATGACGCGGTGGTCGGGCATTCCTACATTCCCGACCTCGTGGACGGGGTCGAATACGAGATGGTCGACCGGCTGGGCGGGGTGTGGGACCGGGTCGGGCAGGGCGTGGAAAAGGCCAAGGGCGTGTTCGACGGGATGGGCTCGTCGATCACCGGCGGGCTCAAGTCGATCTTCGCCGACGGCAAGGTCGAAGCGGAAGAATTCCGGGATTTCGCGGTCGGCATCTTCCAGGACATGACCAGCCGGATTCTGGATCATGCGCTGAAACCGCTGGAAGACGCGCTCGACAACCTGTTTTCGGGCGGTGCGGGCGGCGGCGTCGGCGCGCCGATGGACCTTGGCGCGGTGGCCGGTGGCGGCGGCGCGGGCGGGGGGATGTTCGGGGGCCTGTTCGACGGGCTGTCGGGCATGTTCTCCGGCCTCGTCAAGGGGCTCGGCTCGATGCTGACCGGGCTGTTTTCCGGCGTGGGCGGGTTGTTCTCGTCGATCTTCGGGCTGTTCGGCGGCTTCTTTGCCGATGGCGGCATGCTGGGTGCCGGCCAGTGGGGCGTGGTCGGCGAGCGCGGGCCGGAGATCCTGGGGCCGAGTTCGGCACCGCGGCGGATCTCGCCGATCTCGCTGTCGCCGGAGGCGGCGCGGGGCGGGGGCGGGGGCATGAATGTCAACTCCACGATCCGCTTCGACTTCTCCGGCTACATGAGCCGCGAGGACGTGGCGGCGGTGGCCGAGGAAGCGGCGCGGCGCGGCACCGAGGAGGCCGTGCAGCGCGCGGCGGCCAACGTCATCCCGATCATGGACGCGGAAAGCTGGGATCGCCGATGAGCCTGATCACCAGCCTCGTGCACTGGCCGGACGCGCTGATGCCGCGCTCCGGCGGCTTCGTGCCGGTGTTCGCCAACCGCTCCGGCGGGCGGACGCAGGGCAAGATGGCCGACCAGATCATCCGCTCCGGCCGGGGCTTCTGGCGGGCGAGCTTTCGCGACTGGACGCTGGTCTCGCCGCTGATGCAGCGGGCCGGGCTGCCGGAGGGGCAGCACGACCAGTCGCTGCGGGCGTGGCGCGGCCTCGAGGTGGAGATCGGCGGCAAGGCCGGGGCAATCAGCCTGCCGGCCTTCGACTTCTGGAACGCGCCCTGGCCGACGGTGGGCGGGGTGGTGCGGCGCACGGTGCCGGGATCGACCTTTTCGGACGGGACGACCTTTTCGGACGGGTCGATGTTTGCCGGCAGCGTGATCGGCGCGGAACTGGCGGCCTCGGCCGGGGTCAACGCCCTGACCGTGCGGCTGGCGTTTACCGCCGGATCGGTGGACGTGAGCGGGCTGCGCGGGGCGCATTTCTCGCTGGCCGATGGCGACATCGGCGACCGGCTGCACCGGATCGTGCGGGCCGACCTCGTGTCGGGTGCGACCTACGACTGCACGATCTGGCCGTGGCTGCGCGGCGATTATCTTTCCGGCCTGCCGGCGGAGTTCGACCGGCCGCGCTGCGCGATGCGGCTGGCGAAGGACGACGGCATGGCGGTGTTTCCCGAGGGCGGGCGCTGGGCGGCCGGGGTGGCGGTGGATTTCGAGGAGTTCGACGCGGGATGACCGAGCTTGACGACGCCCTCCGCCGCCGGCCGCTCGGCCGGGCGGTGTGCGTGACGCTGCTGTTTTCCTCGAGGACGGAACGCTTCTGGGACGGGTTCGGGCCGCTCAAGGTGGGCGAGAACATCTTCCGCGGTGCCTCGCTTCTGACCAACTGGAGCGGGCTGGCGGCGGCGGCGAGCGGGCAGTCGAACCGGCTGCGGCTGTCGCTGTCCGGCGTCGACGACGACCTGTCGGGGTCGGCCTGGGAGAGTTTCGACGCGGGCGAGATTCTCAGCACCGAGGTGCATGTGGACTTCGTCCACTTCGGGGAGGACGGGGCGCCGCTGGGCGAGCTCTACCGGATGCTGACCGGGGAGATCGTCAAGTTTTCCGACGACGAGAGCGAGCCGGACGGGACCACGGGCGAGGTGGTGCACACGCTGACGGTGGAGGTGTGCGACGTATTCGGCATCCGCTCCAGCGCGCCGCAGGGCTGGCTTTCGCAGCAGTGGCTGGATCAGGTGGCGCCGGGGGCGACCGGGCTGACGCTGGTGCCGACGCTGTTCGACACGACGATCGACTTTCCGGACTACCGATGATCGACGGGGCCCGGGTGCAGGACTTCGCCGCGCGGCAGGGGCGGATCGCGGCGCGCTGGGGCGTGTCCGACTGTTCGATCCGGCTCGGCGACTGGACGCGCGAGGCGGCGGGGATCGACGCCGCGGCGCCGGTGCGGGGGACCTACGATTCGGCGCTGACCTGCGCGCGGCTGCTGCGTCGCGAGGGCGGGCTGGACCGGCTGGTGGCGCGGCTGATGGCCGGGGCGGGGTTTTGCCCGACCGACGAGCACGACCTGCCGGGGGTGGGCGCTGTCGGCGTGATCGGCCTGCCGGGGCGGCTGTTTCACCAGTGGGGGGCCTCTGCGACGGCACGGACTGGATCGTGTTCGGCTGGCATGGCGTCGACTGGTATCGCGCCACCGAGGTGGACGCGCTGACAAGCTGGGAGGTGATCTGATGCCTCCCGTCTTTGCCGCCGTGGGCGCGATCGTGGCGTCGGTGGGCGCCGGCTTCACCGCGCTGGCCGGGGCGCTGGGCCTTTCGGCCGGGCAGCTGGGCCTTGCCGCGCTGTCGGTGGCCGGGCAGCTGCTGTTTTCGCGCACGCCGAAGATGCCGACGCCCGAGGATGGCAAGGTCAACCTGCGGCAGCCGACGCCGCCGCTGCGCCGGCTGATCGGCGAGGGCGAGTATGGCGGCGACTTCAATTTCTACCGGGCGCGCGACGGGATTGCCTATCAGAGCCTGATCTTCTCGGTGGGGCCGATCACCGAATTCGTCTCGATCAAACTGCATGACGAAGTGGTGGCGCTCAACGCCGACGGCTACGTGACCGCGCCGTCGCATTTCGTGGAAGGGGGCAGTTCGTCCTTCGGCGGGGCGCAGATCATCGACTTCATCACCGGCGGCGGCTACGAGGCGCCGGAGCCGGTGCCGACGCCGGAGGGCGCGGGCAGCCGGGTGCGGATCCTGCTGCAGCGGGGCACAGCCGACGACATCGCCTATCCGGCGCTGGTGGAAGCGTTTCCGGATGTGCTGGATGCGACGTTTGCCACGCCGGGGCTGGCCTCGATGCTGGTGCTGGCAAAATCGGTGTCGGCCGAGGCCTCGACGGACGTTTATCGGCAGGGCCTGCCGAGCCCGCGGGCGCGGATGCTGGGGGCGGCGCTCTACGACCCGCGCGAGGAAAGCCACGACCCGGCCGACCCGGAGACATGGGCCTACAGCGCCTCGCCGACGCTGGCGGCGCTCGATTATCTCACCCACTGGTCGGGCTACAACTTCCCGATCTCGCGGATGTATCTGCCAGATTTCGCGGCCTCGGCCGACGTGGACGACCGGCCGGAACTGGGCTGGAACGGGCTTTCGCAGGCGCGCTGGCGCTGCGGCGGGCGCTACGATCTGGGCGATCTGCCGCGCAAGGAGGTGCTGGGCGGCATCCTCCGCGCGGCCGACCTCTGGCTCTACCAGCGGCCGGACGGGACGATCGGTGTCAAGCCGGGCGACTGGGAGGAGCCGGATCTGGTCATCGGCGACGATGACGACGACATCATCGCGCTCAGGCGCGAGAGCTTCGACCGCGACCGGGACGGCGCCGAGATCCTGCGCGCGACCTTCACCAGCCGCGACCACAGCTTTTCCACCGTGGACGCCGCCGCCTGGCCGGACGCGGCCGACCCGGTGGCGCTGTCGGACCGGGCGAAGAAATACGAACTGCCCTGGGTGCAGCGGCACCGGCAGGCGCGGCTTCTGAGCCAGATCGAATTCGACCGGATGAACGCCGGGCGCGGCACGGCGATCGTGACCGGGCGCAAGCTGAAGTTGATGGAACGCAAGTTCATCCTGCTGCACAGCCCGCGGCGGCGGATCTTCGACCAGCCGGTGGAGCTCGACGCGCCGCCGGTGTGGGTGGGGGCCGACCGGATGGCCTTCGCCTGGCGGTTCGTGAACCCCGACCGCTACACGCTGAGCCCGGAGGCGGAGGGACCGCCGCCGGTGGTGGTGAGTTTCGACGCCGACAGCGGGCTGGCCAGCGTGGCGGGCTTCGACGTGGCGGTGCAGAACGAGACGGTGGCCGGCGGGCTGGTGACGGCCTTCGGGCTGGCGACCTGGGACCTGCCGGCGAGCGACGACCTGACGCAGGAGATCGAATACGTGCAGTGGACCGGCTCGGCGACGACCGGGCCGGTGCGGCTTCTGACCAGCGAGACCGGCGACACCAGCGCGCGGACCCCGGCGCTGGCCGCCGGCACCATCTGGCGGTTCCGGGCGCGCAACCGCGCTGGCGGCAAGCGGGGAACGTGGTCGACGGCGATCTACCGCACGATGACGGTGGCGGGCAGCGCCCCGCCGGCGCCGGTGCTGGATCTGGCCGAAGACGTGGGCACGGAGACCGTGACCGGGACGATGACGGCGCCGAATGCGGCGGTGGTGCGGCTGCGGCTGTGGCGGACGGTGGCGGGCGCGGCGCTCGACACCGGGGAGACGCCGGTTCTGGACCGGTTCACCGCGCCCAATCAGGCGCACGCGGTGGCCGACAACCCGGGCGCTGGGGTGTGGGATTACCACGGGATTTCGACGGACGCCTACGGGCGGGACAGCGCGGCAAGCGCGGCCTGGACCGTGGGCGTGGGCTTCGACCTGCTCGGCGCCGGTGGCGACGTCGAGGGTGGCGGCGGCGACGTGTTCGCGGTGGAGAGGATCTGATGGCGACCTACGATTATCTCGACCTGACGGCAGCCGCGGCGGAAGACGACGCGCATGTGCTGCCGCTGCAGCAGACCGCCGGGCAGCAACCGCGCGGCTGGACGCTGGCCGCGCTGATGACGTGGATCCGGGCAAAGTTCGCGGCAACCCCGCTGGCTGTGGCGGGCGGCGGGACGGGGGCGGCGAGCGCCCGGGCGGCGGCGGCGGCGCTGGGCTTCTGGCACACGCTCGGCAAGTCGGCCGGGCCGTTGCCCTCGTCGCCGCACACCGGGACGACGGCGGAAACCGTGCTTGCCACGGTTGCCATTCCGGCCGGGGCGATGGGGCCGAACGGGGCGCTGCGGATCACGTCGCTGTGGCAGTACACCAACAGCGGCACGGACAAGACCCTGCGCATCCGGCTCGGCGGCCTTGCCGGCGACGTGGTGGCCGACGCGGTCGTCTCGACGACGCGGACGTGGACGGACCTTCGGGTCTGGCGCAACCAGAATTCGCAGTCGGCGCAGGTGGGCTATCGGACGGCGGCGACCAACGCGATCGCGGCCACGACCACGGTGGATTTCGCGACGGGGTCGAAGGACACGTCGGCGGCGCAGGACCTCGTCTTCACCGCGGAACTCGCCTCCGGCAGCGCCAATGCGCAGCTGATCGCCTACCACGTGGAAGTGCTCTACGGCGCCTGACCTGACACGACACACGGACTTTCCAGCGGCTCGCCTTCGGCGGGCCGTTTTCATTTCGAGGGGCTGACATGGCGGGAATTCTCGACACGGCGAAGACGGTCTACCGCGAGAATGTGGTCGCCGGGGATGCGACCTCGGGCGAGCACGAGCCGGTGAAGAGCGCGATCATCGCGCTGTGGGGGCAGATCGTCGCGGCGCTGACGACGCTCGGGCTGGCGGCGGCGTTCGAGAACGTCGTGCTTTACGAGACCGTCAGCGCGCGGGACGCGGACACGTCGCAGGCCGACGGGACGCTGGGCATCGTCTGGCTGGATGCGCCCGACAACGGGATTTCCGTGTGGGACGGGGCCGACTGGGTGGACACCGGGCTGGTCGTGCCGGGGGACCTGGCGGCGGACATCGCGGCGGTTGATGCGCGGGTGGACGCGGTGGAGACCGACGTGGCCGACCTCGTGGCCGGCACGAC
>NZ_MCRJ01000086.1 GCF_001720135.1 Methylobrevis pamukkalensis
ATGCTCTGGAGAAAAGTGACACTGGCGGCGGCGATCATTCTGTGTGCCGGCACGGGCTTCGCCGCAGCTGACAGTACCGCTGTCGAGAAGGACGAAACCCTGTGGCGCGACGCCGAGGGTGATCCGACCTACAAGATCGGTGACGACGGCCTCGTCGATTACCGGACCTACATGGGCTACAAGCGTTACACCGGTAACTGCATGCCCTGCCATGGCCCGGACGGCGCCGGCAGCACCTTCGCCCCGGATCTGACGGGTTCGCTCAAGACCATCGACTACACGAAGTTCACCGAGGTCGTGTCGAGCGGGCAGCAGAACGTCTGGCATCCGTCCAACAGCGTCATGCCGGCCTGGGGTACCGACCTCAACGTCATGTGCTACATCGACGACATCTACGTCTACCTGCGTGCGCGCAGCGACGGGGCCGTCGGCCGCGGCGAGCCCAAGCGTCCGCCGGTCGACAAGGCCGCCAAGGATGCCGCCTATTCCTGCCTCGGTTTCTGACAACGAGAGTCGCGCCGGTCCGTTTCGAACGGGCCGGCGTCGCGCCGTGATCGACAGCTGCCACGGGCGGCCCCTGTCGCAGACGGTGGCACCGCAGGGCGGCCCACCCCGCAACACCGCTCTTCGTGACAGCCGGCAGATCCTGAGCCCCCGACGCGGGTCCGCGTCGGTTGGTCCGCACAGGCGGTGACCGGTCCGAATGCCGGGCAAAGACAAGATCGGGAGGATGTATCGATGCGCGACCTGTTTCGTGCGATTGCCCTGACCGCCGCGCTCGCGGTGTCCGGCGTGGGTCCGGCCCTTGCCCAGCCAGCTCCGGCCGGTGCGGGCGCTGCGGCCGGCGAAACCTTCGGCGAGGCGATCGAACTCGTCGATCCGGATGTGTTCCGCGTCTGCTCCGATCCCCGCAACCTGCCGTTTTCCAATCAGGCCGGGGAAGGCTTCGAGAACAAGATCGCCGAGTTCATGGCGGCCAAGCTCGGCAAGACGGTGTCCTACACCTGGTTTCCGATGGCGACCGGCTTCGTGCGCAAGACGCTCGGCGAGCATCGCTGCGACGTGATCATCGGCTTTGCCCAGGGCGACGAGCTGGTGCAGAACACGAACGCTTATTATCGGACGCCTATGCGCTGGTCTATCCGAAGGGCGGTGACCTCGACGGGCTCGACACGCTGGCCGATCCGCGCCTCAAGACCAAGCGCATCGGCATCGTGGCCGGCACGCCGCCGGGCAACAACATGGCCCACTACGGCCTCATCGGCCGCGCGGTTCCCTACCAGCTGATGGTCGACACCCGGATCGATTCCTCGGCCCAGCGGATGATGAAGGACCTCCGTGACGGCGTGATCGACGTCGCCGTGCTGTGGGGACCGATGGCCGGCTACTATGCCCGGCTCGAGGACAAGCCGATGGCCGTGGTGCCGCTGGTCAAGGAGACCTTCGGGCCGCGCATGGCCTATCGCATCACCATGGGCGTGCGCCGGCAGGATCAGAACTGGAAGCGGCAGCTCAACAACCTGCTCCGCGACAACCAGGCCGAGATCAACAAGATCCTGCTCGAATATGGTGTTCCGCTGCTCGACGAGCGCGACCAGCCGATCACCAACTGATCGCAGCGCCATGCGCCCGTCCTTCGGCCGCGCCGTCCGGCTTCGACCGACCTCGGCGATCGTCATCGTCGGGGGGCTGGCGCTGGCGTTGGTTCTTGCCGGGGGACAGGCGCCCGCTGCCGCCGAGCCCGTGGTCTCCGAGCCGTCCGACTACCGGCTGGATAATTACCGTGCCCCGGTGCCGGCGACCCTTGCCGGCGCCCGGGTCGTCGACACGGCCGGCGCCAAGGCGCTGTTCGACGCGGGCAGGGCGGTGTTCATCGACGTGCTGCCGGTGCCGCCGAAGCCGAAACTGCCGCCGGGCACGATCTATCGCCAGAAGCCGCGCTTCGACATTCCCGGCAGCGTCTGGCTGCCCGACGTCGGCTACGGCCGCCTCAATGCGTCGATGGACGGCTGGTTTCGCGACAGTCTCGCGAGGCTGACCGCTGGCGATCGCGCCCGCGATATCGTGATCTACTGCCTTGCCGACTGCTGGATGAGCTGGAACGCCGCGCGCCGGGCCGTCGCATGGGGCTACACGTCGGTGATCTGGTATCCGGAAGGCACCGACGGCTGGGCCTTCGAAGATCTGCCGCTGGAGCGCCGCGACCCGGAGCCCCGTCCGGAGGAGACTGGCGGCTGACATTCGGCGCCGCGTGAAACGTGTCCGCGCTGCGCCTGCCTCCGCACCTGCCCGTTTGCGAGCCCTTCGTTCTCACGTCGTCGCGAAGATCCGCACCTGCTTGCTGAAGCGGGGGTGGCGCAGGCGGAACAGGTGGTGGAGGATCGAATCCACGTCTTCGGGAAAGAACGGCTTGCGCAGGAAGGCGCGTGCGCCGACGCGCTGGGCGGCCTGCTCCAGCGTGTCGGTGAACTCGGTCGACATCAGGATCACGTCGACATCGGCGATCTCGGCGGCGATGCGGCCGGCAAGCTCGATGCCGGTCATGCCGGGCATGTTGAAGTCGGCGAAGATGATGCCGAACCGGCGGTCCTTGATCTGTCGCAGCGCCGCCGCACCGTCCTCCGCTTCCACGAGGCGCAGATTGAAGATGCTGCGCGCCAGCACCTTGCTGACGATGCGCCGCACCGTGCCGGAGTCGTCGACGATCAGGATGTCGAGCGGCTTGCGGATGGCCCCGTAGGTGTTGAGGATCTGCCGCACGTCGCCCTTGCCGAAGGGCTTGGTCAGGAAGTCGTAGGCTCCGAAGGACTTCAGCAGCGATTCGGAATGGTCGGACAGCGAGTTCGACATCGAGATCGCGAAGGTCGACGATTTCTGCAGATGCAGGGCGCCCATCACCTCCACGCCGGTGATATGGGGCATGTTGATGTCGAGGAAGGCGATGTCGAAGGTGTCCTGCGTCAACCGGTGCACGGCCTCGCGGCCATCGGCCACCAGCGTGATCTCGGCCATGGAATCACACTCTCGCAAGGCGAGCTCGGTGAATTTGCGCACGGTTGCCGAGTCGTCGGCCACCATGACCTTGAGAGGATTGGTGAGAACCTGAAGCGTATCCATTGCCGGTGCGATCCGAACCTCAAAGATTCGAACTAAAATCGCATAAGTAAAATAACGAATTCTGAATGATGAATGCTGCACCTGCACAGTGCAGAAGCCCGGAGGATCCTCGGGTCTTGCGATGCTCGTTTCCGAGGCGGCCGCATCAGCCGGGTCGCCGGTGCCGCGTCGGGGATGGCTGCGGAGGTCTCAGGCGACCGTCCCGGGAAAGCGCCGGACGAGATCTGCACGGGTTGCTTCGATCCAGGTGTCGTCCCGCTGCGGCTGCGGCCGATCAAGGATCACCTCGCCGACCACTCGCCCGGGCCGCGGCGCCAGCAGCACGAGCCGGTCGGCCAGCGTGAGGGCCTCGCGGATGTTGTGGGTGACCAGCAGCGTCGTCGGACGATAGTCCGACCAGACCTGCAGGATCAGCGCGCGCAGGCGGCCGGCGGTGGCCTCGTCCAGCGAGGCGGAGGGTTCGTCGAGCAGCAGCAGGTCCGGACGGATGACGAGGGCGCGGGCGATCGACACCCGGCGGGCAAGACCGAGCGAGAGTTCGGTCGGAAACCGCCCGCGCATGTCGGCGATGCCGAGGCTCTCGAGCAACGGCCCCGGGTCGGCGTCGTCCGGCCGGTCCAGCACGAGGCGGACGTTCTGCTCCACCGTGCGCCAGGGCAGCAGCCGCGGCTCCTGAAAGACGAAGCCGATCCGCGGGTCCGGCGGCAGGACGATCCGCCCTTCGAAATCGGTGTCGAGGCCGGCAACGATGCGCAGCGTCGTGGTCTTGCCGCAGCCGGACGGGCCGATCAGTGCTGTCAGGCTGCCGGGCGGCAGGACCAGATGCAGGCCCTCGACCGCAACGACCGGGGTGCCGTCGGCGCCCCGGAACGTCTTGCGCTCGATGTGGATTTCACGCGGTGTGGACACGCCAGCGGTTTGCACGGGTTTCCAGGGGCTGGAGGATCAGGATCTCGATGGCGAGCATCACGAGGACGAAGGAGAGGGCATAGGCAAGGATGCTGCCGACGTCGAACAGCTGGAAGTAGAGGTTGAGCTGGAAGCCGATGCCGTTGGAGCGACCGAGCAGTTCCACCACCAGCACGATCTTCCACACCAGCGACAGGCCCGAGCGCGCGGCGGCGGCCAGATAGGGCTGCAGCTGCGGCAGGACCACGTCGAACAGGCGCTTCTTCCAGGAGAGCCGGAAGGCCTTTGCCATCTGGTCGAGGTCCGGGTCGAGGGCGCGGGCGCCCTCGCGCACCGTGACGATCACGTTCGGCAGCTTGTTGAGCGCGACAGCGCCGATCGCCGCCGCCTCGTTGAGGCCGAACCAGACATAGGCGAGGATGATGATCACGAGGGCCGGCACGTTGAGCAGCACCACCAGCCACACGTCGAGCGCGGCATTGACCGCCCGGCTGCGGCCCATGGCGATGCCGATGGCACTGCCGATCAGCATGGCCGAAGAGAAGGCGGCGATCACCCGGGCCAGGGTGATGCCGAGATGGTGCAGGAGTTCGCCCGACGCGATTTCGGCGGTCATCAGGCCGAACACGGTCCAGGGGGCGGGCAGCAGCCGGCTGTCGGCGATGAAGGCGGCCAGCGACCAGACGGCGATCAGCGATGCGGCCGAAACGAGCAGGCCGATCCAGCCGGTGTGGCGGGAGGCGCGGGCGCTGGTCATCGCTGTGCGTCGTCCTCGCGCGCCCGGGCGGCGTGTTGCAGCATGTCGAAGGGCGCCGTCAGCAACAGACCCTGCCTCCCGGTTGGGTTTCGGCCACCGGTTCGTGCCGGTGGCGCTTGTCGTTCCGGGAACTATATCCCGACCGGGCATGACCGGTCAGGTGAACAAATAGTAACCTCCGGGATGTGCCCGCCGCGCGTGACCCGGGGAGGGACGGCCGGGGACGGTTGACGCCGGGTCGTTCCTCCACGAGGCTGCGGCGCGGCGCGCCCGGCCCGGGCCACGCGGTATTTCGGAGTGCCTGCGGCGGCTGATGGCTCCGCAGACGAGGAGACGCGGGATGACGATGTCCGGAAGCGTGCCGGCCGAGCCGGAAGGCGCGGCAAATCACCGCTCCGCCACCGCGGCGCCAGATCCGGCCTTCTGGCGCCGGACCGTGATCGACGCACTGGTCGACGTCACGCGGCGGGATCCGTCGGCGATCTGTCTCGAGGATCAGGACCTCACACCGATGTCGCGCGGGCGGCTGCTGCTGGCGGCCTGCGTGCTGGGACGCCGGCTTGCGACCTTCACCAAGCCCGGCGAGCGGGTGGGCGTGCTGCTGCCCAACGTCATCGGCCTCGCCGTCACCTTCTTTGCCCTGCAGTCGATCGGCCGCGTGCCGGCAATGCTGAACTTCACGGCCGGCAGCAAGGCGCTGGCGAGTGCCTGCCGCACCGCCGGCGTGCGCGTGGTCGTCACCTCGTCGGCCTTCGTCAAGCAGGCGCAGTTGCAGCCGGCGGTGGATGCGCTGGCCAAGGATCTGGAGATCGTCAACCTCGAGGACCTGCGCCGGCAGATCACCCTTGCCGACAAGGCCACGGGCTTTCTGGCGGCGAAGATTCCCGGTTTCCTGTCGCTGCTGTCGCCGCGCCGCAGGCCTGACGACACCGCCGCGGTGCTGTTCACCTCGGGGACCGAAGGCGCGGCCAAGGGGGTGGCGCTCAGCCATGCCAATCTGCTTGCCAACGTGGCGCAGGTGTCGACCGCCTATCGCTTCTCGCGCGACGACTGCATGTTCGACGCGCTGCCGGCCTTCCACTCCTTCGGCCTGACCGCCGGCATGCTGCTGCCGATTCTCGGGCGCTTCCGCTGCTTCCTCTATCCCTCGCCGCTGCATTACAAGCAGATCCCCGGCTTCATCCGCCAGGGGCGGGCGACGATCCTGCTGACGACCGACACCTTCGCCGGCGGCTGGGGGCGGGCGGCGGACCCGGCGGATTTCGTCACGGTGCGCTTTCCGGTGCTGGGGGCCGAACGGGTCAAGGAGGCGACGCGCAAGCTGTGGCGCGACCGCTTCGGCCTCGAACTCTACGAAGGCTACGGCGTGACCGAGACGGCGCCGGTGCTGGCGGTCAACCTGCCGACGGCCAAGCGCGAGGGCACGGTCGGCCGGCTGCTGCCGGGCGTCGAGGCGCGGCTGGAGCCGGTGCCCGGGCTGAAGGACGCCGGGCGCCTGTTCGTGCGCGGCCCGAACGTGATGATGGGCTATTTTCCGCCGGAGACGCCGGGTCGGCTCAAGCCCAATCCGAGCGAATGGCACGACACCGGCGACATCGTGACGATCGATGCGGAGGGCTTCGTCATCATAAGGGGCCGCGCCAAGCGCTTTGCGAAGATTGCCGGCGAGATGATCTCGCTCGCCGCCGTCGAGGCCCATGTCGCCGGCCGCTGGCCGGACAGCGGCCACGCAGTGAGATGGCCGTGCCCGATCCGCGCAAGGGCGAGGCGCTGGTGCTCGTCACCGAGGCGCAGGACGTCAACGTCGAGGAACTGCTGGCGCTGGCGCGCGCGCACGGCTTTACCGAACTGATGGTGCCGAAGACCGTGGTGCGGGTGGAGGCGCTGCCGGTGCTCGGCAGCGGCAAGCTCGACTATGTCGCGCTCGACCGGCTGGCGCGGGGCGAGGGCTGACGCCTTGCCGTTCGGAATTTAGCCGGCCTTCCAGCCGTAGATGCCGTCCATCATGCCGAGCAGCCGGCGGCCGCCCATCAGCCGGAGGGCGGTGTTGCGCGCGGCCGCGGCCGGGCCGGAGAGGTGGTAGATCCGGCCATTGCGCCGGGCCAGCGCCGCGACGGCGGCCACGCGTGGACGCCGCGCGGCCACATAGGCGGCAATCGCCTCTGCCGGCGCGTGGCGGGCAAGTTCCATGGCGAGGACGGCGGCATCCTCGATCGCCATCGCCCCGCCTTGCGCGGCAAACGGCAGCATGGCGTGGGCGGCATCGCCGATGAGCACGATCCGTCCGTGCGCCCAGATGCCGTCCGGATCCACGGTGCACAGCGCCCAGCGTCGATAGCTGTCCGGACGGGACAGCAGGTCGCGGGCCTCGGCCGGCCAGCCGGCAAAGCGCGCCAGCACGTCGTCGCGCGACGCGGGCGCGTCCCAGCGATCGTCGGCGCCGGACCAGGCCTCGTCGGTGATGGCAACGATGTTGAGCGCGGTGCGGGCGCGGACAGGGTAGTGGACGAGGTGACGGCGGGCGCCGAGCCACAGGCCGGTGCTGCGGGAGAGATCGACCCGCGCGCGGCGGGAAGGCTCTCCATCGGCACGGTGGCGCGGAAGGCGCTGCGGCCGGACTGGACGGCCGGCGCGCCGCCGAGGGGCCGGTGCGCACGCGGCTGCGCACGCCGTCGGCGCCGGCGAGGACCATCGCCTCGATCTCGGTTCCGTCGTCCAGCGTGACCCGCAGCGCGTGGCCCGTGTCCTCGGCGCTCGCCACCGTGCAGCCGAGGCGAAGGGTGACCAGCGGCGCGGCGGCCGCGGCACCGGCGAGGATCTCGAGGAGATCGCCGCGGTGCAGGTTCCAGTAGGGCGCGCCATGGCGGGAGAGGACCGTGCCGCCCAGCGGAATGCGCGCGACCTGCCGGCCCGAGCCGGCGTCCATCATCCTGATCGCCTCCAGATGCGCGGCCTTCTCCGCAAGCGCGTCACCAAGGCCGAGGTCGATCAGGATGCGCGCGGCGTTGGGCGAGATCTGGATGCCGGCGCCGATCGCGGCCAGGCGCGGCGCCTGTTCGACGACTTCGCTGGCGATGCCGAGCCGGGCGAGCGACAGCGCGAGCGTCAGCCCGGCGATGCCGGCGCCGACGATCAGCACGGGACGGGAGGCGGTCACGGACGCGGCGCCGGGGTGCCGGGGAGTGCGGCGAGGCGCGGCGGCATGTGATCGGGGGGCAGACTCACGGTGATCCTCCGGACTGCGGGGCGGACAGGATCATCCACCGTGCCGCCCGGACGGTCCTTGCGCGAGATCAAGGGCGGGAGTTCCGGGGGAGCCCGTGCACGGCGCCCGACCGCATCCCGCCCGGCACGCGCCCGTCAGAGGTGGGCGGCGGCGAGCAGGCAGCCGGCCGGCACGGTCTCGTCGGCGTGGAGCGCCGGATCGAAGCGGTAGAGGGTCGAGCAGTAGGGGCAGACCCGCTCCACGTCATCGCCGAGATCGAGAAACACATGCGGGTGGTCGAAGGGCGGCTTGGCGCCGATGCACATGAACTCGCGCGCGCCGATCCGCACCACCTCGTGGCCGCCGTCGTTGTGGATGTGGGGAACGACCGAGTGCGCCATGAAGCCTCTGTCCTCGTTGTCCGATAGGGTCTGACCGATTGGCCGGCACCATAGCCGCTGCCGATGCGGATGTGTAGGCCCTTCCGGCCGCTCTTGAAATCCCGTCCCGGCAAGGATTTCATGCCGTCGCGCCGGACACCGCGCCCGGTTCGGCGGGCGGACGGCGCGGGAAAAACTGATTTGCCGGTGGCACCCGCCCGCAACCGCCCTCTTGCCATCTCGCGGCGCTATCTTCGCGCCGACGTCACCATCCACGGAACACGCCTCATGCCGACCTTCACCCATCAGGGCATCGACCTCTCCTATCTCGACGAGGGCGAGGGCGACCCGGTCCTGCTGATCCACGGCTTTGCCTCCAACAAGATGATCAACTGGAGCTACACCGGCTGGGTGACGACGCTGACCAAGGCCGGCTACCGGGCGATCGCCCTCGACAACCGCGGCCACGGCGAGAGCACAAAGCTCTATGATCCGGAGGCCTACAGTTCCGAGACCATGGCCGAGGACGCGCGGGCGCTGCTCGACCATCTCGGCATCCAGCGGGCCGACGTGATGGGCTATTCGATGGGCGCGCGCATCGCCGCCTTCCTCTGCCTCAACCATCAGGAGCGGGTGCGCAGCGTGGTGTTCGGCGGGCTCGGCATCGGCATGGTCACGGGCGTCGGCGGCTCGGCGCCGATCGTGGAGGCGCTCGAGGCGGCGTCGCTCGACGAGGTGACCGATCCGGTGGGACGCACCTTCCGCGCCTTTGCCGACCAGACGAAGAGCGACCGCATGGCGCTTGCCGCCTGCATGCGGGCGATGCGCAAGAAGCTCGCGCCCGAGCAGGTCGGCTCGATCCAGCGCCCGGCGCTGGTCGCGGTCGGCAGCAAGGACGAGGTCGCCGGTTCGGCGGCGGAGCTTGCCGCGCTGCTGCCGAACGGCCGGGCGCTGGACATCACCGGCCGCGACCACATGCTTGCCGTCGGCGACAAGATCTACAAGGCCGGCGTGCTGGAGTTCCTTGCCGCCAGGCCGTGAGGGGGGGGCGTCACGCCGAGCCGTGATGCGTGGGGTCTGCCGCCCCGATCAGGGGCCCGTCCTTCGCGGCGGGCCCTTTTTGCTGCGCGGCCGGTGACGGGCCAGGCCAGACTGTCGTTGTGTGATGTCGCGCCGGCTGTCCGGTCCAGCGGCCACATGTATGGGTCGGCCCGGCTGGCGGGCACGACCGGACGGTAGCTTTCCCCTCGTCCTTCGAGACAGTCGCTGCGCGACTTCCTCAGGATGAGGGGAAAGAGAGACGGGTTGCCAAAGTGGCTGACTCTGCGAAGTCCTCATCCTGAGGAGGCCTGCAAGGCCGTCTCGAAGGACGAGGACGGGTGCGCGGATCTGAAGTGGGGCACCGGCCACACATGCTCGTGCTTCACATTAGGAAGCATGAAATACTACGTAATATCAATTAATTATATGAATATCCTCATCCTGAAGTGAATTGTCACTTGAGGAGTTCCGGGGCTGCGGCGAGCCGTGCACGTCGTGCCGAGGCCGGAGAGAATCAGAGTTTCCACGTAAGTGCAAGTGCTGTCGTCGCGCGATGGTCCGGACGGCCGTCTGCGCTCGCCGCACGGCTGAGCCGGTTTCCCTTGGCGAGTCAGGGTCCTGGGCCTCGTGCCTGCGATCCTGAATCCGCAGGCTCGCAAATCGAGTCAGCCATCCGCCGCAAGGGCCACTTGCGGACGCTGGACGCTGCGCTGCGGAAGACTATGATGTTGGCGACGCCGGACGGCGGGGGCCTTGCAATCGGCGTCGCCTTCAGAGGATCCGTCATGCAGTTGCCGATCCGGTCGATCTGGGTGTTTCACGCGGCTGCACGGGCGGGCAGCATCTCGCGGGCGGCGGAGGAACTGAGCGTGACGCCCTCGGCGGTCAGCCAGCAGATCCAGGCGCTGGAAACGCAGCTCGGCGTGTCGCTGATGAGCCGGATGGGGCGCAGGGTTGTGCTCACGGAAGCCGGCGAGCGCTACTTCGCCACCATCACCGACGAGATCGAGCGGATCGCCGAGGCGACCGGACTGATCCGGGGCTATCGCTCGGTGACGACGCTGACGGTGCGGGCGACGCCCACGCTCTCCAACAAGTGGCTGCTGCCGCGCCTTGCCGGCTTCATGGACGCGCATCCGGATCTGGAGATCCGCCTCGACGGCACCAACGAGCCGACCGACTTCAAGCGCGAGGTGGTGGACGTGGAGATCCGCCACGGCGACGGCCGCTGGCCGGGGCTGTTCGTGGAGCCGATGGCCGAGGAGGCGTTCCTGCCGGCCTGCGCGCCCGGCCACGTGCCGGACGGCGGCGTCGAGCCGGCCGACCTCGTCGCCTATCGGCTGATCCATTCGGTGAAGTCGCAGGCGCAATGGAGCCGCTGGTTCGGGCTGGCCGGCGTCGACACCGCGGAGCGATGGCGGCGCGTGCTGTTCGACCGCAGCCACATGGCGATCGACGCGGCGGTGTCCGGCATGGGGATCGCGCTGGAAAGCACGCTGATGATGGAGAAGGAACTGGCGACCGGGCGCCTCGTCTGCCCCGTCGCCGATCCGCCCGGGGTGCGGCTCGTGACCCAGTGGATCGTCTGTCCGCACGACCAGCTGCGCCAGCGCAAGGTGCGCCTCTTCCTCGACTGGCTGCGCGCCGAGCGCGACGCCTGGCAGCAGCGCCATCCGGGCGGCATGGCGGCCTGAGGGCTGCCCCGATCAGGGTCCGGCGGGGGCCGGTGAGGCGAGCGCGGCCAGCGCCTCGTCGACGAGGCGGGCGGGGGGCAGGGTGACGTCGAGGGTGACCGCGTCCTCGTCGGTGCCGGGCGGCTCCAGCGTCGCGAACTGGCTGTCGAGCAGCGCGGGATCGAAGAAATGGGCGCTGCGGCCGGCAAGGCGCGCGGCGATCGTCTCCCGGCTTCCGGCAAGATGGACGAAGCGGACCGGCCCGAGCCGAGCGCGCAGCAGGTCGCGGTAGGCGCGGCGCAGCGCCGAGCAGGCGACGACCACCGGGCGCGGCCGGGCCTCCGCCGCTGCCGCGGCGACCGCCTCCAGCCATGGCCAGCGATCCTCGTCGGTGAGCGGAATGCCGGCGGCCATCCGGGCGACGCTCGCCGGCAGGTGCAGCCGGTCGGCCTCCAGATAGCTGCCGCCGAGCCGGGCGGCGAGCGCTTCGGCGACCGTGGTCTTGCCGCAGCCGGAGACCCCCATCACCACGATCACGTCGCCGCCTGCCGGGCCCGGCCTCTCGTCCGCCGCCATCTCAGTAGAGCCCCATCAGCCGGATCGGCGCGAGCGTCAGGTCCGGGAACAACACCAGCGACAGGATGGCGAGGAGGAGGATCGACATCGGCGCCAGCGAGCCGCGGATCACCTCCTCGATCGGCATCTTCGCCACCTGCGAGACGGCGAACAGGCAGACGCCGACCGGCGGGGTGATCAGCCCGAGGGTCAGGGTGATCACCATGACCACGAGGAAATGCATCGGGTCGACGCCGACCGACATGGCGGGCGGCAGCAGCACCGGGATCAGGATGAACATGGCGGCAATGGCGTCCATGAACATGCCGACGACGATCAGGAACAGGAAGATCACGATCAGCGCGGTGGTCGGCCCGGCGGAGATGTGGCCGAGCAGCTCGGCGACCTGCACCGGCAGGCCGTCGTAGGTGAACACCCAGGCGGCGAGCTTGGCGGTGGCGGCGATGAACAGGATCGTGCCGGAGGTGCGGGCCGTCTCGATGAAGATGCCCGGCAGGTCCGACGGCCGGATCGACCGGTAGAGGATCACCGCGAGGAACATCGTGTAGAGCACGGCGATCGCGGCAGCTTCCGTCGGGGTGAAGTAGCCGTCGACGATGCCGACCAGCAGGATCACCGGCGTCAGCATCGGCAGGATCGCGGCAAGGCCCGTGCGCAGGAAATGGCGCAGATGGAAGGGCGTCGGCGGATTGAAGCCGTGGCGGACGGCATAGACGTGGTTGAACACCATGAAGACGAAGGCGATGAACAGGCCCGGCACCAGACCGGCGACCAGCAGGGTGCCGATCGAGACGTTGGCGATCGAGCCAGCGATGACGATCAGGATCGACGGCGGGATGATCGACGACAGGGTCGAGGTGCACAGCGTCATGCCCACTGCGTAGCCTTTGGGAAAGCCGTGGCGCTCCATGGCCTTGATCTCGATCGCCCCGATCGAGGCGATGTCGGCGACCGACGAGCCGGAGACGCCGCCGAAGATCACCGACGAGGCGATGTTGACGTGGCCAAGGCCGCCCGGCAGCCAGCCGACCATCGCCTCGGCAAAATCGAACAGCTTCTCGGCGACCCGGCCCCGTTCCATCAGCACGCCGACGAGGATGAACAGCGGCACGGCCACCAGCAGGAAGGAGTTCATCGCCGAGAACATGCTCTGGGCGAGAAGGTCGATCGGCGTCGAGGTGAAGAGCACGATGGCGGCGACCGCCGACAGGCCGAGGGCGACGGCGAGGGGAACGCCGAACATGCTGAGCACGAGGAACAGCAGGAGCAGGGTGAGACTCATGGCGTCCTCCGGGAGGCGGGCGTGTCGGGGTGGTCGGAGGCCGGATCGCCCGCGGCCAGCGCGTCGTCCGGCACGGCGATCAGGCCGGGGCGCTGGCGGACCGATTCGATGACGGCGAGGATGGCGATGACGGCCGAGGCCGGCATGATCCCGCCAATCAGCCACATCGGCACGGCCAGCGTCGCGGCGGTCTCGTTCATGATGAGCTGGAGGCGCACCACGCCGTAGCCGGTCCAGACCACCAGCAGGAAGAAGCCGATCGAGGAGACGACGTAGATCGGCAGGGCAAGCCGGCGGATCATCCGGGGCGCCACGGCGATGAAGAAGGTCACCCGCGCCGATTCCACGGTGCGAAAGCCCGCGGCAAGGCCGAGGAAGATCATCCACACGAAGAGATAGCGGGTCGCCTCCTCGGTCCAGGGGATCGACCAGCCGAGAAGGCGGCTTGCCACCTGCAGCAGCACGACCACCAGGATGCCGAAGGCGGCGAGGCCGGCGACGGCATCCGCCAGAATCGCGATGATCCGGTCGAGGGAGGGGAAGGATGTCATCTTTGTCTCTCCTTGACGCGCCGCCGGCGTCATACCCGGCTCGGACAGGTCCGGTTCGTCGGACAGGTCCGAGGTTACGGCCTGACCGGCCGGCGCCCGGCCGGGCTTGCCGTCGCACGGAAAGCTTCGGCAGGTCGACACGTTCCGTGCTCGGTATCGGACCCGGACGGTCCTGCTAGCTGCCGCGCCCGGTCGGTCAGGGGCATCCTGCGGGAGACTCCCGGGGCGGGAGGGGCCTGCGCCCTGTCCATTTTCCCCGCCCGGGCAACACCGGGCAAGGGGAGCCTCGGCCATGGACGGGGAGGAACCGGCGATCTCTGCCGGTCCCTCCGCGCGAAGGTCAGTTCTTGCCGACGGCGGCGATGGTGCGGTCGAAGAAGGACTGGTCCTTGACGAGGCCGGCGAAGACCGGGAACAGCTCCTTGGAGACCGCGACGAAGGCGGCCTTCTGCTCGGCGGTCAGTTCGTTGACCTCCATGCCGTTCTCCTTGAGCAGGTCGAGCGCGCCGTTGGCATTGGCCGCGTCGTTCTCCACCTTCCAGGCTTCGGCCTCGACGGCGGCTTCACCGATCGCGGTCTTCTGGGCGTCGGTCAGGCCATCGAACTTGCCGGGGTTGATGGCGAGCACCCAGCCGTCGGCGATGTGGTTGGTCATCGAGATGTGGCTCTGCACCTCGTAGAACTTGGCGGCCACCGGCACGCTGACCGGGTTTTCCTGGCCGTCGACGACCTTCAGCTGAAGGGCGTTGTAGACCTCGGCAAAGGCCATCGGCGTCGGCGCCGCGCCCATCTTGCCGAAGAACTCGACCCACAGCGGATTGTTGGGCACGCGCAGCTTCAGGCCTTCCAGATCCGCGGGCGCCGTGATGGCGCGCTTGGAATTGGTGATCTGGCGGAAGGGGCGGGTCCACATGTTGATCGCCTTGATGCCGATCCCGTCGAGGTCGGTCATCAGTTCCTTGCCGAGATCGCCGGCGAGATAGCTGCGCAGCTGGTCCACGTCGTCGAAGAGATAGGGGATCGAGATCGCCGTGAACTTCGGATTGAAGTTGGCGTAGAGCGAGGTGGAGAGCAGCAGCATGTCGAGCGAGCCGCCCGCGACCTGCTTGACCGCCGCCGACGGGTCGCCGCCGTAGAGCGTGCCGTTCGGGAACACCTTCACCTCGACCTCGCCGTTGGTCTTGGCGGCGACGAGCTCGGCGAACTTGTTGGCGGCGACCGTGATCTCGGATGTGTCCGGATCGGGGGTGGAGAGGGTCAGCGTCGCGGCCTGGGCCGCCGAGGCCAGAAGCGAGAGCGCGGTTGCGGCGAGCAGGCTGCGCAGTGTCGAAGCGGTCATGGTCGTTCCTCCTGTTGTTGATCCGCGGCGTCCGGCGTCGCGGTTGTCGGTCCTCTGGTCCGATAGGGCAGGCAGACGGTTCACGCGCCGTGACGGCGCAGCAGCTCCCTGTAGACGGCACTGTGGTCGAGGTCGCCACCGCCGTTGTCGACGAGATCGCGGAACAGCCGGTCGACGGCGGTCGCGACGGGAAGATCGAGGCCGACGCCGGCCGCCACATCGAGCGCCGTGCCGGTGTCCTTGATCTGGTACTTGGCGGGGCCGCCCGGCACGAAGTTGCCGGTGACCATCCGCTCGCCGTGCTGGCGCAGCACGGTGCTGTCGGCAAAGCCGCCGAGCAGGGCCTCGCGGACCCTGGCCGGATCCGCGCCGCCGCGCCCGGCGAGCACCAGCGCCTCGGCGACCGCGCAGATGTTGGCCGCGACGATGATCTGGTTGCAGAGCTTGGCAAGCTGGCCGCAGCCGGCCGGACCCACATGCGTGAGCCTGCCCATCGCGGCAAAGAGGGGCGCGAGTGCCGCGACCGCCTCCGCCTCGCCGCCGGCCATGATCGCCAGCGTGCCGGCCTCGGCGCCGCGCACGCCGCCGGACACCGGGGCATCCACATAGGCAAGGCTGCGGGCGGCACAGGTTTCGGCCTGCGCCCTGGCGGTCTCGACCGGGATCGAACTCATCACGACGAGGCTGGCGCCCGGCACCATGGCCGCGATCACACCGTCCGCACCGCCGAGCACTTCGTCGCAGACCGGGCCGGAGCTCAGCATGACGACGACGGCGTCGGCATCCTGCACGGCGGCGCGGGCGCCTCGGCGACGGTGATGCCCGCATCCGTCAGCGCCTGCGCCTTGTCCGGCGACCGGTTCCACGCCGTGACCGCGAAGCCGGCCGCCGCCATCCGCCGCGCCATTGGCGCGCCCATCAGGCCGGTGCCGAGAAGGGCGATCCGGCGCAGGGTCGTTGCGGGGGCGGCGATGTCCATGGTCGTGTCCGGATCCTGTTGCATCGTGCGTTCAGGGATGGTGGCGACGGGAGAAGCGCACGGGGCGCTCCTCGGTGATCAGGGCCGGAAAGGCCGCGCGGAACCGGTCCAGATGCGGCGTTTCCAGATGGGCATCGAAGGCCGCCCGGCTGTCGTAGACCTCGTAGAAGACGACGGCATCACCGTCGCCCTCCGGAACGATCACGTCGAACTGCCGGCAGCCCGGCTCGTCGGCCACCGAATGGCGGGCATCGTCGAGCGCTGCGGCGAGGAAGGCATCCATCGATCCCGGCTTCACCCGGAATTCGGCGATCACCACGAAGGCGCCGGCGGCCGGCGTTGCGTGTTCCGACATGGCTGCGTCCCCCGTCCGGCTCACTCGGCCGCCATCTGGCCGGGACGGAAGCGGTCTTCCATCTCCTGACGAACGGCCACCACGTCGAGGTCGTTGACGAGTTCGACATCGTCGAAGCTGACGATCTGGTCCTTCCTGATCGGCCGCTTCAGGCGGACGTTGTGGGCAAGGCCGATCGGCAGGGCGCGCAGTTCGAGGCTGCGCGCGGCGGGGATGGCGTTGGCCCAGACCGCATAGCCGCCTTCGCCGTCGAGCATCTCGCCCGGCTGCATGTCCTTTTTGGCGGTCGCGACCGCGTCGCCGCGGAATTCCTTCGAGGAGCCGGTGGCCTCGCCGCGCAGCACGGCCGAGAGCACGCTCACCGAGGTCTCGAGGCCGATGATGTGGAACGGGCGCCACATCGAGGCATACCAGCCCGACGGATCAGTCAGCAGGCCATACTGCTTGAAGCAGGCGCGGGTGTATTCGTTGTGGGCCTTGAAGGTGACGAACACGCCGTAGCGGATGTTGTTGATCACCTCGCGGCCGTCCGGCTCCTGGCTGGCGGCGATGTCGACGAGGCCGGAGCGGTCCATGCGGCCGCCGTCGCTGGCGGGGCGGAACACCTTGGCAAGGTCATGCAGGCCGGCCGGCGGGAAGGCGAGGCCGTTGTCCGGGCAGTCGAGGCCGGTGCCGTTGGCCACCGCCGCCATCTCGATCGCCGCCTTGGTGCCGTCGGTGAAGGAGTTGTACATCTTCGGGTTGAAGTCGCCCTTGGCGACCTCCTCCTCGGTCCAGCCGAAGAAGCTCCAGACGGTGTCCGGCGTCGAGTAGCGGTAGCGGGGCTCGAAGTTCATGCCCTTGCCGGCCGAGGTCAGCTCGAAGCCGCAGGCGCGGACCCAGTCGACCAGTTCGCAGATCAGCGCCGGCTGGTCGCCGTAGGCCATCGAGTAGATCAGGCCCCTGGCGCGGGCCTTCTCGGCCAGCAGCGGGCCGACCATCACGTCGGCCTCGACGTTGACCATCACTACATGCTTGTTCGCGTCGATCGACCACAGGGCGTGGCGGGTGCCGGCAATCGGGTGGCCGGTGGCCTCGATCACGCATTCGATGTCGTCGCAGGCGAGCATCGCCTTGACGTCGTCGGTGACGAAGGTGGTGCCGGTGCGCACGGCCTCGCCGGCGCTCTTGGCGGCGTAGCGCTCGGACGGCCAGCCGACGCGGGCCATGGCCTCGCGCGCCTTGCCGACGTTGAGGTCGGCGACGGCGACCATGTGCAGGCCGTCGATCTTCTGGGCCTGGGACAGCACCATCGAGCCGAACTTGCCGGCGCCGATCAGTGCGACCCGGACGGGACGGCCCTTGGCGGCGCGGGCGAGGAGCAGGGACGAGAGATTCATGGCAGTCGGTTCCTCGGTTCACACGGGTTCGCGGCGCCGGACGAGACGTTTCGCCGGGCGGGAGCGGGGTCGGATGAAAGAAGTTGCGGGCATGGGGGCGCCGCCGCGGCCGTGCCGGCCGGCGTCGCAGGGCGTCCGCACCCTGTGCGGTCCGCCGTCATCCTCCCCGCGTCTCTTTCGGGAGCAAAGCTTGTGCTTCGTCTCCGCTTGTCGTTGAGGAAGACCTTAGGCCAGCTTTTGGTGAAGCTCCATTTAGAACTTAAGGCTGGTTCTTTAGGTGTACTTAAAGATGACGGGACGAGCCAACGACGAAAGCCGGCGCGAGGGCCGGCTTTCGGGAGATGGTCGTGAGATCGGATCAGGCGCCAGATCAGGCGCCAGATCAGGCGAAGGCGGCCGTGTTGGCGGCGAGCCAGTCGCGCATCAGGCCCGGCTTGCGGCCGGTCAGCGCCTCGAAGTCGGCGCTGCTGCCCTCCAGCCCGCCGGCGCGGGCGTTGGCGTCGAAGCTGACGATCAGCGCGGCAAACCCCTCCGGCACACCGTGGGCCTTGAGGCCGTCCAGAAGCTGCGCGTCCGTCACGTTGATCACGGCGAGCGGGGTTTCGAACACCTCGGCGGCCAGCGCGGCGATCTCGGCCGTGGAGAGGTTTTCCGATCCCGACAGCGTCAGCGTTGTGCTGTTGCCGGTGGTGGCGGCAAGGGCGGTGGCGGCGGCAAGGGCGAGATCGGCGCGGCCGATATAGGCGATCCGGCCATCGCCGGCGGCGGTGACCACCTGGCCGGACTTGAGGCTGCCCGGCAGCGACATCAACAGGTTTTCGAAATACCAGTTGTTGCGCAGGATCGTGTAAGGGATGCCGCTCGCCTTGATCGCCTGCTCCGTGCCGAAATGGTCGGGCGCGAACAGCACCGGGTTGCCCGGCTCCGGCGACGGCATCGACGTGTAGACGATGTGGCCGACGCCGGCGGCCTTCGCGGCCTCGATGGCGCGGGTGTGCTGGGCGAGGCGGCGGCCAGGCGTGTCGAGGGCGTCGGTGGAGATGATCAGCAGGCGGTCGACGCCGGCGAAGGCAGCTTCAAGGCCGGCCGGGTCGTCGAAGTCGACGGTGCGCAGCTCCACGCCGCGGTCGGCGAAATCGGCGAGCTTGTCCGGATTGCGGCTGCCGGCGACGATGGTGCCGGCGTTGGCGGCGAGGAGATTTTCGACGACGAGCCGGCCGAACTGGCCGCCCGCGCCGGAGACGAGAAGGGTCTGCGACATGATCTGTCCTCTGTGTCCGGCCGGTCGACGCCAGGGTCAGCCTCTTGCCGGTATCGATGCGGTATCTGGTCTCTTTTCGAGACAACGCGTAGAGTAGAGATCTGGTACCGCCTGTGAAGGCGGCAGAATTCCGTCACCAGGTTACCTGGAGGGAACCGCCCCCATGAACATGCCCGCCGCCAGGCGCCCGCTGACCGTGCCCGAGGCGGTGGCCGCCGGCTTCTCGCTCGACAACTGCCCGATCCGCGACGTGCTCAACCGCATCGGCGACAAGTGGAGCATGCTGATCGTGGTGACGCTCGGCGCCGGTCCCTGCCGCTTCAGCGCCCTGAAGCGGGCGCTGCCGGACATCTCCCAGCGCATGCTGACCCAGACCCTGCGCGACCTCCAGCGCGACGGCCTCGTCGCCCGCGCGGTGTTTCCGACCGTCCCGCCCAGCGTCGAATACAGCCTGACCCCGCTTGGCCTCTCGCTGCTGCCCCCGCTCGCCGTGCTGGTGGAATGGGCGAACGCGAGCCACGACGCGATCCGGGTTGCGCGGGCCGGGTATGATGCGGAGGGTGTCTGAGGGGGGCACCGGTTCGTACAAGCCTCCACCTCAATCTTCTCCGTCGTCATCCCCGCGAAAGCGGGGACCCGGCGTTCCGCTTGCGGATGGCGGGTGGGGCGACGGGCATCGCAGCGATCTTGCTGATTTTCATCGCGGAATCCTTCCCTTGCCGACCGTGG
>NZ_MCRJ01000087.1 GCF_001720135.1 Methylobrevis pamukkalensis
TGGCCGGCGCATCCCACCGGCTGCTCGAGGCCCCTGCCGCAGCTTGAGCCCGACCGGCGCCGCGCGGCCGGTCTCGCCCTTTCTGGCCCCGCGACGGCGCCGGCGCCGAAGGCGCGGCCTTCGACGAAGCGGCGCGCGAGGCGCTGCTGGGCGAGGTGCTGCGGGTGCTGGACGATCCGGCCTTTGCCGCGGTGTTCGCGCCCGGCAGCCGCGCCGAGGTGCCCGTCGCCGGAACCCTGCCGCTCGCCAGCGGCCGGCCGGCGGCGATCGCCGGCCAGATCGACCGGCTGGCGGTGACCGACGCGCAAGTGCTGATCATCGACTTCAAGACAAACCGGCCGGCACCTAGCGTGATTCCCGAGGCCTATCTGGCGCAGATCGCCGTCTACGCCCGGCTGGTCGCCGAGATCTGGCCGGGCCGGACCGTGCGCGCCGCGATCCTCTGGACCGATGCGCCGCGGCTCGACGAGGTGCCGGCCGGCGATCTGGCGGCCACCGCCGCCCGGCTGTTCGGCCGCGCGGACACGCCGTGATCACCGTCCGCCGACGCGGACGTGATCGGCGCGCCCGTCTGCCCCGCGCAGCGCGTTCTTGACGCTGTCACCGCGGCTTCCTACCTTCCGGTCATCAGGCAAGATGATCGACTCGGGGCCTCCCTCGCGCCGACCGTCGGGAGACCGGCAGAGGCCGGCCTCTCTCACTTCGCGTGGCCAGCGGGCGACCGGCCTTTCGGCGACCGTACCGGGCCTCACGCACAGCGACGAGGACGACGTTTCAGATGAGCAACACCATGAAAGTGACCGACACCTCCTTCGAGGCCGACGTGATCGGCGCCGGCAAGCCGGTGGTCGTCGACTTCTGGGCCGAATGGTGCGGTCCGTGCCGCATGATCGCCCCGGCGCTCGAGGAGATCGCCAACGAGATGGACGGGTCGGTGACCATCGCCAAGCTCGACATCGACCAGAACCAGAACACCGCCATCAAGTATGGCGTGCGCTCGATCCCGACCCTGATCCTGTTCAAGGACGGCCAGCCGGCGGCGATGAAGGTCGGCGCGGCGTCGAAGACCGATCTCAAGAACTGGATCGCCAACGCGATCTGACGCGTCCCGGCCTGGCCGGCTTGCAGCAGATCACGAGCAAGGCCCGGACTGCAACGTCCGGGCTTTTTCGTGGCCTCATCTCGAACCGGCAAAACAAACCACGTTCCGCCTCAGCCGGCGTTCGCTTCCAGGGTCGCGCCGATCATCGCCACCAGCAGGCCGGCGGCCGACAGCGACAGCGCAAAGAGCCGCAGCATCCTCTTGTCCTTCGGGGTCATCATCGCCCTTGTCTCCGTTGTCTCGCGGCAGGAGCCGCCTGTTCGCGGCCCCGCCAGAATGCCCCAAACCGGCCCGGCCCGCCACTGCACCTTCGTCAGGCGCTCTCGGCCGCCGTCCGCCGCGCCTTGTAGCGGATCGTCTCGAAACGCATCGACAGCGCATCGACCAGCAACAGCCGGCCGACGAGCGGCTCGCCGATGCCGCAGACGAGCTTGATCACCTCCATCGCCTGAAGCGAGCCGAGGATGCCCGGCAGCACGCCGATCACCCCGGCCTCGGCGCAGGTCGGCACGGTGCCGGCCGGCGGCGGCTCGGGAAAGAGATCGCGGTAGCCGGGATTGGGACGGCCCGCCGCGTCCGTCTCATAGGGTGTCAGCACCGTGAGCGAGCCGTCGAAGGCGCCGATCGCCGCCGAGACCAGCGGCCGGCGTTCGGCGGCGCAGACGTCGGCAAGGAGATAGCGGGTGGTGAAATTGTCCGAGCCGTCGACGACGATGTCATAGGTGGCCACCAGCGCGGCGGCGTTGTCCGCGCCCAGGCGCAGGTCGTGGGTCTCGACCGCCACATGCGGATTGATGCGCCGGACGGCGGCGGCGGCGCTCGCCACCTTCTTCTCCCCGATCGTGCCGCTGTCGTGGATCACCTGGCGCTGCAGGTTGGAGAGCGACACCGTGTCGTCGTCGACGAGGCCGAGGGTGCCGATGCCGGCGGCGGCGAGATACTGGATCGCCGGGGCGCCGAGCCCGCCGCGCCGACGATCAGCACCCGGGCCGCCTTCAGCTTCTGCTGGCCGGGGCCGCCGACCTCGCGCAGGACGATGTGGCGGGCATAGCGTTCGATCTCGGCGGGCGTCAGCGACATGGGGGTCTCGCGGGGGCTCTCGGCAGGCGCAGGGGTCTGCCGCGCATATAGAGCTTCGCGCGGCTGAATGCACGTCGCGGGACGCCGCCTTCGTCGCGCCTCGCTCAGCGGGACGCGATCTCCTGCACCATCTTGCGCCGAACGGCGGTCGCAAACGACGTGGAGCCATCCGCCGTCATCACGAAGGCGCCGAGGCCGCCGATCACGTCGCGCTCGTAATGCTGCGCCAGCGCCTCGCCGCCCATGATGGTCGAATAGCCGCCGGGCCGGTCGATGACGAGGGCGTTGATGGTGATGCCCCTGGCCACCGCGTCGTCGCGCGCCTCCCACACCGGACGTCCGCCGATGTTGGGACCGTCGCCGGACACGTCGATCACCTTCTTGTGGCCCTCGAAGGCGTTGGTCTCGATCTTCTGCACCGAATAGTCGATCGCCGCCGAGATCGAATTGTAGCCGAAGGCGGCGCGCGGCTCGGTGCGCAGGCGGTCGGCGAAGGCCTGTGCCGAGGCGGCATCGCGCACCACCGTCCAGTCGACGATCGTGTGCTGGGAGGCGGCCGCGCCCCATTCCACATAGGCGATCGCGATCGCGCCATAGGCGCCGCTCTCGATCACCCGCAGCACCTCGGGGCTGGTGATGGCGTCGGCATAGCCGCGGCGCTGGATGGCAAGCTCGTCGTCGTCGATCGAGCCCGAGCCGTCGGCGGCGAGCACCAGTTCGACATCCACCGGCTCGGCGGCAGCGGGCGCGGCGAAGGCGACGCCGGCCAGGAGGGCGAGGATGATGGGGCGCAAGCGGAACCCTCCCGAACCTTTGATCCTCTTGAGATACTGGCGCGGCAGGCGGCGCGGTCAAGGCGCCCGGCGGGCATTCCTGCCGGAAGGCGGGGCGTTTCCGCCTTCCGGACAGCAAAGGGGCGCACAGGACGGGGCCTTCTCTCGTCCCCTTCACGTCTCCTCAGAGGATGAAGCGGCTGAGATCGGTGTTCTTGGCCAGATCGCCGACGCCGTTCTTCACGTCGTCGCCGTCGATCAGGATCGTCTCGCCCGACCGGTCGGTCGCGGTGAAGGAGATGTCGTCCAGCACCCGCTCCATGATCGTCTGCAGCCGCCGCGCGCCGATGTTCTCCACCGAGCTGTTGACCTCGACCGCCACATCCGCCACCGCGTCGATGGCGGCGTCGGTGAAGGCGAGCGTCACGCCCTCGGTCGCCATCAGCGCCACATACTGGGAGATGAGGCTCGCTTCCGGCTCGGTGAGGATGCGGCGCATGTCGGCGCGCGACAGCGCCTTCAGCTCCACCCGGATCGGCAGGCGGCCCTGGAGCTCCGGCAGGAGGTCGGACGGCTTGGCGACGTGGAAGGCGCCGGACGCGATGAACAGGATGTGGTCGGTCTTGACCGGGCCGTGCTTGGTGGAGACCGTCGTGCCCTCGATCAGCGGCAGCAGGTCGCGCTGCACGCCCTCGCGCGAGACATCGCCGCCCATCCGCCCCTCGCGGGCGCAGATCTTGTCGATCTCGTCGAGGAAGACGATGCCGTTGTTCTCCACCGCCTGGATCGCCTCGGCGACCAGCTGGTCCTGATCGAGCAGCTTGTCGCTCTCCTCGGAAATCAGCAGGTCGTAGCTGTCCTTCACCAGGGTGCGGCGGGTCTTCTTCTGCCCGCCCATCATCTTGGCCATCATCTCGTTGAGGTTCATCACCCCCATGCCGCCGCCCGGCATGCCGGGCAGTTCGAAGCCCGGGCCGCCCGGGGTCGAGGTGGTCTCGATCTCGATCTCCTTGTCGTCGAGTTCGTTGTTGCGCAGCTTGCGGCGGAAGCTGTCGCGGGTCGCGGGACTGGACGACGACCCGACGAGGGCGTCGAGCACCCGCTCCTCGGCCAGCGCATGGGCCTTGGCCCGCACGTCCTTGCGCTTCTTCTCGCGCACCAGCTGGATGCCGATCTCGACGAGGTCGCGGATGATCTGCTCCACGTCGCGGCCGACATAGCCGACCTCGGTGAACTTGGTGGCCTCGACCTTGATGAAGGGGGCGCCGGCAAGCCTGGCCAGACGGCGCGAGATCTCGGTCTTGCCGACGCCGGTCGGGCCGATCATCAGGATGTTCTTCGGCAGCACCTCCTCGCGCAGCTGGCCGGTCAGCTGCTGGCGGCGCCAGCGATTGCGCAGGGCCACGGCGACCGCCCGCTTGGCATCGGCCTGGCCGACGATGTAGCGGTCGAGTTCGGAAACGATTTCACGGGGGGAGAAGTCGGTCATGTCGCGATTCCGGGTGGTAGCGGGAACGGGAGGACGGTGCGGTCATGCCGCATCAAGGCTCTCCACCACCACGCTCTCGTTGGTGTAGACGCAGATCTCGGCGGCGATCTTCATGGCCTTGCGGGCGATCGCCTCGGCGTCCTGGTCGGTGTCCATCAGGGCGCGGGCGGCGGCGAGCGCGTAGTTGCCGCCCGAACCGATGCCCATCACGCCGCCTTCGGGCTCCAGCACGTCGCCGGTGCCGGTCAGGACCAGCGAGACATTGGCGTCGGCGACCAGCATCATCGCCTCCAGCCGGCGCAGGTAGCGGTCGGTGCGCCAGTCCTTGGCCAGTTCCACCGCGGCGCGGGTCAGCTGGCCGGGATACTGCTCGAGTTTCGCCTCGAGCCGCTCGAACAGGGTGAAGGCGTCGGCGGTGGCACCGGCAAAGCCGCCGATCACCGATCCGCCGGCAAGGCGACGGACCTTCTTGGCGGTGTGCTTGATGACGGTCGCGCCGAGCGAGACCTGGCCGTCGCCGGCGATGACGACCTTGCCGTTCTTGCGGACGGTGACGATGGTGGTGCCATGCCAGACCGGCATGGAGGAGGTGTCGGACATCGGAGCTCCAGAGGGGCGCGGACAGTCCGGTCGAGCCGGGGCGCCTGGGGGGATCGGGTCAGGCGGATATGTAGGAACACGGCGCGGCGATGCAAAGGCCGCGCCCGCGGCCCTCGCCCCGCCGCAAAATCCTCAGAGCCGGAAGCCGGTCTGGGCGGCCAGATCCTTGAGCGAGGTCGCGGGGCGCGGGCCGACATGGCCGATCACCTCGGTGCCGCAGAGGCAGCCGAGCCGCACGGCTTCGGCCAGCGGCAGGTCGCGGGCAAGACCGGCGAGGAAGCCGGCGGCGAACTGGTCGCCGGCGCCGGTCAGGTCCTCGATCCGGTCGATCGGGAAGGCCGGGGCCGGGGCCGTCTCGGTCCCGCGCAGCGCCACCGCGCCCTCGGCGCCGAGGGTGACGATGCCGATGGCGCAGTCGGCCCGGAGCGCCTCGATCGCGCTCGCACGGTCGGAGGTCTCGTAGAGCGCCTTCAGCTCGCTGTCGTTGGCAAAGACGATGTCGACGGTGCCGGACCGCATCAGGTCGAGGAACTCGCCGCGGTAGCGGTCGACGCAGAAGCTGTCGGACAGGGTGATCGCGGTCTTGCGGCCGCTGGCATGGGCCAGTGCGAAGGCCTTGCGGCAGGCGTCCTTGGCGAGCGGCGGATCCCAGAGATAGCCTTCGACATAGGTGACGGCAGAGCCGGCGACCACGTCCTCGTCGATGTCGTCCGGCGACAGGGCATGGCAGGCGCCGAGATGGGTGTTCATCGTCCGCTCGCCGTCCGGCGAGATCAGGATGATCGACGTGGCCGTCGGCGCGCCGCCGACAAGCGCCGCGGTCTCGTAGTGGACGCCCTGGGCGCGGATGTCGTGGCGGTAGATCCGGCCGAGCGCGTCGTCGGCGACCTTGCCGAAATAGGCGGCGCGCAGGCCGAGCGAGGCGACGCCCGCCGCCGTGTTGGCCGCCGAGCCGCCGGAGGCCTCGATCGCGGGGCCGATCCGGTCGTAGAGCGCGGCCGACTGCGCGCCGTCCACGAGGCGCATCATCCCCTTGGCGACCCCCTCGCGCGCCAGGAGGTCGTCCTCGATGCGGGCGAGGATGTCGACGATGGCGTTGCCGATGGTGAGGACGTCGAAGCGGAGATCGGACATGAAGTCGCTTTCGTGGATGCGGCCGGGCGCGCCGGCGGGGTCGCGCGTCTCATAACCGATGAGACGCCGGGTGCAAGCGCCAATTCCGGCGGGATGCGGCCCGAGCCGCGATCCATGAGGCACCGTCTTCCGCCCGTGCCCTCGGGCGCCTATCTACAGGATCACTTCCGAAGGATCCGCGGGATCTTCCATTCCGCGACGACAGGGACACCGCACCGCTCCATGTTCCAGGCCGCCTCGCTCGCGATCTCGCAGATCTTCTCGCCGCCGTTCCGCAGCGTGCTCTGGCGCGCCCTCGGCCTGACGCTGGCGATGCTCGCCGCCGTGTGGGCGGTGGTCTACGGCAGCTTCACCCATTTCGTGGTGATCACCGAGCCCTGGGTGCAGACGCTGGTCGACATCCTCACCGGTGTCGGCCTGCTGATCGGCCTCGGATTCCTGATCGCGCCGGTGACGTCGATGTTCGCGGGCCTGTTCCTCGACGATGCCGCGGAAGCGGTGGAGCGGACCTACTACCCGCAGGACGCGCCGGGGCAGGCGATGCCGCTCGGACCGGCAATCGCCTCGGCGCTGCGCTTCACGGCGCTGGTGATCGCCGTCAACGTCCTCGTGTTCCTGCTGGTGCTGCTGCCCGGCATCAACATCGCCGCCTTCTTCCTTGCCAACGGCTATCTTCTCGGGCGGGAGTATTTCGAGCAGGCCGCCGCCCGCTTCCACGACCGCGAGACCGTGCGGGCGCTGCGGTCGCGCCACGGCGTGCGGATCTTCCTCGGCGGGCTGCTGATCGCGCTCGTGCTGGCCGTTCCCTTCGTCAATCTCTTGACGCCGCTGTTTGCCACCGCCTTCATGGTCCACGTCCACAAGAAGCTGACCGGTAGCCGCCCGCTGCGCGCGCCGGCAACCGAGGCCCTGCCCTCATGACCGGAGGCCCTGCCATGACCGGACCGACCAACGCCGACGTCCCGGACGTTGCCGATCCCCTCTCCGCCGACCCGCTGGTCGTTGCCGAGGCCTGGCGGCGGGAGGGGCGCCGCGTTGCGCTCGCCACCGTGGTCGAGACCTGGGGCTCGGCGCCGCGCCCGGCCGGCAGCCATCTGGTGATCGACGCCGACGGCGACTTCCGCGGCTCGGTCTCCGGGGGCTGCGTCGAGGGCGCGGTGGTGGCCGAGGCGGCCGAGGTGATCGACAGCGGCGTCGGCCGGCTGATCGAGTTCGGCGTCGCCGACGAGACCGCCTGGCGCGTGGGCCTGTCCTGCGGCGGACGGATCGCGGTCTGGGTGGAGCGCATCGACTGATGGACAGCGCCCTCGTTTCCGCCCTCAACGCCGAACGCGCGGCCCGCCGCGCCGCGGTGCTGGCAACCCCGCTGTCCGGCGCCCCTGCCCGCCTGCTGCGGGCCGGCGAACCGCTGCAGGGCGATCCGCTCGCCGACGAGATCCGCGAGGCCTTCCGCTCGGGCGTGTCGCGCCGGGTGACCGGGGCCGACGGCGACGTGTTCCTCACCGCCTGCCTGCCGCCGCCGCGGCTGGTGATCGTCGGCGCCGTCCACATCTCGCAGGCGCTCGCCCCGATCGCCGCGATCGCCGGCTTCGAGGCGACCATCGTCGACCCGCGCACGGCATTTGCCACCGAGGCGCGCTTTGCCGGGGTGCGGCTGATCGCCGAGTGGCCCGAAGAGGTGCTGCCCGGCCTCGGCCTCGATCCCTGGACGGCGCTCGCCGCCGTGACCCACGACCCGAAGATCGACGATTTCGCGCTGCGCCACGCGCTGGAGCGCGGCTGCTTCTATGTCGGGGCGCTCGGCAGCCGGAAGACCCACGGCAAGCGGATCGAGCGGCTGTCGGCGGCCGGCGTGCCGGCGGACGACCTTGCCCGCATCCGCGCGCGATCGGCCTCGCCATCGGCGCGGCCAGCCCGGCCGAGATCGCGGTGGCGGTGATGGCGAGGTGATCGGCGCCCTGCGCCGGCGCGAGGCGCCATGAGGCTCGGCCCCGTCGCCGTGGAGGCCGCCGAGGGCGCGATCCTCGCCCATGCGGTCGACGCCGGCGGCACCCTGCGCAAGGGCACGTGGCTCGGTGCCGCCGAGGTGGCGCGGCTGAAGGCGGCAGGCGTGGCCAGCGTCGTCGCCGCGCGGCTCGAGGCCGGCGACGTCCACGAGGACGAGGCGGCACGGCGGATCGCCGAGGCGCTGGCCGGCCCCGGCCTTCTCGTCGAGGCCCCGGCCACCGGCCGGGTCAATCTCTTTGCCGCGACCCCGGGCCTGTTCAAGGTCGACCGCGCTGCCGTCGACGCCGTCAACCGGATCGACGCCGGCATCACGCTGGCGACCCGCCCGGCCGACCGCGGCGCCGAGACCGGCCGCATGGTGGCGACCGTCAAGATCATTCCCTTTGCCGTGCCCGAAGAGGCCGTGGCGGCGGCCGTCGCCCGCGCCGGGGCGGCCGGCCCCGTGCTGTCGATCCGGCCGTTTTCCCCGCTGCGGGTCGCCGTGATCTCCACCCTGCTGCCGACCCTGAAGGCGAAAGTGGTGGACAAGACGCTGGCCGTGCTCGCCGCCCGGCTGGCGCCCGCCGGGGCCTCGATCGCCGCCGACCTGCGGGTGGGCCACGACGCCGGCGCGGTCGCCGAGGCGCTCGGCGCTTTGCCGGCGGACATCGACCTCGTGGTCCTGTTCGGGGCGTCGGCGGTGACCGATGTCGCCGACGTGATCCCGGCCGGACTGGTGGCGGCGGGCGGCCGGATCGACCATTTCGGCATGCCGGTCGACCCCGGCAACCTGCTGCTGATCGGCGAACTCGACGGCCGGCCCGTGGTCGGCGCGCCCGGCTGCGCCCGCAGCCCGCGCGAAAACGGCTTCGACTTCGTGCTGGAGCGGCTGCTTGCCGGCGTGCGCGTCGGCCGCGAGGACATCGTCGCCATGGGCGTCGGCGGGTTGCTGATGGACATCGTCACCCGGCCGGCGCCGCGCAGCGGGGTCGCCGCCGGCGAAGACCGGCTGGCGCCGAAGGTTGCCGCGCTGGTGCTTGCCGCCGGCCGGTCGAGCCGCATGGGCGCCGAGAACAAGCTTCTGGCCGAGGTGGACGGACTCCCGCTGGTGCGCCATGCGGTGGTGGCGGCGCTCGCCAGCCGCGCCGGCCCGGTCACGGTGGTCACCGGCCACATGGCCGCCGAGGTGGAGGCCGCGCTCGCCGGCCTGCCGGTTACCTTCCGGCACAATCCGGACTTTGCCGACGGCCTGTCGGCCTCGGTCCGCTGCGGGATCGCCGCCGTGCCGGAGGACTGCGAGGCGGCGGTGATCCTGCTCGGCGACATGCCGCGGATCTCGGCGGCGGTGATCGACGGCCTGATCGAGGCCTATGATCCGAGCACCGGCGCGCTGATCGCCGTGCCGACCTTCGGCGGGCGGCGCGGCAATCCCGTGCTGTGGTCGCGGCGCTTCTTCGGGGCGCTGGCGGCGCTGGAGGGGGACGCCGGCGCGCGGCATCTCATCGGCGACAACCGCGACGCGGTGGCGGAGGTGGCCTTCGGCCCGGAGGTGGCCCTCGACGTCGACACGCCGGAGGCGCTGGCGGCACTGCGGGAGGGGCGGGCGCAGGAGGAGACGGGCGGCTAGAACATCGGCCCGAACGGTGGGCCGCGGCTGTCGGACAAGCCGGTGCAAATCCAGACAGCCGGAGCGCCGGCCTACTCGTCCTCGCCGAAGCGATTGACGACGAGGTCGGTGATGGCGCCGAGGGCCGCCGCCGCGTCGGTGCCCGAGACGGCGACCGTGATCGACGAGCCGATGCCGGCGGCGAGCATCATCAGGCCCATGATCGAGGTGCCGTTGACGGTCTGGCCGTCCTTGCTGACCTCGACCTCGGCATCGAAGCGGTCGACGCACTGGACGAATTTCGCCGAGGCGCGCGCGTGCAGGCCCTTCTTGTTGACGATCTTCAGCGATCGCGTCAGGGCGCCGTCCGCCGGGCTGGCATCGGTGTCGGTCATTGTCCGGACAACACCTGGCTGGCGACGTTGATATACTTGCGGCCCGCGTCCCGCGCCTCGGTGACCGCGGCCGAGAGCGACCGGTCGCCGCGCACGCTGGCGAGCTTGATCAGCATCGGCAGGTTGACGCCGGCGATCACCTCGATCTGCTCGTGGTCCATCACCGAGATGGCGAGGTTGGACGGGGTTCCGCCGAACATGTCGGTGAGCAGCACGACGCCGTCGCCGTCATCGACGGTCGAGACCGCATTGAGGATGTCCTGACGACGCTGTTCCATGTCGTCTTCCGGCCCGATGCAGATCGTCTCCAGATGCGACTGCCGACCCACCACGTGTTCGAGCGCCGCCCGGAATTCGTCCGCGAGGCGGCCGTGGGTCACAAGTACCAGTCCGATCATCGTGAACGCTACCCCCCGTCGTCGGCGACGACCTCGGCCCGCCGCCCGCGTTCGATGCGACCGGCACCGATCGCCGACCCCTTGCCGTGCCCTCGACCTCAGTCCGACGGCACCGCGGCAGTCACCGGAGGCATGAATGACACAACAGCGGCTGCGTTTCCAGTCGGCGCCATCTTCACGAGGATCGGGCGAATCGCAAGAACAATCCTGACCGGCGGGCGACACCGCCGGCCGGAACCGGTCGGGACACGAGGCCTCAGGCGCCGGACCTCGTCGCAGGGGGAGGCAATGGATCCTCCACGACCGGATGCCGCAGCACGAGACGGACGGCGAGGACGGCAGCGGCGAGGTCCATGCCCGCGTCCATCGCCGGCAGCCGCAGACGCGGCAGGACGATGCCGGCGAGGACGACCCGGGCCTCGTCCGCCTCCGGCATGCGCGGCACCCCGGCGGCGGCCACGAGATCGACGACGAGGGAGAGATCGACCGCAGGCTCGGAGGGAAGGCGGATCAGGCCGTGGCCGCGCAGCTCGACCAGGCCGGCGAGGGATTCGACCCGCACCGCGCGCAGGCGCCGGTCATGCACCTCCAGCCGGACCCGGTCGTCGGCAACGAGCGCGGCGTCACTCTCGCGGTCCAGAAGCGCCAGCGTCAGCAGCGACTTGCCGGCGCCGGACCGGCCGCAGATCAGCACGCCGTGTGCGCCAAGGCGCAGCGCGCAACCGTGGACGGTGGCCCCGGGAGCCCCGTCCCCCACCGGCCGCTCGCTCATTGCTCGGCCGGCAGCGTGACGACGAAGCGCGCGCCGAGCACCTTGTCGGGGTCCTTGGGATCATGACGGTTGGTGGCGGCGATCGTGCCGCGGTGGGCCTCGACGATCTGCCGCGAGATCGACAGGCCGAGGCCGGAGTTGTTGCCGAAGCTCTCGCCGTCGGGCCGGTCGGTGTAGAAGCGCTCGAAGATGCGCTCGATCGCGTCGGGGCGGATGCCGGGCCCCTCGTCGTCGACGACGATCCGCACCTCGCCGTCGCGGCGGCTGGCGGTCACGGTCACCGTGCCGCCGGGCGGCGAGAAGGAGCGGGCGTTGTCGATCAGGTTGTTCACCACCTGGCCGAGGCGGCTGTCGTGGCCGATGATCCGGAGCTTGCGCCGGTCGGTCTCGCGCAAGACGAGGCTGACCGAGGCGGCCCCCTCGCGGCCCATGTCGTTGGCAAGGCGCACCACGCCCTCCAGCAGCGAGGCGACGTCGACCGGCGCCGAATCCTCGCGGGCCAGTTCCGCGTCGAGCCGGGAGGCGTCGGAAATGTCGGTGATCAGGCGGTCGAGGCGGCGCACGTCGTGCTGGATGATCTCCAGCAGCCGCGCGCGGCTGGCGTCGGATTTGGCGAGCGGCAGGGTTTCCACGGCGCTGCGCAGGGAGGTCAGCGGGTTCTTCAATTCGTGGGCGACGTCGGCGGCAAAGCGCTCGATCGCCTCGATCCGGTTGAACAGCGCGTTGGTCATCTCGCGGAAGGAGCGGGCGAGATTGCCGATCTCGTCCTGCCGGTCGGCGAACTCCGGGATCTCGCCGCGGGTCTTGGCGCCGCGGCGCACCCGGTCGGCGGAGGCCGCGAGCCGGCGCAGCGGGGCGGCGATGGTGCCGGCGAGCAGGATCGACAGCACGGCCATCACCGCGGCGGCGATGCCGAACACCCGGACGATGGCCAGCCGCTCGGCCTCGACGATCGTGTCGATGTCGCCGCCCTGCGTCGACAGCAGCAGCGCGCCGACCACCGAGCGGAAGCGCTGCACCGGCACCGCCACGGAGACGATCAGCTCGCCATGCTCGTTGACGCGCACCACGCTCGCCGGCGCGCCGCCGAGCGCGGTCGCCACCTCCGGATAGCCCTTGCCGTCGGAACTGGCACGCTCCTCGTAGACGGCGAGGTCGCCGCGCCGGAACCAGAATTTCAGCTCGGACCACCAGCGGCCGACAATCCCGTCGCCGCCGCGGTCCGGTGGCGGCAGGTCGAAGCGCAGCACCTGGCCGCGCGAATAGAAGAAGCGGGAATCGAGCAGCATCGAGCCGTCGCGGTCGTAGATCCGCGCGCGGGTGCGGGTCGGCGAGATCAGCCGGCGCAGGATCGGCGCGACCCGTTCCGGATTGATCGGAAAGTCGAGGCTCTGCGGATTCTCGTCGAGGCCGGGCGGCGTGCCGCCGGCCTGCAGCTGCAGCAGCTTGTCGGGATCGATGGTGATCGCGTCGGTTTCCACCGTCGCCGACGCGGCGATGGCGCCGGCGATGATCTCGCCCTGGGTGAGCAGGCTGGAGACGCGCGCGTCGATCAGCCCGGCGCGGAACTGGTTGAGATAGAGGATGCCCGAGACCAGCGCGATCAGGCCGGCGAGGTTCAGGACCAGGATGCGCCGGGTCAGCGAGGAGAAGGCGTAGGAGGTCGCAAGGCGCGAGATCCGGGCGCTGGCAAGGCGCATGCGCCGCCGCGTGCGGCCGGGCCTCGGCGCGTCGGGAGCGGCAGCGCCCGTGCTTTCGCCAGGCATTCCCTCGCCAGACGTCCCCTTGCCGGGCGCCCCGTCGCCAGGGGCGTCGTCGCGCTCGGGGGTGTCACCGCCCATGCCGTCGTGCCGATCCGTCATCCACATCATTACCGTCGGTCCGATGCCCCTTCGCGAGCCGGTGCAACCGGCCGCCGGCACGGCCGGCCGACGTGTCCGGTCACGACCCTCACATCTCGCGGAAGCGGTAGCCGACCCCGTACAGCGTCTCGATCATATCGAAGTCGTCGTCGATCGCCTTGAACTTTTTGCGCAGGCGCTTGATGTGGCTGTCGATGGTGCGGTCGTCGACATAGACCTGATCGTCGTAGGCCGCGTCCATCAGCGCGTTGCGGCTCTTGACCACGCCGGGCCGCTGGGCGAGCGCGTAGAGGATCAGGAACTCGGTGACGGTCAGCGTCACGTTCTGGCCGTTCCAGGTGCAGGTGTGGCGTTCCGGGTCCATCATCAGCGGCCCGCGGTCGATGTTGCGGGCGGTGTCGACGGGCTTGGCCGCGGCCGGATCGCGCGGGCTGATCCGGCGCATCACCGCCTTGACCCGCTCGACCAGCAGGCGCTGGGAGAAGGGTTTGCGGATGAAGTCGTCTGCGCCCATCTTCAGGCCGAACAGCTCGTCGATCTCGTCGTCCTTGGAGGTGAGGAAGATCACCGGCATGTCGGACTTCTGGCGCAGGCGGCGCAGCAGTTCCATGCCGTCCATGCGCGGCATCTTGATGTCGAGGATCGCCATGTCCGGCGGCACCTTGGACAGGCCGTCGAGCGCCGAGGCGCCGTCGGTGTAGGTGTCGACGCGGTAGCCTTCCGATTCGAGCGCGATGGCGACGGAGGTGAGAATGTTCCGGTCGTCGTCGACGAGGGCGATGGTGGGCATTGATCCTCGTGGATGTCGTGGCGCGGTCACACCGCGCGGGTGGCTGCGGCCGGCCGTCGAATCGCCGGCCGGCTTCTGCCGGTCCCCCGTCATTCGCCGCATGAATACGCATAAAATATGGCGGCGCCTACCTGGAGGCGGTCCGGTCCGCCGAAATAAGGCAGAAAAGGCCGGTTGCGGTGAACATTCGTCGATCTGGCCGATGTTCTCGCCCCCGATCCGGCGCCCGATCCTGCCCGCCGGCCCCACCCCGATCTTCCTGCGGGACGCGGCTCGCCGGACGTGATTTCCTGTGCCCGACCCGTCAGTCCCCGCCGAGGAACGCCGCGATGACCACCTCCTTCGACCCCGTCCCCGTCGCCCGCGCGCTGATCGCCGAGGCCCGCACGGCGACGCTCGCCACCCTCGGGGCCAGCGGCGCGCCGTTCGCCAGCCTCGTCACCATTGCCGCGGATGCCGCGCTGCAGCCGCTGCTGCTGGTCTCGAAGCTCGCCGTCCACACCCGCAACCTCGACCGCGATCCGCGCGCCGCCCTGCTGCTGGTCGCCCCCGGCGGCGAGGAGGGCGATCCGCTGGCCGGGGCGCGGCTGACGCTGGAGGGCACGATCGCGCCCTGCCCGGCGGACGAAGCCCGCGCGACCTTCCTCGCCCGCCATCCGGAGGCCGAAGCCTACGCCGCTTTGCCGACTTCTCCTTCCGCCGCCTTGCCATCGACCGCGCCCACCTCGTCGCCGGCTTCGGCCGGATCGTGACGCTGAGCGGGGCGGAGCTGGCAGCCGGGCCGGCGCCTGCGTGATGGCAGCACCGGATCGCTGACTCGGCCGCGCGTCGTGTTGAACGACTGCCGCACATTTGCGGGCCACCCATCATATGTTGCGACTTACTCGATTTAGACAGTCTTCCTCCGCGTCGCTCCGCACATCGCCGTAATGGATGCTCGAATGTTGTCCGGTTAATTCAGCGCCTGAATTTTCAGATCAATGAATTCAACCGATTAATCTGCAAAACATCCTTTGTTAGACTTGAAGGCCTATTGCAGGCGCGAGATGGCTCGCCTAGGCTTGATAGGTATTGTCGATGAGCTCATAGGAGCAGCCACAGTCGAGGTGCGGCAGTGCGGTCGTCACGAGGGGCGTGAGGACCGGGCGGCACCGGAAGACGGGCTGGTCATCCGCGCATCCGGCGTGGAACGTCCCGCTCCCCTTTCGAGCGGAATTTCACCCTTGCTGGCCACCTCAAGGCCGCCCCTCTGCGGGCGGCCGACGGGGGGCCGCGCTCAGGCAGCCTCGGCTGCGCGTTCCGGCCCGGCGCCATGGCCCGGGCCTTTCTCAGGGAAACATCCACGTGACCATCACGGACGCCGGGACCACGGGCCTCACCACCTCTTCCGCGGATCTGTCCAGACTGGCGAGACTGGGTCTCGGCGGCGGCGGGACCATCCGGTTCAACCTCGCGCGCCCGCGCTCTACGAGGAGGCGATCCGCCGCGGCGAGGGCCTCCTGGCAGAGGGCGGGGCGCTGTCGGTCGAGACCGGCACCCACACCGGCCGCTCGGCCCAGGACAAGTTCGTCGTCGAGGACGACACCACCCGCGACACCGTCTGGTGGGACAACACCAAGAAGATGACCCCGGCGCAGTTCGAGACGCTGCTGGCCGACTTCGAGGCCCATGCAGAGGGCCGCGACCTGTTCGTGGAGGATCTCTACGGCGGTGCCGACCCGGCCCACCGCCTGCCGACCCGGCTCGTGATGGAATACGCCTGGCACGCGCTGTTCATCCGCAACATGATGATCCGCCCGCCGGCCGCCGACCTTGAAGGCTTCGCCCCGCAGTTCCGCATCCTCTGCTTCCCGACCTTCCGGGCCGATCCGGCCCGCCACGGCTGCCGCTCCGAGACGGTGATCGCCTGCGACTTCACCCGCCGCATCGTGCTGATCGGCGGCACCAGCTATGCCGGCGAGATGAAGAAGTCGGTGTTCTCCTTCCTCAACTTCCTGCTGCCCGAGCGCCAGGTCATGCCGATGCACTGCTCGGCCAACGTCAGCCATGAGGGCGAGTCGGCGCTGTTCTTCGGCCTGTCCGGCACCGGCAAGACCACGCTGTCGGCCGATCCCGAGCGGATCCTGATCGGCGACGACGAGCATGGCTGGGGCGAGACCGGCATCTTCAACTTCGAGGGCGGCTGCTACGCCAAGACCATCCGTCTCTCGGCCGAGGCCGAGCCGGAGATCTATGCCACCACCCAGCGCTTCGGCACGCTGCTGGAGAATGTGAAGGTCGACCGCCAGACCCGGCAGCCCGACTTCGACGACGCGTCGCTGACCGAGAACGGCCGCTGCGCCTATCCGATGGAGTTCATCCCCAACGCCAGCGCCACCGGCCGGGCCGGCCATCCGAAGAATCTGGTGATGCTGACCGCCGACGCCTTCGGCGTGATGCCGCCGATCGCGCGGCTGACCCCGGCGCAGGCGATGTATCACTTCCTGTCGGGCTACACCGCCAAGGTGGCCGGCACGGAAAAGGGCGTGAAGGGATCGCAGGCGACCTTCTCCACCTGTTTCGGCGCCCCGTTCATGCCCCGCCATCCGTCGGTCTACGGCAAGCTGCTGCGCCAGCTGATCGCCGACCACGGCGTCGACTGCTGGCTGGTCAACACCGGCTGGACCGGCGGCGCCTATGGCACCGGCCACCGCATGCCGATCAAGGTCACGCGCCGGCTGCTGTCGGCCGCCCTCGACGGCTCGCTGAAGGACGTGCCCTACTACACCGATCCGAACTTCGGCTTCGCGGTGCCCGCCGAGGTGCCCGGCATCGATCCGGCGATCCTGCATCCGCGCGAGACCTGGGCCGACACCGCCGCCTATGACGCGCAGGCCCGCAAGCTGGTCGGCATGTTCGTGGAGAATTTCGCGAAATTCGAACCCTATGTGGAAGCCGACGTGCACGCCGCCGCCCCGGAAATCCGCGCCGCGGCGGAGTGACCGGACGCGTCACACGCGCCTCGACGACAAAGGCCCGACCGCTTCGCCGCGGCCGGGCCTTTTCTTGAGCGGGACTGGCAATGGGCCGCGATCAGTTGCCGAACAGCCGGTCGAGCAGGCCGCGCTCTTCCGGGCTCGGCGCCAGCACCATCGGGCCATCCTGCGGAAAGGGGGCCTGCATCCCGGGCGGCATGGCGGCGCGCGGCAGCGGCGCGGCCTGGTCCGGGGCCAGATCCGGCGCGGCGGCAACCGCCGGCTGGAAGGCGAGACCGGGCAGCGGGCGGACCGGCAGGCCGGAGGTCGCCGTGGTCATGAAGGTCTTCCAGATCTCGGCCGGCAGGCCGCCGCCGGTGGCCTTCTTGGTCGGCTTGCCGTCGTCGTTGCCGAGCCAGACGCCGGCGGTGAGGCCCGGGGTGTAGCCGATGAACCAGGCATCGCGAAAATCCTGGCTGGTGCCGGTCTTGCCGCCGACGGCACGTCCCGGCAGGGCCGCCGCCTTGCCGGTGCCGCGGCTGACGACCGCCGCCATCATCCGGTTGAGCGCGCCGAGATGCGCCGGGTCGATCACCCGGCCCGGGCCCGAGCCGCTGCGCGCAAACAGCACCTTGCCGTCCTCGTCAATGATGCGGTCGATGACATAGGGGATGACCCCGTGGCCGCCGTTGGCGAAGGGCACATAGGCGGCGGTGATCTCCAGCGGCGTCACCTCGGCGGTGCCGAGCGCGATCGAGGGATTGTCGTGCAGCTTCGAGACGACGCCGAGGCGGCGCGCCGTGCGGGTGACATTGGCCGGCCCGAGATCGGACGCAAGCCGCGCCGCAACCGTGTTGACCGACTGCTCCAGCGCGGTTTCCAGCGTCATCGCGCCGCGATAGCCCTTGCCGTAATTCTCCGGCCGCCAGCCGCGGATCGACACCGGCTCGTCCATCACCACGCTGTCCGGCCGCCAGCCGCGCTCCAGCGCGGTGAGGAAGACGAAGGGCTTGAAGGCGGAGCCCGGCTGGCGCCGCGCGTCACCGCCCGGTCGAACTGGCTCGACGCATAGTCGCGCCCGCCGACCAGCGCCCGGACCGCGCCGTCGTCGGCGATCGCGACGATCGCCCCCTGGGAGATGCCGGCCGCGCGGCCCTTCTGGGCGAGAACGGTGCGCAGCACTGCCTCGGCGGCGCGCTCCGCCTCCACATCGATGGTCGTCTCGACACGGATGTCGCGGTCGAGCGCGCCGACATAGCCGGGCAACTGCTCCATCACCCAGTCGGCGACGTAGTTTTCCGCGCGCGAGACATGGGCGGTCACCACCTCGGCCGGCCGCTCGATCGCCGCGTCCTCCTGCCGGCGGGTGATGAAGCCCTGCTCGGCCATCACCGCCAGCACGGTTTTGGCGCGTTCACGGGCGAGGTCCGGGTCGCGGGTCGGGGCATAGCGCGAGGGCGCCCGCAGCAGGCCGGCGATGATCGCCGCCTCGGCGAGATCGACCTCGGCGGCGGGCTTGCCGAAATAGCGCCGGGCAGCGGCGTCGACCCCGTAGCGCCGGCGCGAGATAGACCCGGTTGAGATACATTTCCAGGATCTCGGCCTTGGAGTGGGTCCACTCCAGCCACAGCGACAGCACCACCTCCTGCATCTTGCGGCTGAGGGTGCGCTCCGGCTTCAGAAACAGGTTCTTTGCCAGCTGCTGGGTCAGGGTCGAGCCGCCCTGCACGACGCTGCCGGCGGTGACGTTGACCACCACCGCGCGGGCAAGGCCCAGTGGATCGACGCCGAAATGGCTGTAGAATCGCCGGTCCTCGATGGCGATCACCGCCTGCGGCAGGTAGGGCGGCAATTGCTCGAGGCGCACCGCCTCGCCGCCCGTCTCGCCGCGGTTGGCGACAAGCTCGCCGGCGGCGTCGACGATCCGCACGTTGGGCGGCCGGTTCGGCACCACCCATTCGGAGGTCGGCGGCAGATGGGCGGCGTGGTAGCCGAGCAGGCCCACGAGGGCGACGACGCCCCAGATGCCGGCGACGAAGCTCCAGTAGACGAGGCGGCGCAGCAGGCGGAAGGGCGAGGCGCGACGCTTCGGGGGCGTGCGTCCGCCGCCGCCGCGCCGCCCGGTCTCCGGCGCGGCGCGCAGGGCGTCGTCCCGCCGCTTGCGCGCGCCCCGCCGGGCGGG
>NZ_MCRJ01000088.1 GCF_001720135.1 Methylobrevis pamukkalensis
CGCCTCCGCCGACATCTTCTTCCAGATGGGCGTGATGTACGCGATCGGCCGGAATGTCGAGGCTGATCTCGTCGAGGCGCACAAGTGTTCAACCTTGCGGCCTTCCGCGGCAACCGCGAAGCGGCAACCTACCGTCGCGAGATTTCCGCCGAGATGAGCGCCGATCAGATTGCCGACGCTCAGCGCGCAGCGCGCGAGTGGCTCTCGGTCCACTGACATCCCGAATTCAGGATGGTCCGGGCCGAAGGGTGGATTGCATCCTGACCGGATGGGGGTGCCGGATTTGCCGGCTCTCTGCCGGGCAAATGGCAGATGCGGTAACCAAAGCGGATCCGACGTGTGTCGGACGACAGGATCGTCCGACTCAAGCGTCCTCGCCGATCTTGCCGATCAGCAGGATGGCGGCACCGGCGCCGCCGATCATCGTGGCGATCATGTCGGCCTTCCGATGCATCTCGATGAAGACCTCGTTTCCGGACACGGCATAGAGCCCGAGGGCCGCGAGCGACAGGGCGAGCACGAGTGCTGCCCAGACCGCAACCATTGCGGCCCCGGCGATGGCCCAGCTGAAGCTTGCTGGTAACACGCGTTGTTTGATGTATTCGACCATGTGGCGTTCTCCTGGTGACGTGGGTTCGTGGAGAGGGCCTTGATCGGAAGGTATGATCGACACGCATGAACTCCGCACAAAAGCGATACGCGACGCAGGTCTACCTCAAGATCGTTCATCTTTTACGACGGGCCCCCGTCTCCGGAGATAATTCCGTGACGGGCGAGAGGTTCCGGTTTCGGGAATAAGAATCGCAACCGGTGAGCGTGGAGAAAGACGACCGGCGACGATGCCCTTTCCCCGACGAATGCAAGCAATCGCAATGCCAGCCGCTGCGGCGGCCCGGGACCATTGCGCAACATGGTTTTCATCCTGGGCGCGATCGGGGAGTCATGCGTCCGGCACGTTGGCGCGCAATTCCTCGAGCCAGATGTCCGGGCGGCTGTCGGACGGCGCGCGCCAGTCGCCGCGCGGCGAGAGCGAACCGCCGGAGGTGATCTTCGGTCCGTTCGGCAGGGTCGACCGCTTGAACTGGCTGGTGAAGAAGCGCCGCAGGAACACCCCGAGCCAGGCCTTGATCTCCTTCAGATCGTAGGCCCGCCGATCGCCTGCCGGCAGGTCCGCCGGCCACGAGCCCGCGGCGGCATCTCCCCAGGCGTGATGCGCGAGGAAGGCGATCTTCGAAGGCAGGAAGCCGTAGCGGGTGAGGTAGTAGAGGTTGAAGTCCTGCAACGCATAGGGGCCGACGATCTGCTGGGTCGACTGGATCGGCTTGTCGTCGGTGGCGGGCACCAGTTCGGGAGAGATCTCGGTCGCGAGAATCGCCGCGAGGATGTCCGCCGTGGTCGCGTCCACGTCGCCCGAGGCCGCCACGAAGCGGATCAGATGCTGGATCAGCGTCTTCGGCACCGAGGCGTTGACGTTGTAGTGGGACATGTGGTCGCCGACGCCATAGGTGCACCAGCCGAGCCCGAGCTCGGACAGGTCGCCGGTGCCGACCACGAGGCCGCCGTGATGGTTGGCGAGGCGGAACAGGTAGTCGGTGCGCAGCCCCGCCTGAACATTCTCGAAGGTCACGTCATAGGCCGGCATGCCCTCCGCGAAGGGGTGGCCGAGGTCGGCCAGCATCTGCCGGGCCGCCGGCCGGATGTCGATCTCGGCGGCGGTCACGCCGAGACCGCGCATCAGCGCCCAGGCATTGCTCCTGGTCGTGTCCGAGGTCGCAAAGCCGGGCAGGGTGTAGGCGAGCACCTTCGAGCGCGGCCGGCCGAGATGGTCCATCGCCCGCGCGGCGACGATCAGCGCCTGGGTGGAATCGAGGCCGCCGGACACGCCGATCACCGCATGTTCCAGCCCGGTCGCCGCGATCCGCTTGGCAAGGCCCTGGACCTGGATGTTGTAGGCCTCGTAGCAGTCCTCCCGCAGCCGGGCGGGATCCGACGGCACGAAGGGGAAGCGCTCGACCTTGCGCGCCAGCGGGATCGTTCGCGCCGGTGCGTCGAGGCGGAAGCCCGCGACCCGGAACGGCGGACGGCCCTGCAGTTCGGCGCGCTGGCAGTCGCCGAAGGTGCCGACCCGCATGCGCTCCTGCCGCAGCCGGCCGAGGTCGATGTCCGCGGTCGCGAGCATGCCGTCGGCCGGGAATCGCTCCGTCTCCGCCAGCGTCTCGCCGTGTTCGAACACGGCGGCATGGCCGTCCCAGGCGAGATCCGTGGTCGATTCGCCCGGCCCGGCCGCCGAATAGGCGTAGGCCGCGATCGTGCGGGCCGCGTGGCTGGCGCACAGCAGCCGGCGCGTGTCGGCCTTGCCGATCGTGATGTTGCTGGCCGAAAGGTTGAGCAGCACCTCGGCGCCGGCGAGCGCGGCCCGCGTCGACGGCGGCAGCGCCACCCAGACATCCTCGCAGATCTCGATATGGAAGGTGAAGGGCACCGTCCCTGTCGAGCGGAACAGGAGGTCGGTGCCGAATGGAACATCCTGGCCGGCCACCGCGATGCGGCCGGTGGTGCCTTCGCCGGAGGTGAAATGCCGGCGCTCGTAGAATTCGCGGTAGTTCGGCAGATAGGTCTTCGGCACGACGCCGAGGATCTGGCCACCATGAATGGCGATGCCGCAGTTGTAGAGCCGGCCCTCGCGGCGCAACGGCGCGCCGACCACGATCACCGGGAAGAGGTCGCGCGTCGCCTCGGCGAGCGGGCAAGAGCGTCCTCCACCGCGCCCTGCAGCGCGTCCTGCAGGAGCAGGTCGTCGATCGCGTAGGACGACAGGCCAAGCTCGGGAAAGACCATCAGGGCGGTGCCGTCCGCATGGCCGACCGAGGCAAGGCGCAACGTCTCGGCGACGGCAAAGGAAGGATCCGCAACGGCCGCACGCGGCACGCAGGCGGCAATGCGCAGGAAGTCGTGGCTGTAGAGGGAATGGAAATCCGTCCTGGCCGTCACGTCTCGCTCCGCCATCTGTTTGCTGCTGTCTATCCCTACCGTCTTGACCGCGAATGAGAAAGCAGCGGCTTTGGCGAAAGCGGGGCGCCGTCACGCGAAGGCCCCGCCGCACGGGGTGCAGCGGGGCCATGAATTGACGTCGGTGGCAGGCGAGCCCCGCCGAGGAAGAGCCTCAGCGGTAGACCAGCACCGGGAGCCGCGAGTTGGCGAGCACCTTGCGGTCTCGCTGCCGATCACCAGCGACGCGACGCCGCCGCGGCCATGGGACGTCATCGCGATCAGGTCGCAGCCGCGTTCGGTGGCCGCCTCGATGATCGCAAGGTAGGGCCGGTCATGCTCGACCTCGACCTTGTCGCAGGGGACGCCCTGCGCCACGGCCTTCGTCTCGGCCTCCCTGAGATAGCGCCCGCCTTGTCCCAGATCTGCTTGGTATATTCCTCGCGCAGATTGGAAATCCGGTTGATCTCGCTGGCGAACACATGAAACGGCTCGACGGCGAGAAGGAAGGTGATCCTGGCCCCCACGCTTCTCGCAAGGCCGAGCGTCATGTCGACGGCGGTCATCGAAAGCGGTGAACCATCGATCGGAACAAGTATGTGCTTGTACATTCTGCGTCTCCATCCCAACGAGCTTGTTATAGCCAAGGTCGATCTTGCGCCGCCTTGATCAGGATCAACCTCCGGTTCGGTCGATGGTTCCGGCGCCTTCGACCCCTCGGTCCCGGCAACCGGTGGCATGGTCCGTGCTTTTGGGTGGACGCCGCCTGGCGGCCTGTTCCTGTGCCGCGGGTCCCCGCACACGCGCCGGCGGGAGGACGATCGAGGCACGCGGCGCGGGAGGCGGGCGATGAGGGGACGACCGACAGCGGCACATGATCCCTTCGAGGCACTCGCCCGTGCCGCCCGGGCGGATCTCGACGCCCTGCGCTATCCCGACCGGCCGTGGCTGAAGCCGATGACGCTTGCCGATGGAAGCCCTGTCGAGGATGTGATCGTCGTCGGCGGCGGCCAGTCGGGCCTGTTTGCGGCGGCAAGCCTGCGTCGCGAAGGGCTGGCGCGCGTGGTCGTGCTCGACCGTGCGCCGCCCGGCGGGGAAGGGCCGTGGACCACCTACGCCCGGATGCCGACCCTGCGCACGCCGAAGATCCTCGTCGGCAACGAGTTCGGCATTCCCAATCTCTCCCTGAAGGTCTGGTACGAGACCTGCCACGCGCCGGCGCCTGGGACACCCTCGACAAGGTGCCGCGCACCGACTGGCGCGCCTATCTCGACTGGTATGCCGACACCCTCGGCATCGCCACGGAGAATGCGGTTGCCGTGACCGACATCCGCGAGGGCGAGGGCGGCACCATCCGGGTGGCGACCGAGGTCGAAGGGCGCGCCGCCGTCCGTCATGCCCGCGCCGTCGTTCTCGCCACCGGGTTCGAGGGCGTCGGCGGCTGGCGGGTGCCGGACTTCGTGTCGGACGTGCTGCCGCCGGAGCGCTACGATCATTCCAACGGGCCCATCGACTTTCCCGCCCTCGCGGGTCGCGGGTCGGCGTGCTGGGTCACGGGGCCTCCGCCTTCGACAATGCGGTCGCAGCCGCCGATGCCGGCGCCGCGGCGGTCGATGTCTGCTTCCGCCGCGCCCGGCTGCCGCGCGTCAACCCGCACCGTTTCCTGGAGACGGCCGGGCTGATGACGCATTTTCCGGCGCTGGCCGACGCGACGCGCTGGCAGGTCGCCCGCTTTTTCCGCAGCAACGACCAGCCGCCGCCAATGCCGACCCTGCGTGCCGCGCTCGACCGGCCGTCGATCCGCATCCGGCCGGCAACCCCGTGGCAGTCGGTGCGGCTGGAGGGCAGGGCGATCGTCGTCGCGACACCGTCCGGCGACCTCGTGTTCGATCATCTGATCCTGGCGACGGGCTCGGTCACGGATCTCGCTGCCCGGCCGGAACTGTCGAGCCTTGCCAACCGGGTCCTCTTGTGGCGGGATCGCTTCGTGCCGTCGCCGGGGGAGGAGGACGAGCGCCTGTCCGCCCAGCCCTATCTCGACGAGGGGTTCGGCTTTCAGCCCCGCAGCGCCGCCGACGCCTGGGTCGGGCGCGTCTTTGCGTTCAATGGCGCCAGCGCGGTCAGCCAGGGGCCGCATTCGACCTCGATCAGCGGCCACCGCCACGCCCTGCCGCGTCTGGTGCGCGGCGTCACGCGGCGCCTGCTGCTCGATGCCGAGGGCGATCTGCTGCCGGACCTCAATGCCTACCGCTCCGACGATCTGCCCGTAGGCGACGATTTCGAGGACCGCCTCGTGGCCCTCGGCACCCAGACCTTCGACACCGAAAGGACCACCGCATGAGCGCCGCCACGCCCGAAAACGCCCCCGCAACCGCCCCGATCGTGCGGCCACTGGCCATCGAGGATCTGACCCCGGAAGCCTTCGAGGCCTTCGGCACGGTGATTCCGCCGATGGAGGACGGGGTCGAATTCGGCGCGCAGGATGCGGCCCTCGACCTGACCCAGGGAACCCCGCGCTTCTACACCATGCGCATTCCCGGCCGCGGCCTCGTCTGCAAGCAGATCACCCGCCACCGGCACGTCACGCAGACGCTGGCTTCGGCCGGTGGTCATGACTGGGTGATGGCCGTCGCCCCGCCGCGCGATCTCGATGATCCCGACGCGGCGCCGGTGCTGGAGGAGATCCGCGCCTTCCGCATTCCCGGCGACACCGCCGTGATGCTGCTGGCCGGCGCCTGGCATGCCGGTCCGCTGTTCGAGGCCGGGGCCGAGCGCAGCTTCTTCAACCTCGAACTGGCGGACACCAACATCGTCGACCATCACACCGTCAAGCTGACCGAGCGTTACGGCGTGATGCTCGAACTCGTGTGACGGTTCGCCCCGGGCGCGGAGGCCAGTTCTCAAACGGACTTTCAGGCCTCCGCGGTGCGATAGGCCTCCACGCCCTCGGCGAGGAAGGCGTTGTTCTGCTCGCGGATCTTCGCCGCCTCGTCGTCGTAGAGGAAGGGCAGGAAGGCGTAGCGCCGGCCGCGGGTGACGGGCGAGACGGCGTGCAGCAGCGAGCAGGAGAACACCACGGCCCCGCCGGGGGGCGCCTTGAAGCTGCGCGGCCCGTATTCGGGAAAGCTCACCTCGCCGCCGCCGAAGTCGTCGTTGAGATTGATCGATACGGCGAAACGGCGGTGGGCGGTGCCCTTGGTGGTGTTGTCGCGATGGGCGCGGAAATGCGCGCCGTCCTCGGCCGCGTAGCAGGAGACGATGTAGCGCTCCATGCGGGTGATCCTGAACTGGTGGACCTTCAGGATCTCCGGCACGACGCGTCGCAGGATGCGCGCCTGGGTCTGGCGGATCAGGTCCTGGTCCTCGATCGTGTAGTCCCTGCGCCGCTTGTGGCCATGGTCGTGGACGGCGACGGTCTTGCCGTCGATCTCGCGCATGAAGCCGGATTCCTCGCCGCCGTGCGCCTCGTAGAGGCCGATCAGGCGCTGGCAGAACTCCGGCTCGAACACGTTCGGCAGGTAGATCACCGGCGCCTGCAGCACCATGCCGGCAAAGCTTGCCGGCGGCGGCAGTCTGGCGACCATGTCCATGACGGCCTTGCGGTCGCTGCCGTCGGGGGCGAAGGGGATCGTCGCCAGGATGCGCAGGGTCGGGTCGATCACTACCCAGAAGCGGCGGATCGGGATCCGCGTGTCGCCGGGCGCGGCATCCTGCGGCACCGCGCCGTAGAGCCGGCCGACGCTGCCGTCGAAGTCCCAGAAATGGCGGATGCCGGGATTGCTCGGCTGGACGCGGCCGCTCGCCTCGTCGGTGGGGTCGTTGCTGACGCCGAAGAAGGAGGCACGGACGTCGTCGAACAGGTGGCGGTTGGCATGAGCCTCCTCGATGGCGGCCTTGCCGGCTGCGTCACCGGCCGACCCGAAGAAGCAGAGCACGATGTAGCGGCCGGCCACGGTGTCGAACACGAAGTTCGGGTTGGCCGCGGTGCGCTGGCGGAACCATGGCGCGGGATCGCCGCGGCCAAGCGCGTTGTAGGTCGGGGCTTTCCTGGCGGCTTGAACCATCGCGGCAATCCTTGAACACAATCCCGTGCCGCGCGAGGCGGCCAGAGCCCGGTCAGGCGACCGGTGGTGACAGATGAAGCTCTCCGAAGGTGCAACCGCAATTCGGCCTGCCTTCTCCGGGAAGTGGAATCCATCTGCCAACTATGCAGGAAAGGACCGCGACATTTCAACGTACCCGGCGCACGGACCCCGCAGGACCGACGCGCGAACCGGTTCGGGCAGCCGCTAAGGCCGGGTCTCCGCGAAGAGGGCAGTTTCCTTGACGAGAGTCGGATGCTTCAGCCCCAGAAGGCTGTGGAGAATGGAATCGACATCGCGCCCGTAGAACGGCTTCTTCAGGAAGGCGCCGACCCCGGTCTCCCGCACCCGTGCAACCAGGTCGGCATCGGCGCTGCGCGACATCATCACGATCACGGTGTTCCAGGTGCGCCCGAGCAGGGTGCGCGCAGTCTCCAGCCCGCCGATGCCGGGCATGTTCACGTCAAGGAAGATGATGTCGTAGCGGCTTGCCAGCGCAAGTTCGATGGCAGAAGCGCCGTCGGCAGCCTCGTCGATGTCGAACTCGAAGAGGCTGTGGCCAAGCACACGACGCACCACGCTCCGCACTGTCGCGGAATCGTCGACCACCAGCGCCCGGCGACGGCGCTTGATCACGTCGAAGAAGCCGAGAATGCCGACAAGCTTTTCGGGTTCGACGGGCTTGGGCAGGAACTCGTAGGCGCCGAAGGCCGAGAGGGTCTCGCGCGTCTCGTTGGTGATGGCGGACGAGGTGGCGACCAGGAACTGGCGGCGGCCGGTCTTGTGCAGGCGGGCGAGGGTCTCCTCCCCGGAGAGCTCCGGCATCATCAGGTCCAGAACCACGATGTCCACCGGCCGGCTACCGAGCACGTCCAGGGCCTCAAGGCCGTTGCAGGCGTCGAGACACTCGACCCGGTGCTGGGACGCCTGGAGAACGTCGCGCACATAGCTGCGGAAGGTCGCGGAATCGTCTGCGATCAGGATCGTCTTGCTGCTCGCCATGGAATGGGCATCCGACGTTCACAAGCCGCTCTGGCGGGATGAGCCGGGATACGACCGCCGCAAATCGACATCCCGATCGAAACTATATCGCGGTGCAATATTTTCAAGGCGGCATGCACGGCAATTGCAGCATCGTCCGGTCTGGAGCCAGTGCATCAGAACCGGGTGCAAAGCTGCAAAAGGCCGCAATTTTGGTCGAAAGCCGCACGGCATGTTGGCGAGGCATCACAAAAGCTGTAAACGCCTGACGTGGAGCCTGCATGGTGACCGGTATTGTGGTCGCCGTCGGCTCGGGCAGGACGCGTCCGCGTGCGGTGACCGATCGGGTCGGCGCCCCTTTGCGGACGTTGCAAATCCTCCGAACCGCGCCGTGTCGCGGGATCGGGGAAGGGGACGCATGGTCGATCTTTTCAACGAAGTGTCCGAGGAACTCCGCCGCGATCGGATGACGCGGTTCTGGCGTTCCTACGGCGTCTATGTGATTGCGCTGGCCGTGCTGATCGTGGTGGCCACGGCGGCCTGGGCCGGCTGGGACTACTGGCGCATCCAGCGCTCGGAAGCCGCCGGCGCCCGCTATCTCGACGCGATGGCGCCGGCCAAGGCCGGTGATCACGTCGAAGCCACCAAGGCGCTCGAGGCTTTCGCGCTCGAAGCACCGGATGGATACGCCGTGCTCGCCCGCTTCCGGGCCGCCTCCGAAAAGGCGTCTGCCGGCGAGATGGACAATGCCGTCGGCGCCTTCCAGATCCTCGCCGAGGACGGCGCGCTGTCGCCGGAGCTGCGCGACCTTGCCCGCTACCGGGCGGCGCTGCTGGCGGTCGACACGGAGGATTTCGCTGCCGTGAAGGCGCGCCTCGATCCGCTGATGGCTGAGGGCAACCCGTTCGCTGCCTCCGCGCGCGAGCTTCTGGGCCTCGCCGCGGTGAAGGCGGAACTCTGGGAAGATGCCCGCACGGCGCTCGCTCCGGTGATCTCCGACACGACCGTCCCGTCGGACGTTCAGGCGCGTGCCCAGATCCTGATGGATATCGTGATCGGCAAGGTCGGACCGGGCGCCGAAAGCGCTCCGGCTGCAGTGAAGGAAGGATCCGGTTCATGAGGCTGTCGCTCGCAAGCCGCCGTCGCGGCGCTGCCGGACCCCTGCTGCTGATTCTGGCCGGCCTCGGCCTGTCCGCCTGCGGCGGCGTCGACAGCATCTCGTCGATGAACCCGTTCAAGGAAGAAGAGCGGCTGCTGCCCGGCGAGCGTCGCTCGCTGCTGGCGGACGGCGGCGCGCCGGCCGCCACGGGCCGCACGGCCTCGATCGGCGGTGTGACCGGCGGGGCCGACTGGACGCAGGCCGGCGGCAACGCGGCCAACGATTCCGGCAACGTCGCCTATTCGGGCTCGGCCACGCGCGTCTGGAGCGTGAAGGCCGGCGTGATGGGCTCGGGCGGCGGCGGCTACGGCTTCGGCGGGCCCGGCCAGCGCGTCTCGGCGCGCCCGGTGGTCGCCGGCGGCGTGGTCTACGTCTACGATCCGGTCGGCAATCTCTCGGCCCATGCCCTCGACAGCGGCGCGCGGCGCTGGCGCGTCTCGCTCCAGCCGGAAGGCGAAGACAAGACGGTCGGCGGCGGCGGCGTCGCCGTCTCCGGCGGCCGGGTGTTCGCCTCCACCGGCTTCGGCACGGTCGTCTCGGTCGATGCCGCCTCGGGTGGCACCCAGTGGACCGCCAAGCTCGATGCCCCGGCGCGCACCGCGCCGGCCGTCGGCGCGGGCAAGGTCTTCGTCGTGACGCGCACCAATTCGGTCGTCGCCGTCGACATCGCCACCGGCACGGTCGCCTGGTCGGTCGAGACCAACTCCTCGCCCGCCGGCCTCGTCGCCTCGGCCAGCCCGGCCGTCGTCGGCGACACGGTCTATGTCCCGACCTCCACCGGCGACATCGTGGCCCTCGCCGCGTCGGACGGCACTCAGAAATGGGCCGTTTCCGTTGCCGGCGGAAGCCGCTCGCTCGCGGTGGCGGGCCTTGGCGATGCCTCGGCCAGTCCGGTGATCGACGGCGGCGTGCTCTATGCCACCGGCGTCGGTGGCCGGATCCTTGCCGCGACGACCGCCACCGGCGAGCGCGTCTGGGATCAGGGCACCGGCAGCGCGCACACGCCCGTCGTCTCCGGATCGTCCCTGTTCATCGTCGATCTCGACGGCCGCGCCGTCGCCTTCGAGAAGTCGAGCGGCAGCATCCTCTGGTCGACCCCGCTGCCGGCGAATGCCGAGGGCAAGCGCACCACCTGGGCCGGCCCGCTGCTCGCCGGCGGCCGCCTGTGGTATGTGTCGGCGGACGGTCGCATGGCGATCGTCGACGCCGCCACGGGCTCGTTGCAGCAGACCGTCCCGCTCGGCATCGAGGGTGGCATCGCGCCGGTCGCGGCCGGCGGCGTGCTCGTCGTGCTCGGCGGCGACGGCACCCTCCAGGCGTTCCGCTGACGCGACGCCCCGGACGGCAGGATCAGCGGCCGGGACGAGGTCCCGGTCCTTCGACGGCCTTCGGCGCCCCGCGCCGGAGGCTCTCTTCGTAATGGGGTTCCGCCAATCGTCGGCGGGGCCGATGGATACTGAACAGATGACGCCTCTCGTCGCCATCGTCGGACGGCCGAATGTCGGCAAGTCGACGCTCTTCAACCGCCTCGTCGGCAAGAAGCTCGCCCTCGTGGACGACACGCCCGGCGTGACCCGTGACCGGCGCATGGGCGAGGCCCGCCTCGGCGACCTGCGCTTCCGCGCCATGGACACCGCCGGTCTCGAGGATGCCGATCCCGCCAGCCTTGCGGGCCGCATGCGCGCCCAGACCGAGGCCGCGCTCGCCGATGCCGACGTGATCCTGTTCGTGATCGACGCCCGCGCCGGCGTGGTGCAGCAGGACGAGCATTTCGCCGATGTGGCGCGCCGCTCGCAGCGGCCGGTGATTCTCGTCACCAACAAGGCCGAGGGCCGGGCCGGCGAGGGCGGCATCTACGAATCCTTCTCGCTCGGTCTCGGCGATCCGGTGCCGATCTCGGCGGAACACGGCGAAGGCATGGCCGATCTCTACGAGGCCCTGCGCCAGGCCTTCGAGAAGCTCGGCCGCGACAATCCCGAAGAGGACGATCTGATCGACGAAGCCATCACCGGCGTCGAGATCGACGAGGACGGCAACACCATCGGCGACGATCCGCTGCGCCCGCTGCGCATCGCCGTCGCCGGACGTCCGAACGCCGGCAAGTCGACCCTGATCAACGCGCTGATCGGCGAGGAGCGCCTTCTGACCGGCCCCGAGGCCGGCATCACCCGCGATGCCATCACGGTGGACTGGGTGTGGGGCGGCCGCGAGGTGAAGCTGTTCGACACCGCCGGCATGCGTCGCAAGGCGCGCGTCCAGGAAAAGCTGGAAAAGCTGTCCGTCGCCGACGGCTTGCGGGCCGTCAAGTTCGCCGAGATCGTGGTCGTGCTGCTGGATGCGACGATCCCCTTCGAGAAGCAGGACCTGCACATCGCCGATCTGGTGATCCGCGAGGGCCGCGGGCTGGTGATCGGTCTCAACAAGTGGGACCTGATCGAGGACCGCAGCGCCAAGCTGCGCGAATTGCGCGAGGAGGCCGACCGGCTGCTGCCGCAGGCGCGCGGCATGCCGCTCGTCACGCTTTCGGGCCTGACCGGGCAGGGCCTCGACCGGCTGATGGACGCCTGCGTCAAGGCCTACGACCTCTGGAACACCCGCATCTCCACCGGCCGGCTCAATCGCTGGATGTCGGCGCTGATCGAGCATCACCCGCCGCCTGCCGTCTCGGGCCGCCGCCTGAAGCTGCGCTACATGACCCAGGCCAAGACCCGCCCGCCGCATTTCGTCGTGTTCTGCACGCGGCCGGACGCGGTGCCGGAATCCTACCAGCGCTACATGGTCAACGGCCTGCGCGAGACCTTCGAGATGCCGGGCGTGCCGATCCGCCTGCATGTGAAGTCGAGCGGCGACAATCCCTTCGACAAGAAGGACTGACGCGCGCTTTGTCGGGCGCGCGGGCGCTCGCGGGCTGTCCATCCGGGTTGCCGGGCGAGGGCGATCTCGGCCGGCGCCCTTGAATGTCGGGCCGATGATGACGATGTCCGGGATCACCTTACCAAGCCGGATCCGGAGCCCGCGATGACCAGACTTTCCATTCTCGACCTCGCGCCGGTGGCCGAAGGCTCGACGCCGGGCGACGCGCTGCGCAATTCCCTCGATCTGGCGCGCCACGCCGAAGCCTGGGGCTACAACCGCTTCTGGCTTGCCGAGCATCACAACATGGTCGGCATCGCCAGCGCCGCGACGGCGGTGGCGATCGGCCATGTCGCGGCCGGCACCAAGACGATTCGCGTCGGCTCCGGCGGCATCATGCTGCCCAACCATTCGCCGCTGGTGATCGCCGAGCAGTTCGGCACGCTGGAATCGTTGTTCCCGGGCCGGATCGACCTCGGCCTCGGCCGCGCGCCCGGCACCGACCAGCGCACGCTGCGCGCCCTGCGCCGTTCGCCCGACACCGCCGACCAGTTCCCGCAGGACGTGATGGAACTCGTCGCGCTGTTCGCGCCGGCCGGTCCCGACCAGGCGATTCAGGCCGTGCCCGGCGCCGGCCTGAACGTGCCGATCTGGATCCTCGGCTCCAGCCTGTTCGGCGCGCAGCTCGCGGCCATGCTCGGCATGCCCTACGCCTTCGCCTCGCATTTCGCGCCCGATGCGCTGCTCGACGCCCTTGAGGTCTACCGCGAGCGGTTCGAGCCCTCGGAGCATGGCACCCGTCCCTATGCCATGGCCGGCATCAACGTCGTCGCCGCCGAGACCGACGCCGAGGCGCGGCGGCTGTTCACCAGCCAGCAGCAGGCCTTCACCAACATGATCCGCGGCACCCGCGGCCGGATGCAGCCGCCGATCGACGACATCGAGAGCTTCTGGACGCCGCGCGAGAAGGCGCATGTGGAATCGATGCTGCGCTTTGCGGTGGTCGGTTCGCCCGAAACGGTGAGGCGTGGCCTCGAACGCTTCGTGGAGACGACGGGCGTCGACGAGATCATGGTCGCCTCGGCGATCTTCGACCATGCGGCGCGGCTGCGCTCCTACGAGATCCTTGCCGACGTGGGCAAGGCGGCCTTCTGCCATCGCAGCGAGACGTCCGCGGCCTGAGCCCCGTGCAACGGGTCCGATTTTCGTGCAACATCCATCCTGAGGCCGCCGCCCGGCGGCGCCTGCCCGTGGAGGCCGGATGACCGGAGAGACCGACGACACCGGCGGCGCGCTGCCGCCCGACAGCAAGCTGACGCGCAGCAAGCTGCGCTGGGCCAGCGAGCAGAAGTTCCTGACCGGGCGCCACGCCCGCGCGAGAGCGAGCGCCTGCCGCCCGGCCAGCATCTGACGCGCGACTGGCCGGTGCTCGATCTCGGCATCCAGCCGGCGGTCCAGCCCGAGCGTTGGCAGCTGTCGGTGGAAGGCGCCGTGGAGGCGCCGTTCGAGGTGGACTGGACGGGCTTTGCCGACCTGCCGCAGAGCCGCTTCGTCTCGGACATCCACTGCGTGACGACCTGGTCGCGCTACGACAACGAATGGCTCGGCGTCTCCACCCGCGACATTCTCGAACGCGCGATGCCCCGTGACGACGCCCGCTTCGTCATCCTGCACAGCTACGACGCTACACGACCAATCTCACGCTGGAGGATTTCGCCGCCCCCGATGCGCTGGTCGCCCACACCTGGCAGGGCAAGCCGATCGCGCGCGAGCACGGCGGCCCGGCCCGGCTGGTGGTGCCGCATCTCTATTTCTGGAAGAGCGCCAAGTGGATCCGGACCATCGAACTTTCGACGGTCGACAAGCCCGGCTTCTGGGAGGTGCGCGGCTACCACAACCGCGGCGATCCGTGGACCGAGGAGCGCTATTCGGACGATTGAGCGGGATGGAATACGAGGCCTGGCGGATCAGGCCTCCGCCGCCTCGTATTCCTCCGAAAGCTCCAGCCATTCCTCCTCGGCCGCGGCGATCGCGCGCTCGGTGTCGGCGCGGTCCTTGGAATACTTCGCGCCCTTGGCCGGATCCTTCGTGAACAGCGCCGGGTCGGACAGGATCACATCGAGGCCGGACAAGGCCGAGCGCAAGGTCTCGATCTTCTTTTCCACCGCCTGGATGCGCTTGCGCAGCGGGGCGAGTTCGGCGCGCCGTTCGGCGGCCTGCTTGCGCTTGTCGGCGCCGAAGCTGCGCTGGTCGGCCGGCGCCTCGGTCTTCTCCGCTTCCTTCTTCGGCATCGAGCCGGAGAGGACGTAGCGCTTGTAGTCGTCCATGTCGCCGTCGAAGACCGAACACTTGCCGTCGGCCACCAGCCAGAGCCGGTCCATGGTCGCCTCGACGAGGTGACGGTCGTGGGCGATCAGGATCACGGCGCCGGAAAAGTCGTTGAGCGCCCGCATCAGGCTCTCGCGCGCCTCGATGTCGAGATGGTTGGTCGGCTCGTCGAGGATCAGCAGGTTCGGGCCGTGGAAGGTGGCAAGGCCGATCAGCAGGCGCGCGCGCTCGCCGCCCGAAAGCTCGGCGGCCGGCGTGTCCATCTTGTCGGCGTTGAGGCCCATCTGCGCGGTGCGCGCGCGCACCCGCGCCTCCGGCACGTCCGGCATCATCCGGCGCACATGCGCCACCGCGCTCTCGTCCGGCACCAGTTCGTCGAGCTGGTGCTGGGCGAAGAAGGCGATCTCCAGCTTTGAGGCGCGCGTCACGTCGCCGGACATCGGCGCCAGCCGCTCGGCGATCAGCTTGGCCAGCGTCGACTTGCCGTTGCCGTTCTTGCCGAGCAGGGCGATGCGGTCGTCGTCGTCGATGCGCAGGGTGAGGTTGGAGAGCACCGGCTTGCCCTCGCCGTAGCCGACGCTGACGCGGTCAAAGGCGAGGATCGGCGGGGCGAGCCGCGCCTCGGGTTCGGAATGTGGATCGGCGGCATCACCTCGTCGACGAGGCCCTCGATCGTCTCCATCTTCTCCAGCATCTTGATGCGTGACTGCGCCTGCCGCGCCTTCGACGCCTTGGCGCGGAAGCGGTCGACGAAGGACTGCAGGTGCTTGCGGTGGTGCTCCTGCTTTTCCTTGGCCTTCTCGAGAAGCACCATCTTCTCGCGGCGCTGGCGGGCAAACTGGGTGTAGCCGCCCTTCCAGAAGGTCAGCTTGCCGTGTTCGAGGTGGACGATGCCGGTCACCGCCTTGTCGAGCAGGTCGCGGTCGTGGCTGATCAGAAGCACGGTGTGCGGATAGCGCGCGATGTAGCTTTCCAGCCAGAGCGTGCCTTCCAGATCGAGGTAGTTGGTCGGCTCGTCGAGGAGCAGCAGGTCCGGCTCGGCGAACAGCACCGCGGCCAGCGCCACGCGCATCCGCCAGCCGCCCGAAAACGACTTGCACGGCCGCGCCTGCGCCTCGGCGTCGAAGCCGAGGCCGGCGAGGATCGTGCCGGCGCGGGCTTCCGCCGAATGGGCGCCGATGTCGGCGAGCCGCAGCTGGATCGCGGCGATGCGGTCCGGGTCGGTCGCGGTCTCGGCCTCGGCCAGCAGGTCGGCGCGCTCGATGTCCGCCTTCAGCACATGCGCCAGCAGCGTCTCGTCGGTGCCGGGCGCTTCCTGCGCCACCCGGCCGATCTTCGACCCGCGCGACAGCGAGATGTCACCCGACTCCGGCGAAAGCTCGCCGCAGATCAGGTTGAACAGCGTCGTCTTGCCGGTGCCGTTGCGGCCGACGAGGCCGAGCTTGGCGCCGTCGGGCACCACCGCGCTGGCCCCGTCGAGCAGCGTGCGTCCGGCGATGCGATAGGTGAGATCGTTGATCGTGAGCATGGCGACAGCTTTTGGCGCGAAGGCGGGGCCGGCGCAAGGGGCCAGCACGCCATTTGCCGTGCCGTCGACGAAACCGCGTGCGGGGGATGCGCCCGGCGTCTCAGATCGTCATCTGCTGGCCGAGTTCCAGCACCCGGCCGGTGGGGATGCGGTAGAAGTCGGTGGCGTTGGCGGCGCTGCGGGCCAGCGCGATGAACAGGTGGTCCTGCCAGGCCGGCATGCCGCTCTTCGACTGCGCCTTGAACGTGCGGCGGCCGAGGAAGAAGGACGTCTTCATGATGTCGAACTTCAGCCCGAGCCGGCGGCACTGGGCCAGCGCCAGCGGCACGTTGGGCGTTTCCATGTAGCCGAAGGTGAGCTGCAGCACCTTGAAGTCCGGACTGATCTCGGTGAGGGCGATCCGCTTGCCCGGCGCCACGCGCGGCTTCGTCGCGGTCAGCACCTGCAGGATCACGTTGGTCTCGTGCAGCACCTGGTTGTGCTTGAGATTGTGCATCAGCGCCGAGGGCGCGGTCTCCGGATCGCTGGTGAGGAACACGGCCGTGCCGGGCACCCGCGTCTTCGACGAGCGCTTCAGCATGGCGATGAGGTCGGTGAGCGGCACGCTCTCGCGGTGCGCCTTCTCGAACACGATCCGCGTGCCGCGCAGCCACGTCCACATGGCGGTCGCCACGCGCCGGCGATCAGCACCGGGACGAGGCCGCCGTCGAGGATCTTGAGCAGGTTGGCCGACAGGAAGATCGCCTCGATCGCGAGGAACGGCACGATCATCAGCGCGGCGAGCCAGACCGGCCATTTCCACGCCTTCCAGACCACGACGAAGGCGAGCAGGCTGGTCAGCACCATCGTGCCGGTGACCGCGATGCCGTAGGCCGAGGCGAGCGAGGTGGAGGATTCGAACAGCACCACCAGCACCAGCACGGCAAGGCAGAGCAGCCAGTTGACCCGCGGCATGTAGATCTGGCCGGCCTCGGTCTCGGAGGTGTGGCGGATCTCGAAGCGCGGCAGGATGCCGAGCTGCACGGCCTGCTGGGTCAGCGAATAGGTGCCGGTGATCACCGCCTGGCTGGCGATGATGGTGGCGAGGGTTGCCAGCAGCACCATCGGCAGCAGCGACCAGCCCGGCAGCATCAGGAAGAACGGATTGTCGGCCGCCTGCGGATTGGCGAGCACGAAGGCGCCCTGGCCCATGTAGTTGATCGCGAGCGCCGGGAAGACGAGGCCGAGCCAGGCAAGGCGGATCGGCCCGCGGCCGAAATGGCCCATGTCGGCATAGAGCGCCTCGGCGCCGGTGACGGCGAGGAACACCGAGCCGAGCACGGTGAGGCTCGACCAGCCGTTTTCCACCACGAAGGCGACGGCCGTCACCGGGCTGAGGGCCAGCAGGATCCCCGGATCGTCGGTGACGTGCAACGCGCCGACGGCAGCCAGCGACAGGAACCAGACCACGGTGATCGGTCCGAACCAGTTGGCGACGGCCGTTGTGCCCCGGCTCTGCACGAAGAACAGGCCGAGGATGATGCCGATGGTGATGACGACGACATAATCGTCGAACACCGGCGTCACCAGCTTCAGGCCCTCCACCGCCGACAGCACCGAAATCGCCGGGGTGATGGCTGCGTCGCCGTAGAACAGCGAGGCGCCGAGCACGGCGACCACGGTGACGAAGCCGGTGCGCCGGGACATCGCGCCCTGCGCGAGCGCCAGCAGCGAGAAGATGCCGCCTTCGCCGCGATTGTCGGCGCGCATGAGGAAGAAGACGTATTTGATGGTGACGATGAGGACCAGCGACCACAGCAGCAGCGACACGACGCCCTCGACGTCGGCGCGCGAGATCCCGTCGCCGGCGGTGTGGTGCAGGGCCTCGCGCAGCGCGTAGAGCGGGCTGGTGCCGATGTCGCCATAGACGACGCCGACCGAGCCGAGCGTCAGCCCCCAGAATTTCGAGCGGTCCGGTGTGCCGCGGGCGGAGGGGGGCGGGCTCTCATGTCCGGCAGGATTCGGTGGCAGGGGAGAGGCACCTTCGCCGACGTCGTGCTCGCTCATGATCCGGACATGTCCCTGGCCATCGCTCCCGCACGGTGATCGCGCGGACGCAATCCGGCAGCGGTTTCACGGGGCTGCCGGGGCGATGGCAATAGACAATGAGCAAGGGCCGCGCCAGTTCCGGCGCTCATGGCTGATCGGCGTTTGCGGAGGAGCATGCCATGAAAAACCGGCCGGCGAGACGCCGGCCGGGGAGGGTCGAGAGAGCGTTGCGCGCGATCAGATGGCGCCGGGCGCCAGCTGCGAGACCGACAGCGAGCCGACATCATCGGCGCAGGCAAAGGCCAGCGACGAGCCGTCGGCCGCCTTCACGGCCGCCTTTTCGCCGGCGGGCACGGCGAACTCGATCCGCGCGGAGTCGGCATGGACGGTGACGTCGCCATCCTGGGCCGGCGCCAGCAGGACGGTGAGGGCGCAGGCGTTGGCGGTGGGCGTGAAGTAGCCGATCGCCTGATGGGCGCCGACGCGGTGGTCGAAGCCGGTGGCCGCGTCATAGGTGCGAACGTTGGCGTCGGTGGGCGCAGCGCCGGTGCCGGCGATGGCAAGGCTGGTGGCGGTGATGACGGCGCCGGCCACGAGAAGGGCGGCAGTACGGGCCGCGAGGGTGAGTTTGAAGGTCATATTCTTCTTGGCTCCAGATCGATCGGCCGGCAGGGAGGTTGCGCCGGCGATCCGTTCCACGTCATTTCGGCACGTCACGGGGAGACGTGGAAGCGCCCCGTGAGGTGAGGGTCGGGATGCGGAAGGCGCACCCCTGCGATCGCGTCCGGCGGCCTCGATCGGGCCTGTTCCGAGCGCAAGCGATCTCGTCGAGGCAACTTGCCCCGGATGGGTTCATGTTGTGGCGCGGCCGCGTCAACGGCCGCCGTCCGTCAGATGGCGAACTTTCGCTTGGCGTCGCGCGGCGAACACTGCCAGCGCACGACCCGCCATTTCGGATGTGACTCGTTCCACTGCGCAATTGTCTGAGGCGCGCTCACCATGCATTGCATGGGAGCAATCGGCTCCATCGAAACGACAAGGCTTTCATCCCGACAATCGGAAGGCGACGTCAGCAAACAAATCGAAAGCAGCAACTCCATTGCTTTGATCTCCATCAAAGTC
>NZ_MCRJ01000089.1 GCF_001720135.1 Methylobrevis pamukkalensis
CCCCGGCGCGAGCCTCCACCGCGAGGCGCTGGCGTGGTTCGCCGCCGCCGCGGGCCTGACGCCGGCACCTGCCTTCGTCTGCGACGCCTCGGTTGCCGATGCCGAGGGTCGCCCGGTGCCGCAGTTCGGCGCGGCCGTGGATTTCGACGCCCTGCTCGAGGCCCCGGTCACGGGCCTCACGCTTGCGGTGGAGCGCAGCCTCTATCTGAACACAGGCCTTCACGCCGATGCGGCGGACGGCGATGCGTCCCGCCTTCGGCTGCTGCTCCATCTTGCCCGGCAGGGGCTCGTCGGCCACGTGCCCCATGCGCTCGTTTCCCTCGACGGGTCGCCGGCGGTCTCCGACGCGACCATGACCGCGCGGTGGCGGCCGTGCTCGGCGAGGCCGGGCTGTCGGACCGTGTGGCGACGCACCGCCCCGGTCCCGGCCGGCCGCTCGACATCCGCTGGGCCTCCGCCGAGCCGGCGCCGCGCCTGTCGGTGCTGATCGCCAGCCGCGACAACCCCGACGATCTCGGTACCATGGTCGAGAGCCTGTTTGCCCGGGCCGACCGGCCGCAGGGGCTGGAGATCGTCGTCGTCGACAACGGCAGCCGCACCGAGGCGGGCAAGGCGATGCTGGCCAAGCTGGCGGACCGGGCCGCGTGTCGGTGCTGCCGCGCGACGTGCCGTTCAACTGGTCATTCCTCAACAACGAGGCGCTGGGGGCCGCCGCCGGCGAGATCGTGGTCTTTGCCAACGACGACATGGAGATGCTGAGCACCGGCTGGGACGACCGCCTGCGCGGCCTGCTGGCCCGGCCGGAGGTCGGCGCCGTCGGCGCGCGCCTGCTCTATCCCGACCGCACCGTGCAGCATGCCGGGGTGCTGATGGGCTGGAAGGGCAGCGTGATCCACGACGGGCTGCACGAAGCCGAGGACGCCGAGGGACCGGGCCGGCGCTGGGCGGTGACCCGTGCGACGGCCGCCGTCACCGGCGCCTTCCTCGCCGCCCGCAAGGCCGATGTCGTGGCTGCTGGCGGGCTCGACGACCGCTTCCTGCCGGTCGCCTACAGCGACATCGATCTGGCCCTCAAGCTGCGGGCGAGGGGGCTGCGCATTCTCGTCACCCCGCGCATCGAGCTGATCCATCACGAGTCGAAGAGCCGCGGCCTCGACCACACCGACCCGGCACGCGCCGCCCGCAACCGCGCCGAGGCGGAGGTGATGGCCGCCCGCTGGGGCGCGGCGATGATCGCCGACCCCGGCCGCCCCCCGGCCTATGTCCAGGACACGATGCCCTTCCGCCTCATTGTCGCCCCCTCGCAGGCGATCGTGCTCGACCACATCCGCCTGACGGCGGCGCCGAACCTCTGGGCGACCGCCGCGATCGATCCGGCGCTGCCGCACCCCCCGGTCTGAGATCCACCTCGAGACCGGCTGACAGGAAGGACGAGCCCGAGATGGAGTTTCATCCCACCGCCATTCCCGACGTCGTCATCATCGAGCCGAAACGGCATGGCGATGCGCGCGGGCTGTTCGCCGAGACCTTCCGGCAGGACCGGTTCGACGCGGTGGTAGGCCGGACGGTATTCGTGCAGGACAACCACTCGATCTCGGCGGCGGCGGGCACGATCCGCGGCCTGCATTTCCAGCGCCCGCCGGCAGCGCAGGGCAAGCTGGTGCGCTGCACGAAGGGGCGGATCCTTGACGTGGCGGTCGACATCCGCGCCGGCTCGCCGACCTTCGGGCGCCATGTGGCCGTGGAGCTTTCAGCGGACAACTGGCGCCAGCTCTGGCTTCCGGCCGGCTTTGCCCACGGCTTCTGCACGCTGGAGGCGGATTGCGAAGTCGTCTACAAGACGACGGATTACTACAGCGCGGCCGACGACGCGGGGCTTGCCTTCGACGATCCGGATCTTGCCATCGACTGGCCGGTGGCCGCGGCCGACGCGGTGCTCTCCGAAAAGGATCGCCGTCAGCCGGCCTTCGCCGACCTCGGCCTCGTCTTCGATGTCGTCCCTGCTCCGGAGACCCTGTGACGATGCGCGTGCTGGTGACGGGCGGGGCGGGCTTCATCGGCTCGGAGGTGGTGCGGCAACTGGTGATCGACCGCGGCGCCGAGGTGCTGACCGTCGACAAGCTGACCTATGCCGGCACGCTGGAGTCCCTGCGCAGCGTCGGCAATCATTCCAACCACCGCTTCCTCCGGGCCGACGTCTGCGACGGCGCGGCGATGGCGGCGGCCTTCGCCGACTTCCGGCCGACCCACGTGATGCATCTCGCCGCCGAGAGCCACGTCGACCGGTCGCTGACCGGTCCGGCCGACTTCGTCGCGACCAATCTCGTCGGCACCTACACGCTGCTGGACGCGGCGCGCCGGTATCGGGAGGGCCTCGCGGCCCCCGAGCGCGACGATTTCCGCCTGCTGCATGTCTCCACCGACGAGGTCTACGGCTCGCTCGGGCCGGACGGCCTGTTCGACGAGACGACGCGCTACGATCCGTCCTCGCCCTATTCGGCCTCCAAGGCCGGCGCGGACCATCTCGCCACCGCCTGGCAGCGCAGCTACGGCCTGCCGGTCGTGATCTCCAACTGCTCGAACAACTACGGCCCCTACCATTTCCCCGAGAAGCTGATTCCGCTGACGATCCTCAACGCCATGGAGGGCAAGGCGCTGCCTGTCTATGGCGACGGCCAGCAGATCCGCGACTGGCTCTATGTCGCCGACCACGCCCGGGCGCTGATCCTGATCGCCGAACGCGGCCGGCCGGGCGAGAAATACAATGTCGGCGGGCGCAACGAGCGGACCAATCTCGACGTCGTGCGCCAGATCTGCGGCCACCTCGACCGGCTGCGGCCGGCCGGCGCGCCCCATGCCCGGCTGATCTCCCACGTCGACGACCGGCCGGGCCACGACCGGCGCTACGCCATCGATGCAACCAAGATCGAGAGCGAACTCGGCTGGCGGGCGCAGGACACCTTCGAGACCGGCATCGAGAAGACCGTTGGCTGGTATCTCGACAACGAGTGGTGGTGGGGGCCGCTCCGGCGCCGGGTCTATGGCGGCGAGCGGCTGGGCCTTGTGCCCGCCGCACCAACGGAGGTGGTGACGTGATGCGGATCGTGGTCACGGGACGCTCGGGACAGGTGGCGCGGGCGCTCGCCGAGCGGGCGGCGGGCTCGGATGTCGAGATCGTCACGCTCGCCCGGCCCGACGTCGATCTCACCGATCCGGATTCGGTGGCCATCGCCATCCACGGCGCGGCGCCCGATGCGATCATCTCGGCCGCGGCCTGGACCGCCGTCGACCAGGCCGAGGCCGAGCCGGCGGCGGCGATGCGGGTCAACGGCACGGCGCCGGGGCGGATCGCCGATGCGGCGCGCGACCTCGGCGTGCCCTTGGTGCATCTCTCCACCGACTACGTGTTCGACGGCACCAAGGCCGGCGCCTATGTGGAGACCGACCGGCCCGGTCCGCTGCAGGTCTATGGCGCAACCAAGCTCGAAGGCGAGCGCCGGATCGCCGCGTCCGGCGCCTGCCACGCCATCCTTCGCACCTCCTGGGTCTATGGCCCGACGGGCAGCAATTTCGTGCTGACCATGCTGCGCGCGGCCGAAGCCCGGCCGGTGCTCCGCGTCGTCGCCGACCAGTCTGGGGCGCCGACCTCGGCCCTCGACATTGCCGAGACGGCGCTTGCCGTGGCAAGGCGGCTTGCCGAGCGCCACGGCGACCCCGCCTCGCAGGGCGTGTTTCACATGACGGCGGCCGGAGAGGCGACCTGGGCGGACTTCGCCGAGGCGATCTTTGCCGGCGCCAGGGCGCGCGGGCTGCCGGCGGCCGAGGTCGAGCGCATCACCACGGCCGAGTATCCGCGCCCCGCCGCCCGGCCCGCCAACTCGCGCCTTCACTGCGAGCGCCTCGGCGCGGCCTACGGCCTGCGCCTGCCGCACTGGCGCGTCTCGCTGGAGAGCGTGCTCGACCGGATCGCGGCGGAGCGGCGGAAGATGCAGGGCGTGCAGGGGGCCGCGGTGGAAGGGGACGGACGGACATGAAGGGCATCATCCTCGCCGGCGGCAGCGGCACGCGGCTGCATCCGATGACCATCGTCACGTCGAAGCAGCTGCTGCCGGTCTACGACAAGCCGATGGTCTACTATCCGCTGACGACGCTGATGCTCGCCGGCATCCGCGACATCCTGATCATCTCGACGCCCCGCGACCTGCCGTCGTTCCAGATGCTGCTCGGCGACGGCGCGCAGTTCGGCATCAGCCTTTCCTATGCCGCGCAGCCGAGCCCGGACGGGCTGGCGCAGGCCTATGTGATCGGCGCCGATTTCGTCGCCGGCTCGCCGTCGGCGCTGATCCTCGGCGACAACATCTTCTACGGCCACGGCATGCCGGACCTGTTCCGCGCCGCCGCCAACCGGCCGCATGGCGCGACCGTGTTCGCCTATCACGTCAACGATCCGGAGCGGTATGGCGTGGTCGAGTTCGGCCCTGACCGGAAGGCGGTGTCGATCACCGAGAAGCCGGCGCGGCCCGCCTCCAACTGGGCGGTGACCGGGCTCTACTTCTACGATGCCGACGTGGTGGAGATCGCGGCGGGGCTCAAGCCGTCTGCGCGCGGCGAGCTGGAAATCACGGACGTCAACCGCGCCTATCTGGAGCGCGGCGACCTTGCCGTGGAGCTGATGGGCCGCGGCTTTGCCTGGCTCGACACCGGCACCCCGGACAGCCTGATCGAGGCCTCTGAATTCGTGGCCACGCTGGAGCGCCGCCAGGGCTTCAAGATCGCCTGTCCGGAGGAGGTCGCCTTCGAGATGGGCTATATCGACGCCGTGCAGGTCGAACGTCTCGCCGCCCCGCTCGGCAAGAGCGCCTACGGCCGCTATCTTCGCGAGATCGTGCTCGGCGACCGCCCCGACCGGCGCTGAACCATTCACCGGCTCGTCCCGGAGCCGAGGCAGGACAGGAGAGCGACCCATGTGCCGGACCTGCGACCACACGATCCACCGCGGCCAGCGCCACTACGGCTGGGACCGCGACTTTGCGCCGGTGCTGGTGGCCCGCTCGGGCGAGACGGCGCTGTTCCAGTGCCATGACGCCGCCAACGATCACTTCGACGCGGAGAGCACGGCGGCGGACATCGCCACACTCGACTTCGACAAGGTCAACCCGGTGTCCGGCCCGGTGTTCGTGGAGGGCGCCCGGCCGGGCGACGTGCTGAAGGTCGAGATCCTCGAGTTTGCGCCCTCCGGCTTCGGCTGGACCGCCAACATCCCGGGCTTCGGCCTGCTGGCCGATCAGTTCCCCGATCCGGCGCTGCACGTCTGGTCCTACGACCGCGATCTCGGGGGGCCGGGGCTGTTCGGGGCACGGGCGCGGGTGCCGCTCAAGCCCTTTGCCGGCACGATCGGCGTGGCGCCGGCCGAGGCCGGTCCCCATTCCGTGGTGCCGCCGCGCCGGGTCGGCGGCAATCTCGACATCCGGGATCTGGCCGCCGGGGCGACGCTCTACCTGCCGGTGGAGGTGGAGGGCGCGCTGTTCTCCATTGGCGACACCCACGCCGCTCAGGGCGACGGCGAGGTCTGCGGCACGGCGATCGAAAGCGCGATGGACGTGGCGCTGCGCTTCGAGGTGATCGCCGGCCGACCGCTGAAGATGCCGATGTTCGAGACGCCGGGGCCGGTGACCCGCCATCTCGACGGCAAGGGCTATGTGGCGACGACCGGCATCGGCCCGGACCTGATGACCGGCGCGCGCGACGCCGTGTCCGGCATGATCGACCACCTCTGCGCCAGCGAAGGCCTCGATCCGGTCGACGCCTACATGCTCTGCTCGGTCGCCGGCGACCTGCGGATCAGCGAGATCGTCGACGTGCCGAACTTCGTGGTGTCCTTCCATTTCCCGAAGACGGTGTTCGGCTGAACCGGCGGGCGCCTCGGGACGGCGGCGATCAGATCGCCGTCTTCAGGCTCTCGGCGATATAGGCCTCGCGCAGGCGGTTCGCGACGGGGCCGGGCGTGCCGTCGCCGATCGGCGTGCCGTCGATCGACACCACCGCCGTGACGAAGGTCGTCGCGAGGTGACGAAGCTTCGGCTGCGGCCTTCGCCTCGTCCGGCGTGAAGCCGCGCTCCTCGATCACGAGGCCCTGCTCGTGGGCGATCCGCAGCATCGCCGCGCGGGTGATGCCGCTCAGGATGTCCGGGCCGAGATGACGGGTGACGATCCGTCCGTCGGTGGTGACGATATGGGCGTTGTTGGAGGTGCCCTCGGTCACGAGGCCGTCGCGCACCAGCCAGGCGTCGTCGGCGCCCTGTTCCTTGGCCGCCATCTTGGCGAGCGAAGGGTAGAGCAGCTGGACCGTCTTGATGTCGCAGCGGCCCCAGCGCAGGTCGTCGACCAGCACGATCTTCGCGCCGCGCCGGGCCATCGGGCTGTCGATCAGCGTCTTGTTCTGGGTGAACAGCACGATCGTCGGCGGCACGGCCGGGTCCGGGAAGCCGAAGTCGCGCTCGGCGCTGCCGCGGCTGATCTGCAGGTAGACGAGGCCTTCGGTCACGCCGTTGTCGGCGACGAGCTTGCGATGGATCGCGAGCAGATCCGCTTCGCTGACCGGCAGCGTCATCTGCAGTTCGCCGAGCGAGCGATGCAGCCGGGCGACGTGGCCGGCAAAGTCGATGAGCCGGCCGTCGAGGACGGTCGTCACCTCGTAGACCGCATCGGCGAAGAGAAAGCCGCGGTCGAACACCGACACGCTGGCGGCAGACGCGGCGACATAGGCGCCGTTGACATAGACGATCCGTTCTGACGACACGCTTGCAACTCCGCTGCCGGCGACCCCTCGCGATCCCGGGCCGGCGCGATCCTTCGCGCGGCGCCCCGCCGGCGTCAAGACGCCGGCCCGCCGAGGGGGCAAGTCGGCGTCAAGACGCCGGTCCGGCAGGGGAGCAAGTTCGGCGTCAGGACGCCGGCCCTGACGACCGCCCTCAGTTCCCCGCGCGGTGGAGCAGGCCGCGGTAGATCTCGTCGTCGTCGCAGAGGCCCGCGAGGCGGCCGAGATTGTCGACGAGCAGGATCGGGTGGTTGGTGCGCCGCTTCAGCTCGATTGCCGCCTTGAGCTTGAGATCGACGGGGGCGACGATGACGTCGCAGTCGGTCTCGATCCGGCCGGTCTCCTCGTCGGCCTTGCCGAGCGTGCCGACGCGGCCGTTGAGCGTCACGCCGACCGGCCGGTCGCTGGGGTCGACCGAGACCTTCACCTCGCCGGCCTTGTCCAGCAGCACGCAGTCGCCGTCGCGCTTCAGGCTTTCGGTCGGGCGCATCACCGCATTGCCGCGCAGCACGTTGAGCGGGTTCATGTGCTTGACGAATTCGGCGACATAGGCGTTGGCCGGGCGCAGCAGGATGTCCTCGGCGGTGCCCTCCTGGACGATGCGGCCGCCCTCCATGATCGCGATCTTGTTGCCGAGCTTCAGCGCCTCGTCGAGGTCGTGGCTGACGAAGACGATGGTCTTCTGGATCCGCTTCTGGAGGTCGAGCAGTTCGTCCTGCAGCTTGTCGCGGATCAGCGGGTCGAGCGCCGAGAAGGGTTCGTCCATGAGCAGGATGTCGGCATCGGTGGCGAACGCCCGGGCAAGGCCGACGCGCTGCTGCATGCCGCCGGACAGTTCGTGGGCATACTTGTCGGCCCAGGCGGTGAGGCCGACCATCGCCAGCTTCTCGTCGACGATCCGGGTGCGCTCGGCCGCCGGTACGCCGCGCATCTCCAGCCCGAAGCCGGCATTCTCGCGCACGGTCCGCCACGGCAGCAGGCCGAACTGCTGGAACACCATCGACACGGTGTTGATGCGCACGTCGCGCAGCACCGCCTCGCTGCAGGAGGCGACATCCACCGCCTGCCCCTTGTGTTCCACCAGCACCTCGCCGCGGGCCACCTCGTTGAGGCGGTTGATCGCGCGCAGGATGGTGGACTTGCCCGAGCCCGACAGGCCCATCAGCACGCAGATCTGGCCGCGCTCGATCGAGAGCGACACGCCCGCGGCGCGAGCACGGAGCCGGTCTTCTCGAGGATCTCGTTGCGGGTCTTGCCCTCGTCGATCATGGCGAGGGCGGCCTTCTGGCGATCGCCGAAGACGATGTCGACGTTCCGGAATTCGACGGCGGCCATGTCAGCGTCCTTTCCGCTTGGTCTCGGGGCTCTTGCACACCCGGTCGAGAACGATGGCGAGGATGACGATCGCAAGGCCCGCCTCGAAGCCCATGGCGATGTTGACGGTGTTGAGCGCGCGCACCACCGGCTTGCCGAGGCCGTCGGCGCCGACCAGCGCCGCGATCACCACCATCGACAGCGCCAGCATGATGCACTGGGTGATGCCGGCCATGATCGTCGGCAGGGCGTAGGGCAGTTCCACCTTGTAGAGCAGCTGCCGCCTGGTGGCGCCGAAGGCCTTGCCGGCCTCGTAGAGCTGGGTCGGCACCGAGGAGACGCCGAGATGGGTCAGCCGGATCGGCGCCGGGATCGAGAAGATCACCGTCGAGATCACGCCCGGCACCACGCCGAGGCCGAACAGGATCAGCGTCGGGATCAGGTAGACGAAGGTCGGCACCGTCTGCATCAGGTCGAGCACCGGGCGCAGCGCCGCGTAGAAGCGCGGGTGGTGGGCGGCGGCGATGCCGACCGGCACGCCGATCAGCACGCAGATCACGGTCGCCACCAGCACCTGCGCCAGCGTCATCACCGTCTGGTCCCAGAAGCCGAGATTGGTGACGAGCAGCAGGCCGGCGAGGATGAACACCACGAGGCCGATCGAGCGATGCAGGAACCAGGCCCCCGCCGCGACGAGCGCGATCAGCAGCAGGGGCGGCACGGCGAGGAGGCCATCGGTCAGGCCCTCGATGCCGGTCTCGAGAACGACGGAGATGACGTCGAACACCACCTGGAACCGTGTGGTCAGGAAGTCGACGAAGTCCGCCATCGTCGATCCGAGCGGGATCTTGTGCGCGGTCAGCCAGTCAAACATGGAAGGCTCCTCGGGCTTCTCATCGAGGGAGGGATACGGCCGCGTCCGGAAGGCAGCCGCCACCAGTCGCCGGCTGCATCAAGCAGCGGCGTCGGGATCTGCGGGCGGACGGGGATCCCATCCGCCGGCCGTTCCGAAGGCTCGGGGGCGGCGCAGGGCGCCGCCGGGATCTCACAGGCCGAGGCTTGCCTTGACCGCATCGAGACCGGGCTGGCCGTCGAAGGTCGTCACGCCGTCGAGCCAGGGGCCGAGCGCGTCCGGATTTTCCTTCAGCCACGTGGTCGCGGCCGTCTCCGGGTCCATGCCGCCGTCGAGGATGTAGCCCATCACCACGTTTTCGACCGGCAGGGTGAACTTGAGGTTGGTGATGAACTTGCCGGCGTTCGGGCACTCGGCGATGTAGCCGGCGCGCACGTTGGTGTGGACGGTGGCACCACCGTAGTTCGGGCCGAACACGTCGTCTCCGCCGGAGAGATATTCCATTTCGAAGTTGGCGTTCATCGGATGCGGCGCCCAGCCGAGGAAGACGACCGCCTCTTCCTTCTTGGTGGCGCGGGCCACCTGGGCAAGCATGCCCTGCTCGCTGGACTCGACCACCTCGAAGCCCTTGAGGCCGAAGGTGTCGGCGGCGATCATGTCGAGGATCAGGCGGTTGCCGTCGTTGCCGGGCTCGATGCCGTAGATCTTGCCGTCGAGCTCGTCCTTGAACTTCACGATGTCGGCGAAGGACTTGAGGCCCTTGTCGAACAGGTATTTCGGCACGGCGAGGGTGTATTTCGCGCCCTCGAGGTTGGCGCCGATGGTCTCGACCGAGCCGTCGGCGCGGAAGGGCGCGATGTCGGCCTCCATGGTCGGCATCCAGTTGCCGAGGAAGACGTCGATGTCCTTGTTCTTCAGCGAGGTGTAGGTGACCGGCACCGAGAGCAGCTGGACCGTCGGCTCGTAGCCGAGACCCTTGAGGATCGTCGAGGCGATGCCGGTGGTCGCCGAGATGTCGGACCACCCGACGTCGGAGAAGCGCACGGTCTTGCAGGCGGCGTCATCCGCGGCGAGCGCCGGGCCGGCCATCAGCGGGGCGGCGATCAGGCCGCAGAGCAGCAGGGTGATGCGGGAAGGCGTGTGGGTCATGCTCGCTGTTCCTCTCGTTGTCCGGTGCGGCGAACCCCCTCGGCCGCATCCCTCAAACCGAATTCTATCGTCCCGCGACCGCCCGCGGCCGTGTCCGGGACGGCGGCGCCGGGACGCCGCGGCCACGACCATAGCGGCTGATGACCGCCTGGGCGATGGCCATGCGACGGCTGCAGTCCGCGCAGCGGTCCGCAGGTCGTCGTCTGGAGCGGCCCCGCGGACGCCGGAGCGGCGCGCGGGGCCGGCTCGGGAGAGTCGGTCGTGCTTGTTGGACGGAGAGTCAATCCGTCGTCCCCCTGCCGGCGTGTCGATGTCCGATCTCGCCCGCGACCTTGTCCCCTCGGAGGGTCGATGCCCCCTCTTGATTGATCATTCAATATCGAAAAATTCCACTTGTCACGTGCAAAAATCTAGCTGCACTGCGGGATAATGCCCAGAATATCGCCTTTCCTGTGGGCGGGAAGTTTTCTATTCAGGAAGGCCGATGCCAAGGAGCGCCCCACGAAGGGCGGACTTGCACCGGCGGTCGGCCGGTGTATTGTCTGGTCGTTCAATTGACTGCCCGGCTGGCGGGCCGCAACGCGAGGAGATCGACATGGCGAGAGTCGTGGCCGAAGACGTCCGGCGACGCGAGCCGGAGGATGTTCGCCGCCGCCAGCTGATCGAGGCGACGATCGAATCGCTCGCCGACAACGGCTTCAACGCCACGACCCTGTCGCAGATCGCCCGACGCGCCGGCGTGTCGCCCGGTCTGGTCGCCCATTATTTCGGCGACAAGGACGGATTGCTGGAGGCAACCCTGCGCCATCTGGCGGCGCGCATCGCCCGCGGCGTCGCCTCGCGGCTTGCCCGCGCAAGGCGTCCCCGCGACCGCATCATGGCGGTGGTGGACGCGAACCTTGCGCCGGAAGAGTTCGACCGGCGCTCCTGCACGGTCTGGCTCGCCTTCTGGGGCCAGGTGCTGCATTCGGAGCGGCTGCGCCGCGTGCAGAAGGTCTACCAGGGCCGGATGATCTCCAACCTCGCCCACCCGCTCGCCGGCCTCGTGCCGCGCGCCGAGGCGCGCCGGATCGCGATCTCGATCGCCGCCGTCATCGACGGGCTGTGGCTGCGCTCCACCCTTTCGGCCACCGACGAGACCGACAGCGCCGCGGCCCGCGCCATCGCCGCCGCCTTCGTCGACGCCCAGCTTTCCGTGACCCGCCCGCCGGCGCCTCTTCAGACCGGAGTTCCGACCGTGACCCCTGCCACCCCGATCCAGAACCACATCGGCGGGCGATTCCTCGCCAGCCGCAGCGGCGAGACCTTCCAGACCGTCAATCCGGCGACCGGTGAGGTTCTCGCCACGCTGGAGATCGCCGGCGAGGCGGAGGTCGAGGCGGCGGTCGCCGCCGCGGCGCGGGGGCAGGCGGTGTGGGGGGCGATGACCGGCGCCGAGCGCGGCCGGATCCTCAAGCGCGTCGCCGAACTCCTGCGCGCCCGCAACGACGAGCTGGCCGTGCTGGAGACCCGCGACACCGGCAAGCCGATCCAGGAGACCAGCGTCGTCGACGTGATCTCCGGCGCGGAATGCCTCGAATACTTCGCCGGCATCGCCTCGGGCCTGACCGGCGAGCATGTCGACCTCGGTCCCTCGGCCTTCGGCTACACGCGGCGCGAGCCGCTCGGCATCGTCGCCGGCATCGGCGCTTGGAACTACCCGCTGCAGATCGCCTGCTGGAAGTCGGCGCCCGCGCTCGCCTGCGGCAACGCGATGATCTTCAAGCCGGCCGAACTCACGCCGCTCAGCGCGGTCAAGCTCGCCGAGATCATGACCGAGGCGGGCGTGCCCGACGGGGTGTTCAACGTGGTGCAGGGCTTTGCCGACACCGGCCGCCTGCTGACGCGCCATCCGAAGATCGCCAAGGTCTCGCTGACCGGCGAGGTCGGGACCGGCAAGAAGGTGATGGCCGACGCTGCCGGCACCCTGAAGCAGGTGACGCTGGAGCTCGGCGGCAAGTCGCCGCTGATCGTCTTCCCCGACGCCGACCTCGACGATGCCGTCTCCGGCGCCATGCTCGGCAACTTCTATTCGGCCGGCGAGGTCTGCTCGAACGGCACCCGCGTCTTCGTGCACGAGGATGTGGTCGACGCCTTCACCGACAGGCTCGTCGCCCGTGTCCGGGCGATGAAGATCGGCGATCCGCAGGATCCGGACACCCAGGTCGGGGCGCTGATCTCCACGGCGCACATGGACAAGGTGCTGGCCGCGATCGCGGCGGGCAAGGCGGGCGGCGCCCGGCTGCTCGTCGGCGGCGGGCGGCATGTGGACGGCGCCTGCGCGAACGGCTGTTTCGTCGAGCCGACGGTGTTTGCCGGCTGCGCCGACGACATGACCATCGTGCGCGAGGAGATCTTCGGCCCGGTGATGTCGGTTCTCACCTTCCGCGACGAGGCGGAGGTGATTGCCCGGGCCAATGCCACCGACTTCGGGCTGGCCGCCGGCGTGTTCACGAAGGATCTGGCGCGGGGGCACCGGGTGGTCGCGCAGCTTCAGGCCGGCACCTGCTGGATCAACCACTACAACATCACGCCGATCGAGCTGCCGTTTGGCGGCGTGAAGCAGTCCGGCCTCGGCCGCGAGAATTCGAAGGCGGCCATCGAGCATTATACGCAGCTGAAAAGCGTCTACGTGAACCTCGGCAAGGTCGACGCACCTTACTGAGCCGGACCGTGCTGCGATGGCGAAAGACATGACCATGACCACATCCGGGACCACATCCGAGGCCACCTTCGACTATGTGATCGTCGGCGCCGGTTCGGCCGGCTGCGTGCTCGCCGACCGTCTGTCGGAGGACGGAGCGAGCCGCGTGCTGGTGCTCGAATACGGCGGGTCGGACCGCTCGATCTTCATCCAGATGCCGAGCGCGCTGTCCATCCCGATGAACATGCGCAGATACAACTGGATGTACGAGAGCGAGCCGGAGCCCGGCCTCGGCGGTCGCCGCATGCACTGCCCGCGCGGCAAGGTGCTCGGCGGCTCCTCGTCGATCAACGGCCTCGTCTACGTGCGCGGCAACCCGGCCGACTTCGACCGCTGGCAGGACGAGGGCGCGCGCGGCTGGTCCCACGCCGACGTGCTGCCCTATTTCCGCCGGGCGGAGAGCCGGCAGGAGGGGGGCGACGAGTATCGCGGCGACGCGGGGCCGCTCGCCACTCGCTACGGCACGCTGAAGAACCCGCTCTACCACGCCTTCGTCGATGCCGCGCTGCAGGCCGGCTATCCGGCGACCTCCGACATCAACGGCCATTCCCAGGAAGCTTCGGCCGGATGGACATGACCGTGAAGGGCGGCGTGCGCTGGTCGGCGGCCAACGCCTATCTCAAGCCGGCGATGAAGCGGCCGAATCTCGCCGTCGAGACCCATGCCCGCGTGCTCGGCGTGGTGTTCGAGGGCCGGCGCGCGGTCGGCGTCCGCTATGCGCAGGGCGGCGAGGAAAAATTCGTGCGCGCGGGCCGCGAGGTGATCCTCTCCGGCGGGCCGATCAATTCGCCGCAGTTGCTGAAACTCTCCGGCATCGGTCCGGCGGCGGAGCTGAAGGACCACGGCATCGCCGTCGTCCACGATCTTCCCGGCGTCGGCGAGAACCTGCAGGACCACCTCGAATTCTACTTCCAGGTCGCCAGCCGGGAGCCGATCACGCTCTATTCGTCGATGGGCCTGCTGCCGCGGGCGCTGATCGGGCTGCGCTGGCTGCTGCGCCGCGACGGGCTCGGCGCGACCAATCATTTCGAGAGCTGCGGCTTCATCCGCTCGCGCGCGGGGATTCCCTATCCGGACATCCAGTACCATTTCCTGCCGCTGGCCGTGTCCTACGACGGCAAGGGCCTTGCCTCCGAACACGGCTTCCAGGCCCATGTCGGGCCGATGCGCTCGAAAAGCCGCGGCTGGGTGCGGCTGGCGTCGGCCGATCCGGCCGAGGCGCCGCGGATCTTCTTCAACTACATGAGCCACCCGGACGACCGGACGGAGATGCGCGCCTGCGTGCGGCTGACCCGCGAGATCTTCGCGCAGGCGGCCTTCGACCGCTGGCGGGGCCGCGAGATCCAGCCCGGCGCCGATGTCGTCACCGACGAGCAGATCGACGCCTTCGTCGCGCAGAAGGTCGAGAGCGCCTATCACCCGTCCTGCACGGCGAAGATGGGCGCGAAGAACGATCCGATGGCGGTGGTCGATCCGCAAGCCCGGGTCTACGGCGTGGAGGGGCTGCGCGTGGTCGATTCCTCGATCATGCCGTCGATCACCACCGGCAATCTCAATGCGCCGACGATCATGCTGGCCGAGAAGGCGGCGGACCACATCCGCGGCCGCGCACCGCTTGCTGCCAGCAATGCCGGCTACTTCCGCGCCGCCGACTGGCAGACCGCCCAGCGCTGACGCCGTCCGGCACCGGCCCGCGCCGGCGGGTCGGTGCGCGCTCCGGCGCGGGCAAAAAAAAGCCGCCTTGCGGCGGCCTGAAGTCTTAGGGAGGAAACGCCCTAAAGAGGGCATGCACAAGATGACCGATTTCGCGGTATTGTGCAATGCAACATTCGCATGGCTGCCTTGCGGCGAACACAAGCGAACACAAGCGAAAGCGACGGCATCGATCGCATGGAGCGCGGACCGCGTCTGCAGGCGCGACGCGATGCCCACGAGGCCCGGCCGACCAAGGCATCGGCGCAGAAGCACGGCGCGCAGCCGCTGTAGGTTGCGCCCCTGATGCCAGGTCAAAAAAAAGCCGCCTTGCGGCGGCCTGAAGTCTTAGGGAGGAAACGCCCTAAAGAGGGCATGCACAACATGACCGAATTCGCCGCTTTGTGCAATGCAACATGCGCATGGCTGCCTTGCCGCTCTGGTATGCCAGATGGCTGCGGCAGACCGACGCGGGCAGGCGTCAGCCGAAGACGTCGGCCAGCTGTTCGGCGCCGGGGCCTTCCTTGATGTCGCGCAGGCGCATGTAGAGGGCCACCACGACACAGGAGCTGAGCCCGAGCATCGCGGCGCTGAACACGCTTTCGACGATCGCCGTGACGATCAGGAGCGCGGTCGTGTCCATGGTGTCGGCAAGGCCCACCAGCACGAAGCCGAGCAGCATCGACATGGACAAGAGCATCAGCAGCATGGCGATGCCGAACACCACATAGGCGCCGACGATCGGCCAGCGATATTCCTTCGTCAGCTCCGAACTGCGGGCGAGCGCGCCATAGCTGCCGTCCTCGATCACGATCGCGGGCAGGAACAGGCCCCAGCGGGCGTAGACATAGATGCCCGGCACGAGCAGCAGCGCAAAGCCGATGCCCGCGGCCACGCCCAGCACGATCGAGAGGGCAATGATCGGCAGCATCTTGACGATCGCTACCGCGACATAGGCCCGGATGTCGGTCGGCCGGCCGATCCGCGCGCATAGGCGGCGAGCATGACCGAGCCGCCGACCACGGCATAGACCAGCAGCGACAGGCCCATCAGCACGACGATGCCGAGCATCGACGGATCTCCGGCCGGCTGCTGGGTCGCCAGATCCATCGGCACCAGCGCGAAGGACAGAAGCTGAAAGGCCAGCATCGGCAGGAAGGGCACCGCGGTGAGCAGGACGATGTTGCGGAAGTAGAGCGAGAAGGCGTCGCTGACGATGCGCCCGACGCCGAGCGGCGGAAGATGCTGGGGAGGCGTGCTGTCGGACATGGAGACCTCGCGGGAACGCGGCCGGCTGCAGGCGGCAGCGGACGGTCGCATCCGGATGAACGGCGGTTGCCGTGGACGGGTGACACGGGGAGGAGAGGACGGCGCACGGGAGGATTGCAGAAGCCGCAAGGACTGTCCATGGGCGGTCCCGCCACGGGACCACGCGGCCATCAGCCCTTTCCTTCAGGGCGCGCGCCCGCAGCGGCTGACCCTTCAGCGGCGTAGTGCTTGTCGGCGCGTGCCTCGCCGAACAGCTGGCGCTTTTCCAGATGCGCCCGCTGCGCGACGTAGAATGCGGCGAGGAAATCCCGGGTCTCGTCCGGGCGCACCGCGTCCTCGAAGACGATGCGGCCGCGGATGCGTTCGGCGACGGTGGCGAGGCTGGCAAGATGGCGCTTCGCCTCGCCGCGCCGCGTCGAGGCCGGCGTCTGCAGCAACTGCTCCAGCACCTGAAGCTCATAGGCGCCGTAATGGTCGAGCTGATGCGGCAGGAAGACGAAGCGCGGCACGGCCGTGGCGGCGACCTCGGCCAGATCCGGCAGCAGCACGGCCTTCGGCAGGCTGATCACCACCGTGCCGGCGATGAGGTCGCCGATCCGCTGGTTGCGCCGGCTGAACACCGGCACCGCCAGTGTGCCGAGCACCCAGACGAGCGAGAGGGCGGAGTCGAGCCCCCCCTCGTCCCCCAGGGCGGCCAGCAGGAAGCCCATCGGCAGGAAGACCTCGACCTCCTTCATCAGGTTGCGCACGACGATCTGGTGGGTGGTGAGGCCGCGGCCGTTGGCCGAGACGACGCGCATCGCGCCGATCCGCTTGCCGACGGTCTGGCCGTTCCACAGCAACTCGGAGACGAGATAGTAGGGTGTGCGCACGGCGAAGAACAGCAGGGCGCTGATGGCGGGGATCGGCGTCACCATGTCGGCGCGCGACAGCGTCATCGACAGGAGCACGACGAGGGCGATGACCAGCACGCCGCTCAGCAGCAGGTCCAGCACCTGCGCGGTGAAGCGGGCGCCGAGGCTGGCGATCTCGAAGTCGAGCGGCACGCCCTCGGGGGCCAGCAGGCGCAGGATCCGGCGCGCCGGAGCGGCCGGGCGCCGGCGGACCCTTGATTTTCCCTCCGGCGGCTTGCGGCGGCGGAACAGCTTCATCGGCCGTCCTCCCTGACGGCAGACCCCCGTCCGGCCAGCAGGAGCCAGCCGAGCCACAGGGCGCCGACCCCCCAGCCGATGGCGATGCGCGGCCCGATGCCGGTGACGAGCTGGCGGGCAAAGCCTTCCAGCAGGGCGGCCGCCACCAGCATCACGGCAGCGAGCACCGCCAGCTTGGCGGCATCGTGCCCGGCATGGCGCAGCGCGTCGCGGCGGGTCCGGCGGCCGGGAAACAGCACGGCAAGGCCGAGCCGGAATCCGCCCGCGGTGGCGATGACGATCGCGGCAAGCTCCGTGACGCCGTGGATCGACAGCCAGGCGAACAGGTCGAGCCCGAGGTCGCGGTCGGCGTGGAGGCCGGCGAAGACGCCGAGGATCAGCCCGTTGTAGAAGGCGAGCAGGAAGCTCGGCAGGCAGGCGGCCACCCCGAGGCCGAAGGCGAGGATGGCAATGCCGGTGTTGTGGGAAAAGAGATAGGTGGCAAAGGCGCCGAGTTCGCCGAGCGGCGAGCCGCCGGTGTCGTAGAGCACCGCTTCCAGCTGCTCGCGGCTGCTGGCCGGCCCGCGTCCGTCCGCCAGCGAGCCGGGCATGAAGGTGCTGTACCAGCTGCTGTCCTCGCGAAAGAGCAGGAAGCCGGCGACCGCGCCGAGGACGAGGGCGAGGGTGGCGAGGGCGAGCGCCAGGCCCGACCGGCGGATCGCGCCCGGCGCGCCCGTGGTGAAGAAGCGCCGCACCACGCCGCCGAGCCGTTCGCGCGGGGCGTAGACGGCGAGATAGGCCCGGCAGCACAGGGCGTCGAGATAGGCGAGCAGGGCCTTGTCGAGCGAGATCTCGCGGGCGACCGACAGGGCGTTCAGCGCCTCGCGGTAGAGAAGCGCCAGGTCGCGCGCCTCCTCGAAGTCGAGGGCGCCGGCACCCGACCGCTCCACCCGAGTGACGATCGCATCGAGGCGGCGCCAGCCGGCCTCGCGCTCGCGGCGAAAGCGGCTGGAGCGGATCGGGTCGGCGGGATCGCTCATATGACCTCCCGGCTCTTGATGGCGAGATAGGCCGAGATCAGCCGGCCGCCCACGTGTTCGGGCGCGGTCTCGATGCAGACGACGCCGAGACGGGAGAGGCGCTCCAGCACCAGCCGCCGCTCCTTCAGCATCGCCTCGGCCGAGACGGCGGCGGCGACCTCGGCCAGGCTCGCGGGGGCGACGCGGGCGAGCCGCACCAGTTCGGCATCGCGCAGGGTGACGAAGATCACCACGTGGCGCCGGTTGAGCAGGGTGACGTTTTCCACCAGCAGCTCGGCGGTGGTGGTGTCGACGAAGTCGGTGAAGACGACGACGAGGCTGCGCCGCTTCAGCCGCTGATGGAGATGGGCGAGGCCGAGGGTGTGGTTGGTCTCGCTCTCGGCATAGGCAAGGCCGGCGGTGTGGCTGCGCAGGCGGGCGAAGGCGCCGCGGCCGGGCTCGGCCGGCAGGAACAGGCGCGGCCGGGCGTCGAAGGCGTAGAGGCCGATCTGGTCGCCGCCGATCACCGCCGCCCAGGCCAGCGCCAGCGCGGCGTCGATCTGGTGGTCGATGCGCGGACGCCCCTCGATCTCCTCGCGCATCAGCCGGCCGTTGTCGAGGGCGAGGACCACATGATGGTTGCGCTCGGCCCGCATCTCGCGGGCGAGCAGGCTGCCGTGGCGGGCCGAGCGCTTCCAGTCGATGGTGCGGCTGTCCATGCCGCGCACGAAGTCGCGCAGCTGGTGGAAGTCCGAGCCCTCGCCGCGCAGGATGTTCTCCTTCACCCCGTGGAGCGCGGAGCGGACCATGGTGTCGATGCGCCCGCTGGTGACCGGGCGGATGTTCGGCACCACCGCGATCGGGACATCCACCGCCATCCGGCGCACCACCTCGACGAGGCCGAGCGGCCCCTGCCAGCGCAGCCACAGCGCCGGGATCATCCAGACGCCGCGGCGGCGGGCGACCAGCGGCAGGGCGGCGCGGCCGACGCCGCCCGACG
>NZ_MCRJ01000090.1 GCF_001720135.1 Methylobrevis pamukkalensis
CGCAACGCGCGGCGCCGTCCCGGCCAACTTCCCAGCCTGCTCCCCGGACAGCCGCTCCCTCCGCGTCGCCCATGGCGGCCATGCCCGAACCCGGCTATGACGGCGGTGTGGTGACGCCGCCCGGCGAGGAGGCGGTGATGGCCGCGCGCGAGGCGGCGGCCTCGGCCAATAGCCTCGACGAACTCCGCGCCCTGCTCGCCGACTTTCGTGGCTGCAATCTGCGGCTGACGGCCAAGAACATGGTGTTTGCCGACGGCAACCCGCAGGCGCGGCTGATGCTGGTGGGCGAGGCGCCGGGGCGCGACGAGGACATCGAGGGCCGGCCCTTCGTCGGTCGTTCCGGCAAGCTGCTCGACCGCATGCTGGCGGCGATCGGCCTCGACCGCTCGTCGGCCTATATCGCCAACGTCATCTACTGGCGCCCGCCGGGCAACCGCGATCCGTCCGACCTCGAGGTCTCGATCTGCCGGCCGTTCATCCTGCGCCAGATCGAACTGGTGAACCCGGCCGTGCTGATGTTCCTCGGCAACCAGCCCTCCAAGGCCCTCGTCGGCCGCGACGCCATGGCCGGCATCCGCAAGTTCCGCGGCCGCTGGCGCACCTTCGACATCGCTGGCCGCCCCGTCCCCCTCATGCCCACCTACCACCCGGCCTACCTCCTGCGGCAACCGATCGAGAAGCGGCTGGCCTGGCGGGATTTTCTGGAGGTGAAGGCGCGGTTGGGAGAGGTGGGGTGAGGAGGGGCGACGGCGGCGAGGGCTTCGGGCTTCGGGCTTCGGGCTTCGGGCTTCGGGCTTCGGGCTTCGGGCTTCGGAATATCCACCCGCCGCTCCGATTGTCATGGTCCGCACAGGCGGACCATCCACGAAAGCCAGAACCCGCAACCTGCGTGGCAGGTCAGCCCGACGAGGGCCATGACGGAGGGGCGATGGTGCACAGCCCCTCCTCCGTCCTCGCCGGGCTCGACCCGGCGACCCAATCACGGCGCGGCAAGCTGAGGCTTGGTGATCGCAAAAGCTGATGAAGACAACCGGCCAGGTACGCAAGGGTCGAGAGGCCAATGGGTCGCCGGGTCGAGCCCGGCGATGACGGTGGAGGGGTGGTGGCCGACTGACAACCAGGCCCTGCCGGTTCGTCATTGCTGACAGGCACAGCGGTGGACCATCCCTCTTGGGGTCATGCCGTGCGGCTTTCGTGGATGGTCCGCCTTGCGCGGACCATGACGATGTCGCTCTCGTCTCGCTGCCCCTGCCCTCAGGCTGCGGAACGTGACGCTCGCGCCTCCTGCAGGCGATATCGCATTCCGCCGGGTGCGGACCATACCCCCCCGTCTGCCCTCGCCCTGAACCTCCCGGCGTCAATCCGTCACCCCGCCCCTTGCCAGCCCCCCTCCCGCACCCTAAGTCGCCCGTCATCTCCCAAGTCGCCGAATTCACTCATTCTTCTGTATATTCGAACTAAAACAATTAATGTCTCACCCGTTCCGCTTTCGCTTTACGCCGCCCCCGCCGCGGGCTAGGCATGGGGGAGAGAGGGCTGCGGGCGTCTCGGGCGGACCGGGCGATGGCGCGGCTGCGGCCAGGGAGTTCCCGATGGATCTCGATCCCGTCATTCTCGCGCGGATGCAGTTCGCCTTCACGATCGTGTTCCACATCGTGTTTCCGGCCTTCACGATCGGCCTGTCGGCCTGGATCGCGACGCTGATCGGGCTGACGCTCTGGACGAAGAACCCCCATTACGAAAACCTCGCGGCCTTCTGGACCAAGATCTTCGCCGTGTCCTTCGCCATGGGCGTCGTCTCGGGCATCGTGCTCACCTACCAGTTCGGCACCAACTGGTCGGTGTTCTCGCGCATGGTCGGCAACGTGATCGGGCCGCTGATCGGCTACGAGGTGCTGACGGCCTTCTTCCTCGAGGCCTCCTTCCTCGGCATCCTCCTGTTCGGCCGCGGCCGCGTGCCGCCGGGGCTGCATTTCTTCGCCGCCGTGCTGGTGGCGGTCGGCACCGCGATCTCGGCCTTCTGGATCCTGTCGGCCAACTCGTGGATGCAGGCGCCGGCCGGCTTCGAGATGCGCGACGGCGTCGCCTATCCGACCGACTGGCTGGCGATCATCTTCAACCCCACCTTCCCGCTGCGCCTCGCCCACATGCTGATCGCCGCCTATGTGACGACCGGCTTCGTGGTGCTGGCGATCGGCGCGCGCTACTGGCTGCAGGGCAAGCATGTGCGCGAGGCCGAGACGATGGTGAAGATGGCGCTCGGCATCCTCGTGGTGCTGACGCCGCTGCAGATCCTCGTCGGCGACTTCCACGGCCTGAAGGCGCTCGAATACCAGCCGGCCAAGGTCGCCGGGCTGGAGGGCCACTGGGACGGCGCCGAACCGGCGCCGCTGGTGCTGTTCGCCCTGCCCGACGCCTCGGCGGAGGCCAACCGCTTCGAGCTTGCGATCCCGCATCTCGGCAGCCTGATCCTCACCCACGACTGGAACGGCCTCTATGACGGGCTGAAGAGCTTTGCGCCCGAGGACCGGCCGCCGGTGCTGCCGATCTTCCTCTCCTTCCGGATCATGGTCGGCATCGGCTTCCTGATGGCCGGCATCGCCCTGTGGGGCGTGCTCGCCTGGGCGCGCGGCAGGCTGTTCGAGACAGGCTGGTTCATGAGCTTCCTCACCTACGTCTGGCCGCTCGGCTTCCTCGCGGTGATCGCCGGCTGGGTGACGACCGAGATGGGCCGCCAGCCGTGGGTCGTCACCGGACTGCTGCGCACCGAGGACGCGATCTCGCCGGTGACGGCGAGCGAGATGCTGACGTCGCTGATCCTGTTCGTGCTGGTCTACGCCGTCGTCTTCGCCTCCGGCCTCTACTTCATCAACCGGCTGCTGCTGAAGGGGCCGATGCGGCCGATCCGCGAACACGGCCTTGCCAACCGGCCGATCACCGGCGCGTCGGAAACCGGCCGCATCGCCATCGCCAGCGGGGAGTGAGCAGCATGGGCATGGAATTCTGGCTCCCGGCGATCTGGGCCGCCGTGATCGGCGTCGCGGTCTCGCTCTACGTCATCCTCGACGGCTTCGACCTCGGCATCGGCATCCTCTTTCCCTTCACGAAGGACGAGAGCGAGCGCGACCAGATGATGAACTCGGTCGCCCCCTTCTGGGACGGCAACGAGACCTGGCTGATTCTCGGCGGCGGCGGCCTGTTCGTCGCCTTCCCCGCCGCCTATGCGGTGATCATGCCCGCGCTCTACCTGCCGGTGCTCTTGATGCTGCTGGCGCTGGTGTTCCGCGGCGTCGCCTTCGAATTCCGCTGGATCGCCAAGCCCGACCACCGCTTCTGGGACGCCGCCTTCGCCGGCGGCTCGGCGCTCGCCGCCTTCTCCCAGGGGCTGATCCTCGGCGGCCTGCTCGACGGGATCACGGTCACGGACGGGCGCTTTTCCGGCGGGCCGCTCGACTGGCTGTCGCCGTTTTCCATCCTCTGCGGCTGCGCCATGGTCGCCGGCTATGCGCTGCTCGGCGCCACGTGGCTGAACATGCGCGTCGCCGGGCACCTGGAGGCGAAGGCGCGCGGCTGGGCGAAGGGCCTGCTCGTCGCCGTGCTGGTGTTCATGGTGGCGGTCAGCCTGTGGACGCCCCTTCTCTACGAGCGGATCGCCGAGCGCTGGTTCACCCTGCCGAACCTGTTCTATCTGGCGCCGGTGCCGATTCTGACGCTGCTCTGCGCCCTGATGGTGTGGACGGGCCTTGAGAAGGACCAGCCCGCGTCGCCCTTCGTCGGCACGGTCGGCATGTTCCTGCTCGGCTTTGCGGGGCTCGCGATCTCCAACTTCCCCTACCTCGTGCCGCCGTCGCTGACGGTGTGGGACACGGCCGGCGCGCCGGAAAGCCAGGTCTTCATGCTGATCGGCGTCGTCGCGCTGCTGCCGCTGATCCTCGCCTACACCGCCTTCATGTACTGGACATTCCGCGGCCGGGTCCGGGCCGGCGAGGGCTATCACTGATGGAGCGGCGGTCTGCGCAAGACCGCCGGCCCGCGACCGTCCGCCGCGGGCGATTTCCTTCGGCAGCCTTGGAATGCATTGCCCCGGCCCCGTGGCGGGGTCTACTCTCCGGCTCGACATCGGCCAAAGACCGATGCGCATCCGGGAGAAGACGCACATGAAGAAGACCTGCCTGATCGTCGCCGCCACCCTCCTTGCCGCGACGCCGGCGCTTGCGCTCGACGTCGAGGTGAACAAGGAGGACAAGGCGTGTCGGCCGAGGCGCCTGGAAGGCCGTCGGCGACTTCTGCGGCATCGGCACGTGGCATCCGGCGGTGGAGAAGTGCGAGCTGTCCGAAAAGGACGGCGCCAGCTTCCGCACCCTGTCGCTGAAGGGCGGCGGCACGATCCTCGAGAAGCTCGTCTCGCGCGACGACGCGGCGATGACCTACACCTACACCATCGTCGAAAGCCCGCTGCCGGTGGCGAACTACGAATCGACCCTGACGGTGAAGGCCGAGGACGGCGGCTCGGAAATCGAGTGGGAAGGCGAATTCGACGCCAAGGGCGCCAGCGACGACGACGCGAAGAAGGTCATCGAGGGCATCTACACATCCGGCATCGACGGCATCCTCGCCGCGGCGAAGTAAGCATCGCCATCCGGAACGACAAAGGGGAGGCCACCGGCCTCCCCTTCTTGATTCCGCAGGTCCGAACCGTCAGCGCTGCAGCGCGCCGACCGCCGACACGGCGGTCATGTTGACCACGCCGCGCGAGGTCACCGACGGTGTCAGCACGTGGGCGGTCTTGGCCGCGCCGAACAGGATCGGCCCGACGTGCAGCGCCTCGGTCGAGATCTTCAGCACCGACAGGGTGATGTTGGCGGCGTCGAGATCGGGGAACACCAGCAGGTTGGCCTCGCCCGTCAGCGTCGACTTCGGCATCACCTTGGCCCGGTCGATCAGCGACAGCGCCGCATCGCCGTGCATCTCGCCGTCGACCTCGAGCTCCGGCGCCCGCGCCCGCAGGATGGCCAGCGCCGCGCGCATCTTGGCACCCGACACGCCTTCCCGGGACCCGAAGTTCGACGCCGACAGCAGCGCCGCCCGCGGCGTGATGCCGAAGCGGCGGATCTCGGCGGCCGCGAGCATCGTCATCTCGGCCAGTTCCTCGGGCGACGGGTCCGGCCGCACGTAGGTGTCGGTCAGGAACAGCGGCCCGCGGTTGGAGATCAGCAGCGACAGCGTCGAATAGTCGGTGGCGCCGGGGGCGACGCCGAGGATCGCACGGATATGCTCGATGTGGCGGATGAAGCGGCCTTCGAGACCCGTCAGCATCGCGTCCGCGTCGCCGCGCAGCACGGCCAGCGCCGCGATCACGGTGGAGTTGGTGCGCACGATGGTGCGGGCCGCATCCGGCGTCACGCCCTTGCGGCCGACCCGGTCGATGTAGAGGTCGACATAGTCGCGGTAACGCGGATCATCCTCGGGATTGATCACGGCGAAGTCGGCGCCGGGACGGATCCGCAGGCCGTAGCGGCGGCAGCGGACGTCCAGCACCTGCGGGCGGCCGATCAGGATCGGCACGGCAAGGCCGTCCTCGATCACCACCTGGGCGGCGCGCAGCACGCGCTCGTCCTCGCCGTCGGCGTAGATCACCCGCTGCAGCGAGCCCTTGGCCGCCGAGATGATCGGCTTCATCACGAGGCCGGAGCGGTAGACGAAGCGGTTGAGGCGGTCGAGATAGGCGTCGAAGTCGGTGATCGGATACTGCGCGACGCCGCTCTCCATCGCCGCCCGCGCCACCGCCGGCGCGATGCGCAGGATCAGCCGCTGGTCGAGCGGCGGCGGGATCAGGTATTTCGGGCCGAAGCTGTCGGCCTCGCCGGCATAGGTCTGGCTGGCGCGCTCCGGCGGCTCCTCCTTGGCGAGCGCGGCGATCGCCTTCACCGCCGCCTGCTTCATCTCCTCGTTGATCGTCGTCGCACCGACGTCGAGCGCGCCGCGGAAGATGTAGGGGAAGCAGAGAACGTTGTTGACCTGGTTGGGATAGTCCGACCGGCCGGTGCAGATCATCGCGTCCTCGCGGGTCGCAAAGGCGATCTCCGGCGCGATCTCGGGATTGGGGTTGGCGAGCGCCATCACCAGCGGCTTGTCGGCCATCCGCATCAGCATCTCGGGCGTCAGGATGCCGCCGACCGACAGGCCGAGGAACACGTCAGCCCCGTCGATCACCTCGGCGAGCGTACGGGCCGGCGTCTCCTGCGCATAGATCGCCTTCCAGCGGTCCATCAGCGTCTCGCGGCCCTGCCACACGACGCCCTCGATGTCGGTGACCCAGATGTTCTCGCGGCGCACGCCGAGCGAGACCATCAGGTTGAGACAGGCGAGCGCCGCGGCGCCCGCGCCCGACGTGACGAGCTTGATGTCCTCGAGCTTCTTGCCGGCGAGTTCCATGCCGTTGACGATCGCGGCGGCGACGATGATCGCCGTGCCGTGCTGGTCGTCGTGGAACACCGGGATGTTCATCCGCTCGCGCAGCTGCGCCTCGATCTCGAAACACTCCGGCGCCTTGATGTCCTCGAGGTTGATGCCGCCGAAGGTCGGCTCCAGTGCCGCGACGACGTCGACCATCCGCGAGATATCGGTCTCGGCGACCTCGATGTCGAAGACGTCGATGCCGGCGAACTTCTTGAAGAGAACCGCCTTGCCTTCCATCACCGGCTTGGAGGCGAGCGGGCCGATGGCGCCGAGGCCGAGCACGGCGGTGCCGTTGGTGACGACGCCGACGAGATTGCCGCGGCCGGTGTAGAGCGCGGCGGTCGAGGGATCGTCACGGATGGCGAGGCAGGGGGCGGCGACGCCGGGGGAATAGGCAAGCGCCAGGTCGCGCTGGTTGCCGAGGGGTTTGGTGGCGCGGATCTCGAGTTTTCCTGGCCGCGGCGAGCGGTGATAGAACAGCGCCGCCTCGTCGAGTTCCGATCCCGTCAGTCGCTCATTGGCCATCGGCATATCCCCGTGTCTGGCTTGTCCGGATCGGCGCCTGTTTATCACACTGGCGCGCAAGGACACCCCGCTTGTGCGCATTTCTCAACCGATTAGCCGTCTGCGCGAAACATTCGCCCGGTCTACCCGAGGTCGTACGGGATTTGCGGAACACACTTCGGATTTCCTTAATTCTCGCGGCGGATACTGGCGAACGTGACGTTCGGCGCCCTTCGCGTCCGCGACGGTCGCGGCCGGACGGGCAGGACTGCACGTCCCGGAGCAATGCAGACGGCCTTGCGTCCCGGTTCTCGGGACTACGTGAGACGGGCGGAACAGCATGACAGCCAATCTGGCCAGGACGGGTTCCGCGCAGTTTCCCCCCGTCTCTGCCTTCGACGCCGATGGTTCCCTTCTCGGCGCATCGCCGGTTCCGGGCATGTCCGGCAGCGTCTTCGATCTTCTGCCGGGCCTGACCCCGGATGGCTGGGCCGACGTCTGGTCGCGTCTGGCCGTCGGGTCGGAAGTCCGGCGCCGCACCAGCGCCGATGCCGGCGCGGCCGGGCGGTCGGTCGAGGTCCGCTTCCGCCCGCTCGACCTCGGCGGCCGGCGGATCGCGCTCGCCGAGTTTCTCGAGGCGGCCGAGGCCGACGAGATCCGGAACCGGCTGCGCGACATCCAGCAGACCGTGCTCGAAGCCGTCGCCATGAGCATGCCGCTGCGCGACATCATGGACATGCTGTGCCGCCGGATCGAGGACCTCGCGCCGCGCGTCGCGGTCTCTGTCCTGTCCGTCGACGAGACCGGTCATCTTCGCCCCCTCGCCGGGCCGCGCCTGCCGGACGCCTACCATTCGGCGATCGACGGCATCCAGATCGGTCCCATGGCCGGCTCCTGCGGCACCGCCGCCTGGCGCGGCGAGCCGGTGGAGGTGACGGACATCGCCACCGATCCGTTGTGGGCAGGCGGAAGAGCACTGGCGCTGCCCCTCGGGCTGCGGGCCTGCTGGTCGAGCCCGATCAAGAATGCCGAGGGGCGGGTCGTCGGCACCTTCGCCTTCTACTACGATACGCCGCGCGGCCCCGACCGGACCGAACGCGAGGTCGTCGCCACCTGCGTGAACCTCTGCGCCATCGCGATCGAACACGAGGAGGCGCGCCAGCGCATCCGTGCCCTTGCCCGCCTCGACAGCCTCACCGGCCTGCAGAACCGGCTCGGCTTCCAGCACGACATGACCGCCCTTCTGGAGCGGTCGGCGCGCGACGGCGCCCCCTGCGCCCTCTATTTCCTCGACTTCGACGACTTCAAGATCGTCAACGACACGCTCGGCCACTGGGCCGGTGACCTGGCGCTGCGCGAGATCGCCCAGCGCCTGTCCCGCGTCCTTGGCGACAACGACCGGATCTATCGGCTTGGCGGCGACGAATTCGCGATCGCGCGCATCGCCGGAGGGGACGAGGATGAACTGCTCGCCTTCGCGCAACGCATCCTCGGCGCCTTCGCCACGCCGCTGCTGCTTTCCCCGCACGAGGTGCGGATGAGCGTGTCGATCGGCATCGCCTGCGCCGAGCCGGGCGATCACAATCTCGCCGACCTGCTGAAGCGCAGCGACTATGCGCTCTACCGTGCCAAGAGCGAGGGCCACGGCGTCTGCCGCGTCTTCGACCGGAAGATGGCCGAAACGATCGAGAGCGCCCGCGCGCTGCAGCGCGACCTTGCCGAGGCGGTGGCGGCCGGCGCGCTCGAGGTCCACTATCAGCCGATCGTCGATCTGGCCGGCGGCAACGTCTCCGGCTTCGAGGCCCTGCTGCGCTGGACCCACCCGATACGCGGCCCGATCCCGCCGTCCGAATTCATTCCGGTGGCCGAGCGCACCGGCCTGATCGTCGCCCTCGGCGGGCTCGTGCTGCGGCGCGCCTGCCGCGATGCGGCCTCCTGGCCGTCGCACATGCGGGTCTCGGTCAACCTCTCGCCGGTCCAGCTGGTCCAGCCGAACTTCGTGTTCGACGTGGTCGATGCGGTGCGCTCGGCGGGGCTGACCCCGGGCCGGCTCGACCTCGAGATCACCGAATCGGTCGCGCTCGCCGAGAACACGGCGACCCGCAACGCGCTCGGCCAGCTGCGCGCCTTCGGCGTCGGCATCTCGCTCGACGACTTCGGCATCGGCTATTCCTCGCTGAGCTACCTGCGGTCGTTTCCGTTCGACCGGATCAAGATCGACATGTCCTTCATCCGCGACCTCGGCCACAAGGAGGACGCGGCGACCATCGTGCGCGCGGCGATCGGCCTTGCGCGGGCGCTCGGCATGAAGACCACCGCCGAGGGCATCGAGACCGACGCGCAGCAGAGCTGGCTGCTGGCCGAAGCCTGCACCGAGGGCCAGGGCTATCTGTTCGGACGGGCGATGCCCGCCGCCGCCGTGCGGGGTTTTCTCAGCGGCGCCCACCGCCGGCGGATCGGCTGACGCGGCCATCCCCCTGTCACCCTTGCCTTCAACAGTGATTTCCGGTCGCGCGGGGATGGGGCCGGCGTGTAGGATTGCCCCGACCCGCCCTTGAGCCCTGCCCCCGAAGGCACGGCCGGCATCCTTTCAGCGAGGCCCCCGTGACCGCCGACAACCAGCATCCCTTCTTCCGCCCGCGCGGACGCCGCATCGCCGTGGTCGCGCTCTGCGTCGTCTGGGCGATCGTCGAATGGATCGGCAACCAGCCGTTCTGGGGCATGCTCGCGCTGGCGATGGCGGCCTACGGCTACTGGACCTTCTTCATCAACTACACGCCGCCGGAAGAGACGGCTTCCACCGTCGCCCCGGTGGAGAGCCGCGCAAGTGAATCCTCCGAACCGGCCGTCGATCCGGACCCCGCCGCACCCGTGGCTGGCCCTGGGGATGACGACCGCAAGGTCTGACCCCATATCCTGCCGACCGACACCCGCGGCCCGACGATCGGACCGACGACATCGGACCGGCAACAGCGGCCCACTAACAGCGGCCCATCATGAGCGGAATGGCACCCATGGCCCCCGGCATCGACGAAACCCGCCCCTTCCTGCCGCTCTCGATCGCGGTGGTGACCGTTTCCGACACCCGCGACATGGCCAGCGACCGCTCCGGCGACACGCTGGCCGGCCGGATCGAGACGGCCGGACACAGACTGCACTCACGCCAGATCGTGACCGACGACATCGAGGCGATCCGCGAGACGGCAAGCCGGCTGATCGCGGACGCCGGCGTCGACGTGGTGATCACCACCGGCGGCACCGGCTTCACCGGCCGCGACGTGACGCCGGAGGCGATCGAACCCCTGTTCGAGAAGACGATGGACGGCTTTTCCGCCGTGTTCCACCGGATCTCCTACGACAAGATCGGCACCTCGACCATCCAGTCGCGCGCCACCGGCGGCGTCGCCAACGCCACCTACATCTTCGTCCTGCCCGGCTCGCCCGGCGCCTGCAAGGACGCCTGGGACGGCATCCTCGCCGCCCAGCTCGACTACCGGCACATGCCCTGCAACTTCGTGGAAATCATGCCGCGGCTGGACGAGCACCTGAAGCGCGGCAAGCTGAAGACGACGGCGGTGTGAGGGTGAGCCTGCCGAGCACGTGACCGCGTACAGGCTGTCGTCGCCCGGCCACGACAGGCCGAGCGTCACGTGCTCACGGAACCGGGTCGGCGTAACCTGCCCCGCGGTCCCCGGCCTCGCCGTTGATACCCTTGCCCCCGCCGTGCAGGCGAACCAGCAGCCGGGGCGGAACGGCGAGCCCTGCGAGCAGGCGGCTGAGGCCGCGGCGCAGGCCGGCGGTGGACAGGCCCGAGCCATCGTCGAAGCGGCCGACCCGGATCGCCCGCGCGCGGATCGTCGTCCGGTTCAGGCGGCCGATGCGGCGCAGGAGATCGACGTCCTCCAGCGCCGGCAGGGAGCGATAGCCGCCGAGGCTGCGGTAGTGGCGGCGCGACAGCGCGAGGCCCTGCGACGGATGGGCGAGCCCGGTCAGGCCGGACAGGAGATTCGCGCGAACCTCGTCGAGACGGGCGCCGGCGCCGAGTTCGTCGCGGGCATAGCGGAAGACGAGGGCGCGGTCCGCGCCGCGCCCGCCGGCCCGGTCGATCCGCTCCAGCAGCGCGGCGATCTCGCGGTGCCAGCCGGGTTCCAGCATCACGCCCGGCCGCAGGAACATCAGCCATTCGCCGCGCCGGGCGGCCTCGGCGCCGCGTGCCAGCCGCTCGCCGATCGGCCCGTGGGCGACGAGGAAACTGCAGCCGGTCGCCTCGGCGACGATGGCCGTGCCGTCGGTCGACCCGCCGTCAACGACGAGCACCTCGCGCACGAGACCGTCGGCCGCCGCCGCCACCAGCGACGACAGCGTCCGGGCCAGGCCTTCCTCGGAATTGCGCGTCGGGATCACCACACTGAACATGCCGCATGACTAACGCCTTTTCGCCACATTGGCGAGAGCGTCGAAGGCGCCTCTTGGTCTCTCACATTTGTTCTTTTTTTGTTCTCATTGTCGCGCTATGATTCGGCCATGCCCAGATCGACGAATCTCCACCTCCAGGAATTCCATCCCGCCGTCGGCGCCTTCGCCGCCGGGGACGAGCATCATGCCGACGGCCTTGGCGACGCCGGCATTGCACAGGCGCGGCGGCGCGGGCGCGGCGCCGGGATCAATCCCTCCGGCCGCCACGAGCCGACCGCGCTCGTCAGCGTCGACGACGGCTGGGGCAGTCTCGACGACCTGCCGCCGCTGAAGACGACCGTGCAGATCGAGCAGGCCCGCAAGATCATCACCCGCAACGAATCGCCAGACATCTCCTTCGACCGGTCGATCAATCCCTATCGCGGCTGCGAGCACGGCTGCATCTACTGCTTTGCGCGGCCGAGCCACGCCAACATGGGCCTCTCCCCCGGTCTCGACTTCGAGACCCGGCTGTTCGCCAAGCCCAACGCCGCCGAACTGCTGGAGCGCGAGCTCTCGGCGCCGTCCTATCAGCCGAAGCCCATCGCCATGGGCACCAACACCGATCCCTACCAGCCGATCGAGAAGGACTACGGCATCACCCGCGCCGTGCTGGAGGTGCTGGCAAAGACCGATCATCCGGTGCTGATCGTCACCAAGTCGGCGCTCGTCACCCGCGACATCGACATCCTCGCGCCGATGGCGAAGAAGGGCCTCGTCAAGGTCGCCCTGTCGGTCACCACCCTCGACCGCAAGCTCGCCCGGGCAATGGAGCCGCGCGCGTCGACGCCGGAACGCCGTCTCGAGGCGATCCGGCAGTTGTCGGAAGCCGGCATTCCGACCGGGGTGATGGTCGCGCCGGTGATCCCGATGGTCACCGACATGGAGATCGAGCGCATTCTCGATGCCAGCGCCGTCATGGGCGCACGCGAGGCCGGCTACGTGCTGCTGCGCCTGCCGCTGGAGGTCGCCGACCTGTTCCGCGACTGGCTGCTGCGGCTGTTTCCCGACCGCTACCGCCATGTGATGTCGGTCCTGCGCAGCATGCGCGGCGGCAAGGACTACGACGCCGAATGGGGCAAGCGCATGCGCGGCAGCGGCCCCTATGCCTGGCAGATCGGCCGCCGCTTCGAGATCGCCACCCGGCGACTGGCGATCAACAAGGCCAAGACGAAGCTGCGCACCGACCTGTTCGTGAAGCCGACCGCGGGCGGGGTGCAGTTGTCGCTGTTCTGAGCGCGGCAGGTCGCGGGCCGAGCGGGGCGGGATGCCGGCAGGAGGCTGGCCCGTCGGGCAGCGCCTCCTGTGAAGATGTCATCCTCCGCGTAGGCGGAGGATCCACGAAGGCCTCACGGGACCAGGGTCGCGGATGGTCCGCCGTGGCGGACCATGACCTTGAGGACAGGAGTCGCCAAGGCCTCGACCCAGCCTCCCCGCTCATCCCCCTTGCATGTGCACAGCGTCTGCGGCAGCGTCCCGCCCCATGGCCGTCCGCACCCGATCCCCCGCCCCGCTTCTTCCCGGCTTCGCCGATGTCTGCGACCGGACCCTTGAACGGGCCGCGACCCTGCGTCATGGCGGGCTGGTCGCCGGGGTGGACGAGGCCGGACGCGGGCCGTGGGCCGGGCCGGTCGTCACCGCGGCGGTGATCCTCGTCGGCGACGACATCCCGGCGGGGCTCGACGATTCCAAGAAGCTGACGGCCGCGCGCCGGGAGGCGATCTTCGAGGAAATCCTGCTCCGGCACGTGGTGGCGGTGGCAAGCGCCTCGCCGGCCACCATCGACCGGATCAACATCCGCGCCGCGACGCTGGGCGCCATGCGGCGGGCCGTGGCCGGTCTCGCCCTGCCGCCCGCCGCCGTGCTGGTCGACGGCAAGGACGTGCCGCCCGGCCTTGCCTGTCCCGGCGAGGCGCTGATCAAGGGCGATGGCCGTGTCGCCGCGATCGCGGCGGCCTCGATCGTCGCCAAGGTCACCCGCGACCGGCTGATGTGGACCATGTCGGCGCATTTCCCCGACTACGGCTTCGAGGCCCACGTCGGCTACGGCACCGCCCAGCACCAGGCGGCCCTCGCCCGCCTCGGCCCCTGCGCGCTCCACCGCATGAGCTTTCGCCCGATCCGGGACGTGATGGCGGCGGGATAGGCCCGAAGGCAGTGTCCGCGCGCCGCGCCGGACCCGTCTCATCGCACCGGCGGAGCGGTAACGCATGGGACCAGGTGATGCCCGCACAAACGAAAAGGCCCGGAGCCTTGCGGATCCGGACCTTTCGAAACTCAGTCACCGGGGAGAACCCGGTCAGTTCATCTTCGCCTTCACGTCGCGATGCTCTTCGACACGATCGCGTCGGCGAGCGGGCCGTTGACCTTGTCGGCGAGGATCTTCGAGGCGGCGGCGATCGCGACATCGGCGGCAATCGCGCGGATCTCCCCGAGGGCCTGGGTTTCGGCCTGGGCGATCTTGGTCTCGACCGACTTGGTGCGGCGCTCGATCATCTCGGACAGGGCCGCTTCCGACTCGGCCGTGAGGCGGATCGCCTCGGCCTTGGCGTTCTCGACGATGTCCTCGGCAACCTTGCCGGCCTCGCGGGCCTTGCGCTGATATTCGGCGAGCAGGGCCTGGGCCTCCTCGCGGAGACGACGGGCTTCGTCGAGTTCCTTGGCGATGCGCGCGGCGCGATCATCGAGGGCGGCAACGGCCGTCTTGTCGACCCGCTTGAACAGCAGGATCCCGAGGAAGCCGATGAGGGCGATGAAGGCCCAGAGTGTGGCGAGGGCTGTGGCGTCCATGGTCGTTGCTCCTGAAGGGCCGGATTAACGGGCCAGGGCGGCGGACACCGCACCGTCGATTTCGTCCTTGGACACCTCGGTCTCGACGAGCGTCGAGACGATGGCGCCGGTGGCCTCGGAGGCGATGTCGCCCACCTGCGCCAGGGCATCTGCCTTGATCGTGCCGATCCGCTGCTCGGCGGTCGCGAGCTTGGCGGCAAGACCCGCCTCGACGTCGTGACGCTTGGCGGCAACCTCGGCCGAAATCCGGCTGTGGCTCTCGCGGGCGATGGCATGCGCCTTGTCGCGGGCTTCGGCGAGCGCCTTCTCGTAGGCGGCGACGGCGTCGTCGCTCTCCTGCTTGAGGCGCTCGGCCTCCGACAGGTCCCACGCGATGCGGTCGTGGCGGTCCTCGAGGATGCCGGCAACGCGGGGCAGCGCCACCTTCGAGACCAGATAGTAGAGCAGCCCGAAGCTGATCGCGAGCCAGAGGATCTGGGACGCGAAATGCGTCTGGTCGAAGGGCGGGAATACATCACCGTGCTGGCCGTGAGCCTGCTGCTCAAGAGCCTCGCTCAGTTCTCCCTGCTGCGGCGTCTCTGCCATGTTCGCTATCCCGTCAGCGGACTTTTCTGGAAGAAGAGTCCGGATCGCATGGAACGCCGGCGCCGGGTTTCCGGCTCCGGATCACGCAAAGGCGGGGCCGATGGCCCCGTCCGTCGCGATCAGTTCAACCTCATGCCGCGTGCCCCGCAACGGAGGCGCCGCGGCCTGCGGCGGGACGGAGGAGACCGTCCCGCGCAGCCTGTCTCAGAGAACGAGCAGGAAGGCGATGACGAGCGCGAAGATGCCGAGACCTTCGGCGAGCGCCGCACCGATCAGCGCGTTGGTGAACTGTTCCTTGGCGGCCGACGGGTTGCGCAGCGCGCCCGACAGGAAGTTGCCGAAGATGTTGCCCACGCCGATGGCGGCGAGACCCATGCCGAGACAGGCGATACCGGCTCCGAGCAGCTTGGCGGCATCCGCTTCCATAGTCATTCTCCTTGGTTGAACGTGATCAGTGTCTTGATCTTGGACCTGAACGAAGACGCCGTCGGGCGCCGGTGAGAGCGCAAGGCTCAGTGATGCGGATGCAGTGCGTCCTTGAGGTAAACGCAGGTGAGCACCGCGAAGACGAAGGCCTGGAGGAAGGCAACGAGGAATTCCAGCGCCGTGATGGCGATCGTCATCAGGAACGGCGCGATGGCGCCGAGAACACCGAAGAAGCCGAAGGCGCCGAGCGTGCCGATGAAGCCGGCGAAGACCTTCAGCACGATGTGACCGGCCAGCATGTTGCCGAACAGACGCAGCGAGAGCGACACCGGCCGGGCAAAGAAGGAGATGATCTCGATCAGGCTGATCAGCGGCAGCAGCACCATCGGCACGCCATGCGGCACGAACAGCTTCACGAAGCCGATGCCGTTCTTGACGAAACCGACGATGATCACCGTGAAGATCACCAAGAGGGCCAGCGACGCGGTCACCACGATCTGGCTGGTCACGGTGAAGAAGTAGGGCACCATGCCGAGCAGGTTCAGCGCCAGGATGAAGGTGAACAGCGAGAAGACGAAGGGAAAGAACTTCATTCCTTCCTCGCCGAGCACCTGGCGGACCGTGCCGGCCATGAACTCGTAGAGCATCTCGACGACCGACTGCATCCGGCCGGGCACCAGCTTGCGGGCGCGGGTGCCGATCAGCAGGAAGCCGATGATCAGCGCGACGGCGACGAACATGAACAGCGAGGAATTCTGGAACGCCAGCTTCATGTCGGCCACGCGGCCGAGCGGAATCAGATCGTTGACGATGAACTGATGTACCGGATCCACTTTGTCGGCCGTTGCCACCTGATCACTCCTCGCAGCTTACGGCCTTCGCGAAGGCCTCGACACGAACCCCGGCGGTGGCCGGAGCGCTCTTCAATCCCCGGACCGTCCGGTCCGGACCATGGCCATCACACCGGCCGCGAAACCGAGCAGCAGGAACACCACCAGACCGATGGGCGAGGTGCCCAGCAACTGGTCGAAGCCCCAGCCCAGCACGGCCCCGACAAGCACGCCGCCGGTGAACTCGCTCGCAAGGCGAAAGGCCTTGCTGTAGTTCGTGCCAAAGTCTGTACGCTCGGGCGCCCGCTGCTTGTCGCGCACGCCCTTTACCTTCGCCAGGGTCTGCTCCAGCCTGGCCTTGCGGCCCGCCAGATCATCCTGATCGCTATGTCCGGGAGGAACCTCGCCGCCTCCGCCCTCGCGCCTGTCGTCGTTCATCGGCATAACCCTGACGAATTCGCGCTGGCAGCCCCGTTCGGCCCCTCTGAAGTCGGGCGCACAATAGTCAGCGCCCCCAAAGCTGTCAAGGCGGGCCTCCAAAGTATCATATGCCTGTTTTCATTGAAGAATTCTGATCTTTACTGGTTGGTGTCCCAGGACATGGCGGCGACCTGCCGCCGCACCGCGGCATGGACCCCGTTCCCGACCGATCTCAGACGGCCTCGAGGAATCGGCTTGCCGCCTCCAGATCCACCGACACCAGTTGCGAGACGCCGCGCTCGGACATCGTCACGCCGAAAAGCCGGCGCATCCGCGCCATCGTGATCGGATTGTGGGTGATGACGAGGAAGCGGGTGTCGGTCTGGCGGACCATCTCGTCGAGAAGGTCGCAGTAGCGCTCCACATTGGCGTCGTCGAGCGGCGCATCCACCTCGTCAAGCACGCAGATCGGTGCCGGGTTGGTCAGGAACACCGCGAAGATCAGGCCATCGCCGTCAGTGCCTGTTCGCCGCCCGACAGCAGCGTCATGGTCTGGGGCTTCTTGCCGGGCGGCCGGGCGAGGATGTCGAGCCCCGCTTCCAGCGGATCTTCCGAATCGACCAGTTGCAGTTCCGCGGTGCCGCCGCCGAACAGATGCGTGAAAAGACGGCGGAAATGGCCGTCGACGACGTGGAAGGAGGCCAGCAGCCGCTCGCGCGCCTCGCGGTTGAGGCTCTGGATCGCGCCGCGCAGACGCCGGATCGCCTCGATCAGTTCCTCCCGCTCGGCCACGAGGGAATCGCGCCGACCGGCCACTTCGCCGGCCTCCTCCTCGGCCTGGAGATTGACCCCGCCAAGGCGGTCGCGCTCCTGCCGCAGCCGCTCCAGACGGGCCTCGACGGCGCCGATCTGCGGCCTTGACGCCGCCTCGGCAAGCTCCGCCAGCACGGTCAGCCCGGCCGGCGGACACTCGAAAGCCTCGGCGATCTCCGCCTCGATCTCGCCAAGCGCAGGCGCGCGGAGGCGAGGCGTTCCTCGGCCCGGGCGCGGGCCTCGCGGGCGTCGCCCAGCGCCTGCAGCGCGGCGCGCGCCGAGGCCTCGGCCGCACTTGCCTCGCGCTCGGCGACCGCCAATTCGTCCGCGGCGCTGCGGCTTGCCGTTTCGGCTTCGCCGATCTGGAATATCAGTTTGCCACGTTCCGCGACGATCTCGTCCGGCCTTGCGGCAAGGCTGGCCACCTCGGTGGCGATCTCGTCGTTGCGCGCCGCGAGACGGTCGATCTGCCGGCCGGCCTCGTCGATTCGCGTCGTCCAGCCGTCCCGTTCCCGGACCAGATCCTCGGCCCGCCGCCGCCGCGTCGCCGCCTCGCGCAGCAGTGTCTCCGCGGCAAGCCGACGTTCGGCGACCTCGGCGCGCTGTTCTGCCACGGCCAGCCGCAGCTCCTGCAGGCGCGTGGCGTGGTCGGCGGCGTCGTCGCCGGTCGAAAGCAGCGTCGCGGCCTCTGCCGCCACGCGGCGCGCCTCGACCAGATCGGTCTCCAGCCGGTCGCGCCCCTCCTTGAGCGCCGCGCGGCGGGTGGCGATCTCGGCGGCGAGACGCTCGGCCTTCGCCCGGCGTTCACGGGCCTCGCCGAGGGCGCGATTGGCAAGGCGCACCGCCTCGCGCGCCGCGCGTTCTTCCTCCTGGGCCTTGCGGGTCGCGGCCTGGGCCGTCGCCACCGCGCGGCGCCTTTCCTCCACCGACGCGCGGGCGGCGCTGCGGGTGGCGTCGAGTTCGGCGAGGCGATTGCGGCTTTCCAGCCGCTGGGCGGCCGGGGTCGGCGCGCCGGCCGCCGCGACATAGCCGTCCCAGCGCCAGAGATCGCCTTCCCTCGAGACGAGGCGCTGGCCGGGACGCAGCTGGCGGCGCAGGCGTTCGCCCTCGATCCGCTCGACCACGCCGATCTGCGCAAGCACCCGCGCCAGAATCGCCGGCCCGTCGACATGGTCGGCAAGCGAGGCGACGCCTTCGGGAAGCGGCGGATCGTCCGTGCCGCCCTGCGGATCGGACCAGTGGGCCGGGGCCCGCGCATCGACCGGCGCCTCGATATCCTCGCCCAGCGCCGCCCCCAGCGCGGTCTCGAAGCCGCGCCTTGCGGTCAGCCGGTCGACCAGCGGCGGAAACAGCTGGCCCATCTCCACATTGAGGACCCGCGCGAGCGTCTTGGCCTCGGTGTCGAGGCGGCTCGCCTCGCGCTCGGCTTCGGCCAGCGGCCCCCGGGCAGCCCGCTCGGTCCGTCCGGCCTCCTCCAGCGCCCGCTCGGCGGCGGCGGCCCGCCGTTCGGCGGCCTCCAGATGATCGTCGGCGGCAAGGGACTCCGCGCGGGCGGTCTCGAGGGCAGCGGCCACGTCGCCGCGCCCGTCCAGCGCGGCAATCTCCGCGTCGCCTTGGCGGCTTCGCGCGCCAGCC
>NZ_MCRJ01000091.1 GCF_001720135.1 Methylobrevis pamukkalensis
TCGGTCGCGAGCGTCTGGATGTCCTGACGCAGTTCGCGGATCGAATCCTTCTCAGATGCGACGAAGTCCTTCCAGCCGCGCCCCGACAGGCTCGCGACCTTGCGGATCCAGTTCGGATCGAGTTCGGCGCCCTGATACTGCTTCAGGAAATCGTCGCGCTTGACCGAATAGGACTCGGCAAGGCGCAGCAGCCGGCCCTCGAGGCCGATCAGGCGCTTGTTGATGTCGTAGAGCTGCTCGACGAGGCTCTCGATGCGGTTGGTGTTCAGCGAGAGCGACTTGACGTCGAGCTCGATGTCCTCGCGCAGCTTCTTGTAGCGCCGCTCCTGGCTCGGGCTGAGCGTCGTGTTCTTCAGCCGGTTCTCGACCAGCTGGTCCTGCAGACGGCGCAGCTTCTTGTATTCCTCGGCGATGCGGTCGAAGGTTTCGAGAACCTTCGGCTTCAGCTCCGCTTCCATCGCCGAGAGCGAGATGTTGTTCTCGAGGTCCTCGTCGCCATCGAGGTCGCCCTCGGCCTCGGGCACCACCGGCTCCTCGCGCGGCTCTTCCTCGCCGACGGGCAGTTCGGGCGCGCCCTTGCCGTCCGGGCCGGCATAGGTGGCTTCCAGATCGATGATGTCGCGCAGGAGGATCTTGCCCTCGTTGAGCTCGTCCCGCCAGATGATGATGGCCTGGAAGGTCAGCGGGCTCTCGCAGAGGCCCGCGATCATCGCCTCGCGGCCAGCCTCGATGCGCTTGGCGATCGCGATCTCGCCCTCGCGGGACAGAAGTTCGACCGAGCCCATCTCGCGCAGATACATGCGCACCGGATCGTCGGTGCGGTCGGCCGGCTCGCGCGCGGTGGTCTTGGCGACGGCGGTGCCGGTCGTCTCGGCGACCTCGCCCTCCTCGTCGCCCGAGGCCGGGGTGCCGTCGGCGCTGTCTTCCTCGGCTTCCTCGGATTCGACGACATTGATGCCCATGTCGGACAGCATCGCCATCGTGTCCTCGATCTGCTCGGACGTCACTTCCTCGGACGGAAGCACCTCGTTGAGCTCGTCGTAGGTGACGTAGCCGCGCTTCTTGGCAAGCTTGATCATCCGCTTGACAGCGGCATCGGAGAGATCGAGAAGCGGACCGTCGGGAGTCTCCGCGCCAGTTTCGGGAGCTTCCTCTTTCTCAGTCGCCTTCGTCACCATTCGCTTCTCTCCAGTTTCCGGCCGCCGACCCGGCCGGATGCGGCGCGTCACCGCCATACGAGCCCAGTGATGCGCCGAAGGCTCTTAAATCACGCTTAACCGTGATCCCGCCCGGACGCCGCATGGGGGTTACCCTTGCCTGCAGCTCCGGAAGGCACCCGCCCCGGCCGGCATTCGCGCCGAAGACCGGAGGCCGCTCCTGATCCAGATAGGTCAGTCCGGCGGACGAACAACCGACGTGATCGACCTCGGCGTGAGCCCGCACACAGTCTTGCCCACAGGCACATCGATTTCCCCGGAGCGCTGTATTTAGCGACCGGACACGTTTTCGCAAGGGTGATTCGATCCGCCCGAGCCGGAATTCCGGGTTTTCACCGACATTCACCGGTGGCGTTGACACCATTCGGCCCCGCGCGTCAACCCCAGAGCACCTGCGCGGGACTTCGATTGCCATGCGCGGCCCTGATGATCTTCGCCTCTTCGGCCAGTTCCTGCTCGCGCCGGCCGAGTTCTTCCCAGCGACGCCCGCGCTCACGGGTGAGCTCGATGATCCGCAACGCCGCCTCCGCGTCCTCGGCGGCCGTGAGCGCGGAAATCTCCGCCTCGATGTCCTCGGCCAGCGTCCGCAGCGACAGGCGCTCCAGCATCGCGTCGAAGCAGGTCTCCACGAACACGGCCGAGGGATGGAACTTCAGGATCGGAAAGCGCTCGCGCAGGCGGTGGCCGCGCGGCATCCGTCCGCCGGTGTCCAGTTGCGTCTCGTCGCCGTGGATCTCGTTGAGGACGAAATAGAAGCGTTCGTCGACGCCGCCGTAGAAGGTCGACACCGACACGTCGTCGAAATCGACCGAGATCCGGTGGAGTTCGCGCTTGAAGTCCTCCAGCGAGGCGCCGCGCAGCTCGATGCGGGCAAACTCGTCGATGCGGCGCTCGTAGAGCTCGGGATTCTCGATGCACAGGCCGAGCAGGATCCGCTCGATGTTGGCCAGTTCGACGTCGTCGGCCTGCCGCAGATCGACCGGCGACGACGGCGCCGGCTTGCCGCCGCTGCCCGGCCGCCCGCCCCGCGCGGGGCGGTCGTGGTTCCAGAACAGCTCCGACAGCTTGACCCGCATGTCGAGCCGGTAGCGGCGCGCCACCCGCTCGTCCTTGATCTGGCCGATCAGCGCGTCGATGCGCGCTTCCAGCGCGGCCTTGCGCTCCGGCGTGTCGATCCGCGCCTCCGCGGCCTCGCGCTGCCACAGCATCTCCGACAGCGGCGCGGACTTCGCGATTTCCGCAAGGAACGCCTCGCGGCCGCCGGAGCGGACCAGATCGTCGGGGTCCTTGCCGTCGGGCAGGAAGCAGAAATTGAAGGAGAAGCCGGATTTCAGCAGCGGCAGCATCCGGTCCATGGCCCGGTGGGCGGCGGCAACGCCGGCGCGGTCGCCGTCGAAACAGATGATCGGCTCGGGCGCCAGCCGCCACAGGCGGTGGATGTGATCCTCGGTAAAGGCGGTGCCAAGCGCGGCCACCACATTCTCCACCCCGGCCTGCGCCACGGCGATGGCGTCGAGATAGCCCTCCGTGACGATGATCGACCCGGCCTTGTGGGCGCTCTCGCGGGCCCGGTGGATGTTGAACAGCATCGATCCCTTGTGGAAGATCGGCGTCTCCGGCGAATTGAGATATTTCGGCTCGCCCTTGGGATCGAGCGTGCGGCCGCCGAAGGCGACGACGCGGCCGCGCTCGTCGGCGATCGGGATCATCAGCCGGCCGCGGAAGCGGTCGTAGGTCGCCCTGCCCCCCTCCGGCTCGATCAGCAGCCCGGCCTCCACGGCCATCGCCTCGCTGACGCCCTCGGCAAGGAGATGCCGCTTCAGGGCATCGCGCTCGGCCGGCGCATAGCCGACGCGAAACAGCGCCAGCGTGGTCGGCTCAAGGCCGCGCCGGCTGGCATAGTCGCGCGCCTCGCGCCCCTCCGGGGCCCGGAACCGGGCGTGGAAGAACTTGGCGGCGATCTCGGTGACGTCGGCGAGCTCCTTGCGGGCGGCCGCCAGCTTCGCCTGGCCGGGATCGGCGGTGGGCAGCGTCACGCCCGCATCCTGCGCCAGCCGTTCGACGGCCTCGGGAAAGGACAGGCCCTCGGTCTCGGTCAGGAACTTGAAGTGGTCGCCGGAGGCCCCGCAGCCGAAGCAGTGGTAGATGCCGCGCCGGTCGTCGCAATGGAACGACGGTGACTTCTCGCCATGAAACGGACAGCAGGCCCAGAAATCACCGCGCCCCGGCTGCGACTTGCGCTTGTCCCAGGTCACCTTGCGGCCGACGACCTCCGAGATCGTCAGTCGGGTCCGGATGTCATCGAGGATCTGGGGAGTGAAGCGCATGGGGCGACCCTACAGGAAGGCACGGCCTGACGCGAGCCGGCCGGCCCGCCTCAGCCTTCCGTCAACAGCGTCTTCACCACGCCGCTCGCCTTGGCGAAGTCCATCTTGCCCGGGTAGCGCTCCTTGAGCGTGCTCATGCAGCGCCCGACGTCGCGCAGGCCGTGGGCCCCCGTCTCGGTGACCACGCCCTTGCAGATCGACTTCATCTCGTCTTCCGAGACCTGCTTGGGCAGGAACTCGCGGATGATCTCGCTTTCCTCGCGCTCCTGCTCGGCAAGCTCGAGCCGGCCGCCCTCCTCGTACATCCGGGCGGACTCCTCGCGCTGCTTGATCATCTTGGCGAGGATCTGCATCACATCGTCATCGCTGACGTTGCTGCGCCCCGTGCCGCGCGCGGCGATGTCGCGATCCTGGATCGCGGCGTTGATCAGCCGCAGGGTCGAGACGCGACGCTTGTTCTGTGCCTTGAGGGACTGTTTCAGCGCCTCGTCGATGGCATTACGCATGGATCACTCCTTCTGCGACCGGCGCGGCATCCTGGCCGCCCCGGCCTGCAAGACAACGGGGGATAGACGAGTAAACCGTTGATTTCAATGATTTTTCCATCGTATTCCGGCCATTGACTGCGATGCCCCTTTCGCATAATGTCGCGCCGTCGCGGGTGCCAGCCGGCGCCCGGCAGCATGCCCAAAGCCAGCGCCGACGACATTATCCGAGTTTGCACGGCCGGTGAGCCCTGAATTTTCGCATGGATCTTCAGAAAGCTCCCTCGAGACGCGCATTCTCGTGGGGGCTGCCACGGCCGACTGCGAGACCGCGGCGTCACGACGGCATTCCCCGTCTCTCCGCATCACGATCTAGAAGCGCGCCATTTCCCGGCAGCCGCTGGCGCACGGCAACGGACACGAAGCGAATGACCCAATCCGCCGACGGCCATCCCTGGGCCGAACCGACCCCGACCGCCCTTCTGGTGCTTGCCGACGGCACCGTGATCGAAGGCTTCGGACTTGGCGCGCGCGGCATTGCGGTCGGCGAAGTCTGCTTCAACACGGCGATGACCGGCTATCAGGAGATCCTCACGGATCCCTCCTACGCCGGCCAGATCATCACCTTCACCTTCCCGCACATCGGCAATGTCGGCGTCAACGACGAGGACATCGAGACGGTCAACATGGCCGGCGCCTCGGGCGTGCGCGGCTGCGTCCTGAAGGCCGACGTCACCGATCCGTCGAACTACCGCGCCTCGCGGCGCTTCGACGCCTGGCTCGCCGCACGCGGCGTCATCGGCATCTCCGGCATCGACACGCGGGCGCTCACCGCGCTCATCCGCGAGAAGGGCATGCCCAACGCCGTGATCGCCCATGATCCGGACGGCCGCTTCGACATTCCGGCGCTGAAGGCGCAGGCGGCAGCCTGGAGCGGCCTCGAAGGCCTCGATCTTGCGATCGACGTGACCACCGGCCAGACCTTCACCTGGGACGAGACGACCTGGAGCCTCACCGAAGGCTACGGCCGCCAGACGGCGCCGGTCCATCATGTGGTGGCCGTCGATTACGGCATCAAGCGCAACATCCTGCGCCTTCTTGCAGATCAGGGTTGCCGCGTGACGGTGCTGCCGGCCACCGCCACGGCCGAGGACATCCTCGCCCACCAGCCGGACGGCGTGTTCCTCTCCAACGGTCCGGGCGATCCGGCCGCGACCGGCGAATATGCCGTGCCGGCGATCCGCGAGATCGTGGCCCGCGGCATCCCGACCTTCGGCATCTGCCTCGGCCACCAGATGCTCGGCCTCGCGCTGGGCGGCACCACGGCCAAGATGCACCAGGGTCACCACGGCGCGAATCATCCGGTGATGGACCACACCACCGGCAAGGTCGAGATCACCTCGATGAACCACGGCTTCGCGGTCGACGCGGCCAGCCTGCCGGACACCGTCGAGCAGACCCACGTGTCGCTGTTCGACGGCTCGAACTGCGGCCTGCGGCTGAAGGACCAGCCGGTGTTCTCGGTGCAGTATCACCCGGAAGCCTCGCCCGGCCCGCGTGACAGCCACTACCTGTTCACCCGCTTCGTGAACCTCATCCGCGAGCGCAAGGGCGAGCCGGCGGTCGCCGAACGCTGACGGGTCGGCGGCCTCCGCCGAACTCCAAGCCATCACCCTCATGAAAAGCCCCGGCGGAGCGATCCGCCGGGGCTTTTTCATGAGGGTCGATCTGTCGTCTCGGCTGACGCTGCCGTGTCCTGCGCTCTCAATAGGCCCAGCGCTGGGCCTTGTTGACGAGGAAATCGCGGAAGACGTGGACGCGGGCGGAGTTCCGCAGTTCGTCCGGGTAGACGAAATAGGTGTCGTAGGACGGCAGGTCGACCTCGGGGATGAGCTGCGTCAGTCCCGAATCCGGCTCGATCAGATAGTCCGGCAGAAGCGCGATGCCGATGCCGCGCTGGACCGCGCGCTTGATCGCCACGACGTTGTTGACCCGCAGCACGGGAATGCGCGGGTTCTCGTAGGGCCGGCCGGCCGTCTCCAGCCAGTTCATGTCGCGCAGATAGGCCGGCGCCGCCACGCCGAAGGTAACGATCCGGTGGCTGTCGAGCTCGTCGATCGTGTGCGGGCTGCCGAAGCGCTTCACATAGGCCGGCGAGGCGTAGAGATGGAAATGCACGGTGAACAGCTTGCGCTGGACGAGGTCCGGCTGCACCGGCTGGCGCAGGCGGATCGCGACGTCGGCCTGACGCATCGCCAGATCGAGTTCGTCGTCGTCGAGGATCAGCTGGAGCTGGACCTCCGGATAGAGGTCGATGAATTCGTGGACGCGGGCGGTCAGCCAGGTCGAGCCGAGACCAACCGTGGTGGTGACCCGCAGGCTGCCGGAGGGGCGCTCGCGCGAATCGGTGAGGCGGCTCTGCACCTCCTCGAGCTTCATCATCACCTCGTGGGTGGTGCGGTAGAGAAGCTCACCCTGCTCGGTCAGGATCAGGCCGCGCGCGTGGCGGTGGAACAGCGGGACGCTGAGGTCCTGCTCCAGCGCGCTCACCTGCCGGCTCACCGCCGACTGGCTCATGTTCAGGACATCGCCCGCATGCGTGAAGCTCCCCGCCCGCGCGGCGGCGTGGAAAATGCGCAGCTTGTCCCAATCCATCAGATCCTCCCGACACACCGCCGGCCGCCGTTCCCGTGGCTGTTCCGGCCGTGCCCTGCCCAATGCGGGCGGCGCACCCGTCCGCGCATCCGCCCTTCGACTTCGCTAGAAGCTCATGATGGTCTCATCATGGCAGTCGAAGCAAAGATCACATGGCTCGCCGGCAGAGAAAAGCAAGAGATTCCCGGCCGGCACGGCGACAAACTTCGTGGGACAAGGCCGCCGGCCGAAGCCGGCGCCCTTCATTCGGCCGCAGCGGCCGTCTGGACGATCGCCGACAGATAGCGCTCGGATTCGAGCGCGGCCATGCAGCCCATGCCCGCGGCGGTCACCGCCTGGCGGAACACGTCGTCGGTGACGTCGCCGGCCGCGAACACGCCCTCGACGCTGGTCTGCGTCGAATCCGGCGCGGTCCAGATGTAGCCGCCCGCCTTGAGCCGGAGCTGGTCGGCGAAGAGGCCCGAGGCCGGCGCATGACCGATCGCGACGAAGATGCCGTCGATCTCCATGTCCGTGGTCTCGCCGGTGATGATGTTCCTGAGGCGCGCGCCGGTGACCGACGGCGGAAAGCCATCCTTGCCGAGCACCTCGTCGATGACCGAATTCCACACGACCTCGATCTTCGGATGCCGGAACAGGCGCTCCTGCAGGATGCGCTCGGCCCGGAACTCCTCGCGGCGATGGACGACCGTGACCTTGTCGGCGTGATGGGTGAGATACAGCGCCTCCTCGACCGCGGTGTTGCCGCCGCCGACCACGATCACGTGCTTGTTCTTGTAGAAGAAGCCGTCGCAGGTCGCGCAGGCGGAAACGCCAAAGCCCTGGAACTTCTGCTCGGACGGCAGGCCGAGCCAGCGGGCCTGCGCCCCCGTCGCGATGATCAGCGCATCGCAGGTGTAGGTATCGCCGCTGTCGCCGACGAGGCGGAACGGCCGGCGCGACAGGTCCGCCGACACGATCATGTCCGACACCATGCGCGTGCCGACATGCTCGGCCTGGGCGCGCATCTGCTCCATCAGCCACGGCCCCTGCACGACATCGGCAAAGCCCGGATAGTTCTCGACGTCGGTGGTGATGGTCAGCTGGCCGCCCGGCTGGAGCCCGGCGACGAGCATCGGCTCCATCATCGCGCGGGCGGCGTAGATCGCCGCGGTGTAGCCTGCCGGCCCGGAGCCAAGGATCAGGACCCTGCTGTGATGATGTGCCATGGAGCCTCTCTCGACCGCCTCGTTACCGGGCGGGTATATGGTCGTTTCCGCGACCGTTGAAAACCCTGCGCTCAGCGGGGAGCGGGCATGCGCTGCCGGAGATCCGGCGGCAGCCGCCGCAGGATCTCGTCCGCGATCGTCGGCGTGGAGTTTATCGGGGCATAGGTCCAGTCGGCAAGCCGGCCCTCGAACCAGCGCAGGGCGCCGCTGCCGGTCATCCCCAGATGAAAGCGCGCGAACTTGGCCGAGCCACCCGGCAGCGGCAGGGCGAACACCGGCCGGCCGGTGAAGGCCGCCTCGCCGATCATGTTGGCGCTGTCGCAGCTGACGAGAAGGTGGCTCGCCAGCCCGAGCACCCCGTGATAGGGGGCGTCGCTGCCTGCTTCGAACACCGCACTGCGCGCCGGATCGAGCACCGCCGACAGGCGCGCCATCACGTCCGCCGGTGTGCGGCGCGACCCGGCCACGAGAATGCGGGCCCCGCTCTCGCGCTGCAGGCCGGCAAGCTGCGCGGCAAGCCGTGCCCCCTCGCTTCGCCGAAGCGATAGACCTTCGAGGGCCCGCCGAGCACCACGCCGAGGATCGGCGCGTCGCCCGGATCGAGCCCGAGACGCGCCGCCAGCGCGGCGCCCTCCGTCGCAAGCCCGTGCGCGGTGAGCCGGTGCGGCGCGGTCAGGGTGCGCAGGATCGTGTCGCCGGCCACATCGTCGTGAAGGCTGGTCCAGACGAGATCGAATTCGTCCGGCGACGGACCCGGATCGTCGAAGATCGTCACGAAGACCGACGATCCGAGCTGCCGCTTCAGCGCGCGCGCCAGCGGGATGGTCCGCCTGCCCGAAGCAAAGACGAGATCCGGCCACGGCGGCCCCTGCAGGCCGGGGGGCAGCGGCGGACGGCCGCGCGGCGCGATCCACGACCATGGCGGCGACAGCCGGACGGTGCGGACCTCGGGTTCAAGCCCGAGATGCTCGGCGACGCCGATGCCCTTGATGTCGTGGCCGCGCTTGCCGGTCGAGATCACGATGGCCCGGGGACGCTGCGCCGGATCGCCTGGCAGCGCGCTCGTCTCAGCCATGGGAGACCGGCCTCGTGTCGCCGCGATGGATCGCCAGCGCACGCGAAATCGCCTCGAATTCCCTCTCGCAGGTCGCCCGTGTCGTGAACCCCGCCAGCACGCGCTGCCGCCCCGCCTGCCCCATCGCCGCCGCCCGCACCGGATCGCCGAGCGTGGCCTCGACGGCGGCAGTGATCGCCGCCACGTCGCCGGGCGGAACCAGCCAGCCGGTCTCGCCGTCCCCCACGGTCTCGAGACTGCCGCCATGGGCAGTGGCGATCACCGGCGTGCCCATCGCCATCGCCTCGATCGCAACACGTCCGAATGCCTCCGGCCGGATGGAGCAGGAGAAGGCGAGATCGGCGGCCGCATCGAGGGCGGCAATGTCACGCCGGCTGCCGAGGAAACGCAGGCTGTCCGCCACCCCTTCGGCGGCGGCAAGCTGCTGCAGCTCGGCGCGATAGCCGTCGTCCCCGCCTTCGCCGGCAAGGGCGCAGACGAACGGGCGGTCGACGCGGGCCAGCGCCCGGATCAGGCTCTCATGGCCCTTCCAGCGCGTCAGCCGGCCGACCATGAGCAGCAGCGCGGCGTCGGGCGGAACGCCGAGCTCGGTGCGCACCACCTCGCGCGTTCCCGCCGGCAGCGCGGCCGGGTCGAAGGCCGCGATGTCGACGCCGCGCGGGGCAATCACGATCCGCGCGCGCGGGTAGCCATAGACCGCGACGATGTGATCGGCGATGTGGCGGGAGTTGGCGATCGTCACCGCCCCCTTCAGCATCACCGCATTGTAACTGCGCTTCAATGCGTTGCCGTGGCCGTACAGCCCGTGGAACGTGGTGAGAAACGCCGGCTTGCGGCGCGAAAGATGCCGGGCCGCGAGCCAGCCGGCCCAGGCCGGCGCCCTTGATCGGGCATGGACCACGTCCACGCCCTCGCGGTCGATCAGGGCCGCGATCCGCCGGGCATTGGCGAGGATCGCGAAGGGCGACTTGGCGCCGACCGGCAGCGCCACATGCCGCGCACCCGCCGCCACGACCGCCGGAACGAGATCGCCGCCGCCGCTGGCGACGAGGCTGGTCCACCCCTTGGCGACCAGAAACCCGGCCATCTCGACCGCACTCTTCTCGACGCCGCCGTCACCGAGGGCGGGCAGGAGCTGAAGGAGGACGGGCGCGCTCAACGGATCGGATCCCTCGACATCGGGGCCTCATGAACAGGGCAACACGGAACATGGAGACGGAGCGCCGATCCGGACCGGAATGCCGCAGGGATCGCAGGCACGCGCCCCGCCGTCATCCACCGACAATGCCGCCAAGATAGTCCGCCACCTTCCTATCCCAGATTTCGCCGGATGCGCGACGGCGGGCCGCCTCGCCCATCTGCGCCAGCCTCTCCGGATTCCCGAGCATGGACAGGAGCGCCGCGGTGACGCTGGCCTGGTCCGCCCCGTCGCACAGCCTGCCCGTGACCCCGTCCTGCACCGCGTCGCCCGCCCCGCCGTCGAGGCCGGCCAGCGAGGGCGTGCCGAACCAGGCGGCTTCCATGTAGACGATGCCGAAGCCCTCCACGGAGGCGCCTTCGCGCCGCGAGGGCATGGCGAAGATCGTGGCCTCCTGGAACAGCGCCGATTTTTCGTCGTCCGACAGACGGCCGAGAAACGCCACGCTGTCGGCGACACCAAGAGTGCCCGCGAGGGTCTTGAGGCGAGTCCGATCGGCCCCACTTCCGCCAACAGCAAGCTTCAGGGCCGGATATGTCGCAAGCAAGGCCGGCAGGGCCGAGATCAGGCGGTCCACCCCTTTGCGCGGCTCAAGGCGGCAGAGGGTGGCGATCACCTCCCCTTCCCCGATCCGTTGACGCAAGCCGTCGATCGCGTGGACGGAGGGAATCGGCTGGGGATCGATCGGAGGCGTGACAACCGTGATCCGCTCCTTCGCGACGTAAGGTTCGAGGAGGCCGGCCGTGAAGTGCGAACTTGCCAGCACGCGGCCTGCCTTGAAAAGCGATCGCTTGATCCGTCGGCTCTTTCGCGAGGATGGCGCAGGGGGAAACTCCGTGCCATGAGCAAGACATGCGACCGGAACGGCGCCGGGTCGCAGGCGTTCGAGGCTCTTCCAGCTGTCGCAGAAGATCACGTCGACATCGCCGCGCGAGAGACGTCGGGCAACGGCCCGCGCCTTCAGCCAGCGGCGCAGCGGCTTGAAGCCCGAGATCCGGTGGACGGGATAGGATCGGGCGGAGTCGCCCGCATCCGGCACGCCGTCCGCGAACACCTCGACCGTCGTGCTGGCGGGACAGCGCCTCCGCGAGGCCGCCCATCAGATTCTCGATGCCGCCTGTGTCCGGCGGGAAGCACTGGGTGACGACGAGGGCGGTCCGCGCCCCTTCTCCGGCGGGCGTCCGACTCATCGGGTCTCCCGGCTCCGCTCCGCGATCAACATGGCCTCGTAGACCTTCACGTCGCGCAGCCAGCGTCCATAGGCGGAGAGGCCGGAGATGGCCACGCCGTAGACCCCGAGGCGCCAAAGGCCGCGCTGGAGGAAATGCTTGAGGAAATAGACCGGCAGGGCGAACACGACGCGCAGCGCCGCGCTCGTCTTCGAGCTGCGCCCGACCTCACGGGCCCGCACCGTGCTCACGCGGTTGAGCTTGGCCGCAAACTGCTCCAGATCGCGGAAGGAATGGTGAAACAGCGTGCCCTGCAGCCGGCCGACGGTGAGACCCTTGGGAATCTCCAGCTGATCCCAGGCCTTGTGATCCGGCATGCGGATGACGCGGCGGTCGTAGAGCTTGCGGCGGAAGGCCACCGCGCTCTTCGTCCAGGCGCGGCCAGTCGGATCCACGGTCACGAGCTTCAGGTCATGGACGGCAGCCATCCTGTCGGACGCCATCAGCGCCCGGATCTCCCGGGCAAGTTCGGGCGAGACGATCTCGTCGGCGTCAAGGTCGAGCAGGATGTCGTGGCTGGCTGCCTCCTCGCCGGCCCGCTTCTGTGCGCCGTTGCCGAGCCACGGCTGGCGCAGCACGCGGGCGCCCGCCGCCTCGGCGATCTCGATCGTGCGGTCGGTGGAGCCGCTGTCGACGATCAGCACCTCGTCAGCCGCCTGCTGCGCGGCGGCGATCACGCGGCCGATCATCCGCTCCTCGTTGAGGGTCCGGATGTAGCAGGAGAGTTTCTGGCGGGCCTCGTGGCCATCGGCTTGCTTCATGGACGAACCCGGGCAGCTGAGATAAGAAACCGGCGACCCGCCACGCCGGCAGACCCTGCCCGCCGCCTTGCGCAGCCGGCTGCGACCATCGTCTGCCGGGGCGAAAAGTCAAGAGCACCCGCCATGAGTTCTCCCGTACCCCCCATTCTGCCCTACACCGTCGTCATCACCGGTTGTGGCCGGTTCGACCTGTTGCGGCCGACGTCCTTCTCAATGCGCGCCCCGACATCAGCATGATCGGCCTTCGTCCGCGCCACAGCCGAAAAAGGCAATGACGCTGTTGCAGCGGCTCGTCCGCTCGCTGCGCAAGCGCGTCAAGCAGCTCGGCCGCTTCCTCGGTTCGGCCTGATCGGAGGAGGACGGACGCCGGACGGGTGAAGCGTCTGGCGAAAGGCCTGCGCGGCCGGGACATGTCCCGGCCTCGATCAGCGACAGATCAGCCGTAGACGACCTTCAGGATCTCGTAGGAGCGCGCGCCGCCGGGGGCGGCCACCTCGACCGTGTCGCCGACCGCCTTGCCGATCAGGGCGCGCGAGATCGGCGAGGAGATCGAGATGCGGCCGAGCTTCACATCGGCTTCGACGTCGCCGACGATCTGATAGGTCTTCTCTTCTTCCGTATCCTCGTCGACCAGCGTCACCTTCGCGCCGAACTTGATCGTGCTGCCGCTCAGCTTGGAGACGTCGATGATCTCGGCCCGCGAGAGCAGGTCCTCGATCTCAGAGACGCGGCCCTCGTTGAGGCTCTGCTGCTCCTTGGCGGCGTGATACTCCGCGTTTTCCGAAAGGTCGCCATGCGCACGCGCTTCCGCGATCATCTGGATGATGCGCGGACGATCCTCGGACTTGCGGCGCTGCAATTCCGTTTCGAGCGCGGCGTGGCCGCTCGCGGTCATCGGAACCTTTTCCATGGGTCTTCAAGCCTTTCACAAAAAAGCAGAGCGCCCGGCGCCAGTGGCGCCGGGCACGCAAATACACAGGTGTCGAGCATCCGGATCTTGGCCGCGGAAGAGGCGTCTCCCCTCCCGACCGGCCATCCATGACCCTCGCGTCGATCCGCCGTCTCCGGCAGGACGAACCGGCGAATCACCGATTTCGTTCCCCCGGGTCTCCGTCGGAAAAGATCATGTCACCGGCGCCACAGCGGTCCGCCGGACATCGACATGATCATGCCACATGGGGCAAGGGAACTCCGCTCCCTCGCCCGCCTGCAGCCTGACTTGATGGCTGGTCGGCGCGGGTTCAAGTCGCGCCGCGCCGGCGCCCTCCACATCTTCGATTTCGCATGGCCGCAGCGATGCGGCGCCGCGGCACTCCCGGCCGCCTGGCTCCATCAAAACCGAAGGCGGCGAGAATTTCAATATCAGCCGGCGTCGAGGAAATATTCCTGCAGCGACCGGACGCCGGCCTCACCGGAAACCCAGGCCTCCACGCCCCGTGCCGCCGCCAGCGAACCGGCCAGCGTCGTGTAGTAGGGCACCTTGTGCAAGAGCGCCGCCCGGCGCAGCGACCGGCTGTCCGCCAGCGCCTGCGCGCCCTCGGTGGTGTTGAAGACCAGCTGCACGCCGCCGTTCTTGATCGCGTCGACGATATGCGGCCGGCCTTCCAGCACCTTGTTGACCTTGGTGCAGGCGACCCCGTGCTCGGCCAGCCAGCGCTGGGTGCCCGAGGTGGCGAGGATCTGGAAGCCGATCGCCTCCAGCCGGCGCATGGCGTCGAGGATCCGCGGCTTGTCGGCGTCCTTCACCGAGACGAACACCGCGCCCTCGGTCGGCACCCGGTTGCCCGCGCCGAGCTGCGACTTGGCGAAGGCGACGGCGAAATCGCCGTTGAGGCCCATGACCTCGCCGGTCGAGCGCATTTCCGGACCGAGCACCGTATCGACGCCGGGGAAGCGGGCGAAGGGGAACACCGCCTCCTTCACCGCCACATGCTTCAGCGGCCGCTCGACCAGCGCGAAGCTGGCAAGGCTTTCGCCGGCCATGATCCGCGCCGCGATCTTGGCCACCGGAATGCCGATGGTCTTGGCGACGAAGGGCACCGTGCGCGAGGCGCGCGGGTTGACCTCGAGCACGTAGATGTCGCCGTCCTTGATCGCGAACTGCACGTTCATGAGGCCGCCGACCTCGAGCGCCAGCGCCATCATGGTCGTCTGCCGCTTCAGCTCGGCGATCGTTTCCGGCGTCAGCGAATAGGGCGGGAGCGAGCAGGCGCTGTCGCCCGAATGGATGCCGGCCTCCTCGATATGCTCCATGATGCCGCAGACGAACACGTCCTTGCCGTCACAGAGCGCGTCGACGTCGACCTCGATCGCGTCGGCGAGATAGCCGTCGATCAGCACCGGCGAGGTGCCCGACACCACCACCGCCTCGGTGATGTAGCGTTCGAGCTGCGCGGTGTCGTGGACGATCTCCATCGCCCGGCCGCCGAGCACGTAGGACGGACGGATCACCACCGGATAGCCGATGCGTTCGGCGATGGCGCGGGCCTCGGCGCCGGACTTGGCGATGCCGTTGTTGGGCTGCTTCAGCCCGAGTTCCACCAGCAGCTTCTGGAAGCGGTCGCGGTCCTCGGCGAGGTCGATCGCGTCCGGCGAGGTGCCGAGGATCGGGATGCCGGCCTTCTGCAGCGCGTCGGCGAGCTTCAGCGGCGTCTGGCCGCCGAACTGCACGATCACGCCGTGGAGACGGCCGGTCTGCTGCTCGCGCTTGAGGATCTCGAGCACGTCCTCGGCGGTCAGCGGTTCGAAGTAGAGCCGGTCGGAGGTGTCGTAGTCGGTCGACACCGTCTCCGGGTTGCAGTTGACCATGATCGCTTCATAGCCGGCATCCTTCAGCGCGAAGGCGGCATGACAGCAGCAATAGTCGAACTCGATGCCCTGGCCGATCCGGTTCGGACCACCGCCGAGGATCACCACCTTGTCGCGGTCCGAGGTCTGCGCCTCGTCGGCGAGAATGCCGGCGAAGGGCACCTCGTAGCTCGAATACATGTAGGCCGTCGGCGAGGCGAACTCGGCCGCGCAGGTGTCGATGCGCTTGTAGACCGGATGCACGTCGAGATCGGCGCGCAGGGCCGAGACCTCGGCTTCCGTGAGGCCGGCGAGCTTTGCCAGCCGGGCATCGGAGAAGCCCATGCCCTTGAGGCGCCGGAACTGGCCGGCGGTGGACGGCAGGCCGTGGCTGCGGACCTTCTCCTCGGTGTCGACGATCGCCTTCAGATGGTCGAGGAACCACGGGTCGATCTTGCAGGCGTCGTGGATCTGCTCGACCGTGAAGCCGTGGCGCATCGCCTCGGCGCACACCAGCAGCCGGTCCGGCGTCGGGCGGGCCAGGGCGGCGCGGATCGCGTTCTTGTCGTCCCCTTCCCCGAGGCCGGCGATCCTGATCTCGTCGAGCCCGGAAAGCCCGGTCTCGAGGCCGCGCAGCGCCTTCTGCAGGCTTTCCGGGAAGGACCGGCCGATCGCCATCACCTCGCCTACCGACTTCATCGCGGTGGTCAGCAGCGGTTCGGCGCCGGGGAACTTCTCGAACGCAAAGCGCGGGATCTTGGTGACGACGTAGTCGATGGTCGGCTCGAAGGCCGCCGGCGTCGCGCCGCCGGTGATGTCGTTCTCCAGTTCGTCGAGCGTGTAGCCGACGGCAAGCTTGGCCGCGACCTTGGCGATCGGGAAGCCCGTCGCCTTGGAGGCCAGCGCCGAGGAGCGCGACACGCGCGGGTTCATCTCGATGACGATCATCCGCCCGGTGGCCGGATCGACGGCGAACTGCACGTTCGAGCCGCCGGTCTCGACGCCGATCTCGCGGAGCACCGCGAGGCTGGCGTCGCGCATGATCTGGTATTCCTTGTCGGTCAGCGTCAGCGCCGGCGCCACCGTGATCGAATCGCCGGTGTGGATGCCCATCGGGTCGATGTTCTCGATCGAGCAGACGATGATGCAGTTGTCGTCCCGGTCCCGGACGACCTCCATCTCGTATTCCTTCCAGCCGAGCACCGATTCCTCGATCAGCACCTCGTTGGTCGGCGAGGCGTCGACGCCGCGCTCGACGATCTCGATGAACTCCTCGCGGGTGTAGGCGATGCCGCCGCCGGTGCCGCCCATGGTGAAGGACGGCCGGATGATCGCCGGCAGGCCGATCTCGTCGAGGGCGGGCAGCGCTTCGAGCAGCGAGTGGGCGAGCCGCGATTTCGGCGTCTCCAGCCCGATCTTGGTCATCGCGTCGCGGAACAGCTCCCGGTCCTCGGCCTTGTCGATCGCCTCGGCGGTGGCGCCGATCATCTCGACGCCGAACTTCTCCAGGACGCCCATCCTGCGCAGCGACAGGGCGCAGTTGAGCGCGGTCTGGCCACCCATGGTCGGCAGCAGCGCGTCGGGCCGCTCCTTCTCGATGATCCGGGCCACCACTTCGGGCGTGATCGGCTCGATGTAGGTCGCGTCCGCCAGATCCGGATCGGTCATGATCGTCGCCGGATTGGAGTTGACGAGAATGATCCGGTAGCCCTCCGCGCGCAGCGCCTTGCACGCCTGCGTTCCGGAATAGTCGAACTCGCAGGCCTGTCCGATGACGATCGGGCCGGCGCCGATGATGAGGATGGAACGGATGTCGGAGCGTTTCGGCATCGGGTCTCGCAATGTCGCGCGGCCGAGAGTCATCGCGCGCGGAACGCGCGGATCGCGGCGAGCGTTTCTTCTTGAAGCAGTCGGGCTGGCGGGGCTTATAGTCGAAAAGCTCTGGCTCTGGAACCCTCGGCGGTACGCTCTCCCCACTTGTGGGCGGGCGCGCGGCCGAGGCATGTCCCGCGGCTGCTGCAACAGGGAGAAGACCACATGCGCTGGCGCGGACGCAGGCAGAGCAGCAATGTCGAGGATTCGCGCAGATCAGGGGGCGGCGGCTTCAGAGGCGGCGGACTTGGCGGGGGCGGCCTCAATCCCTTCGGCCGCGGCGGCGGGCGCATGCCCGGCGGCCGGTCCGGCGGTCTTGGCATCGGCAGCCTGATCATCATCGGCATCGTGCTGATGGTCCTCGGCATCAACCCGCTGACGCTGCTCACCGGCGATCTCGGCGGCATGATGGGCGACAGCCCGACCACGCAGCGCCCCACCGCCGTCGACGAGAGCGGGCGCCAGATGAGCGCGGCCGACGACGAGATGAAGGACTTCGTGTCCGTCGTCCTCGCCGAGACCGAGGACACCTGGAACGAGATCTTTGCCGCCGCCGGGGAGGATTACCCGGAGCCGACCCTGCACCTCTTCACCGGCAGCGTCTCGTCGGCCTGCGGCTATGCGAGCGCGGCGAGCGGCCCGTTCTATTGCCCGGGTGATCGCAAGGTCTACATCGACCTCGCCTTCTACGAAGAGCTCCGCAAGCGCTTCGCCGCCCCCGGCGACTTCGCGCAGGCCTATGTCATCGCCCACGAGGTCGGCCATCACGTGCAGAACCTGATCGGCGTCCTGCCGGAGTTCAACCGCCGGCGCCAAACGCTGTCGACCGCCCAGGCCAACGCCCTGTCGGTGCGGGTCGAGCTTCAGGCCGACTGCTTCGCCGGGGTCTGGGCCAACGATGCCGAGGCCAAGAACCTGCTGGAGACCGGCGACATCGAGGAGGCCCTGAACGCCGCGACCCAGATCGGCGACGACGCCATCCAGAAGCGGACGCAGGGCTACGTCGTCCCCGAGAGCTTCAACCACGGCACCAGCGCCCAGCGCAAACGCTGTTCGACGCCGGCTATCGCACGGGCCGCATGGACGCCTGCGACACGTTCGGGGCCGATACGCTCTGAACGAGGCGGATATTCAGCGCCCTTCCTGCATCATCTCGATCTGCAGGCGCTGGATTTCCGCAAGCCGCTCCCACTGTTTCGAGATCAAGTGGTCGATCTTCTCGTGGAGATGTCTGATCTCAAGTTCCGCCTTGAGATTGATCCGGTAGTCGTTGAGCGAGCGCAGCCGGTCCTTCTCCTCCTGGCGTCGCTGGCTCATCATGATGACGGGCGCCTGAATGGCCGCAAGGCAGGACAGCAGCAAATTGAGCAGGATGAAGGGATAGGGATCGAACCCCCCGGAGCCGGACAGCGCGGCATTGAAAAGAATCCAGATCGCGAGGAAGCCGGCAAAGGCCCCGAGAAATCGCCAGCTTCCGCCGAATGCGGCAAGACCGTCGGAGACCCGCTCGCCGAAGCTGCGGCGGGCATCCGCCTCTGCCTCGACGTTTCTCGAGACGAGTTCGCCTTCGACGAGGCTGCGCGTCACCTGCCTTTCGAGATCGGACAGTTCACCACGCTCCGAGCGGATCAGTTCCTCCACATAGGCAATTCGATACCGGTTGGCCTCGGTTCGCCGGATTAGAGCGTCGGCGGCGAGATCCGGATGATCTCGGAGGATCATGGCCGAGATCGCAGGCCGGAGCCTGTCGAGCGGCACCATGTCGTCGGAAACCGCACGATCCGGGCTCGCAGGAACCTGATCATCCTG
>NZ_MCRJ01000092.1 GCF_001720135.1 Methylobrevis pamukkalensis
GCGGCGGGCGTCCTTCTCGGCGCGCGGGTCGCGGCGGGCCGGCTCATGCGCGCGCCTCCTGCCGGGATTCCACCGCCATCAGCAGCAGTTCGGCGACGTCCCGCACCTCGGGCCGCTCGCCGGTGACGCCCTCCAGCATCGCCGTACACATCGGGCAGGCAACGGCGACCGTGGTCGCCCCGGTCGCCGCGGCCTGGCCCATGCGCAGGTCGGGAATGCGGGTGTCGCCGGGAATGTCGGAGACCGGCGCGCCGCCGCCGCCGCCGCAGCACATCGAGCGCCGGCCGGAGCGCTCCATCTCGAAGCGTGCGACGCCCATGCGGTCGAGCAGCCGGCGCGGGGCTTCCGTCTCGCCGTTGTAGCGGCCGAGATAGCAGGGGTCGTGATAGGTGACCGCGCCCTCCAGCCGGCCGGGCACCAGCCGCCCGGCGGCGGCGAGTCCTCCAGAAAGGCGGTGTGGTGGATCACTTCGAAACGGCCGCCGAAGGCGGGTATTCGTTGCGGATCACGTGCAGCGCATGCGGATCGGCGGTGACGATCCTGCGGAATCGCTTCGTCTTCAGCACCGCGATGTTGGCGTGGGCGAGATCCTGGAAGGTCGCCTCGTCGCCGAGCCGGCGGGCGAGATCGCCGCAGTCGCGCTCCTCGGCGCCGAGCACCGCGAAGTCGACGCCGGCCAGATGCAGCAGCTTGACCAGCGCCCGCAGGCTGCGGCCGTAGCGCAGGTCATAGGCGCCTTCGCCGAGCCACAGCAGCACGTCGCAGCCAGCCGCACCGATCACGGGAAGGGCCGCGCCGGCCGCAAAATCGGTGCGGGCGGCGAGCGGCCGGCCGCCCGGCTCCTCGTTGGCGCGCATCTCGATCAGCGGCACCGCCGCCTTGGCCGGCAGGCGGCCGAGCTCCATGGTCTGGAAGCGGCGAAGATCGACGATGGCGTCCACATGCTCGATCATCATCGGGCATTCCTCCACGCAGGCCCGGCAGGTGGTGCAGGACCAGAGCGTATCGGGATGGATCATCGCGCCTTCGCCGATGATCGGGGCGTGGAGGCCGCGGGCGCCGTCGACGGCGCGGGCGTTCGGATAGGGGCTGCCCGCATAGGCGGGCGTGTCCGGAAAGGTCGCGGCCACGAGATCCTGGATCAGCCGCTTCGGGTTGAGCGGCTGGCCGGCGGCAAAGGCCGGACACGCCGTCTCGCAGCGGCCGCACTGGATGCAGGCGTCGAAGCCGAGCAGCCGGTTCCAGGCAAAGTCCGCCGGGGTCTCGACACCGAGCTTGTCGGCGCGGTCGAGATCCACCGGCACCAGCGCGGTCTCGCGCCAGCCCTCGAACCGCCCGGCGCGCGGGTGGGCGACGAGGTGCAGGGCGCCGGCCAGCGCGTGCCGCATCGGTCCGTGGTTGAGGAAGACCGCGAGACCGGCGCCAGAGACCGCGAAGACGGCGAGCCCCGGCCAGCCGAGCGCCGGCTGGTTGATGGCATTGCCGAGCGCGGCCAGCGCCCCGCCGAAGGCATAGCCGAGCAGCAGGAAGGGCAGGATCTGGAACCGCCCGCCGGACAGGCGTTTCGGCCGGTCCGGAATGCGCCGCGCGCCGACCATCAGCGCGCCGATCAGCATGACGGTGAAGGCAAGGGCAATGAAGGACCAGAAAAGACCGCTGCTTGCCAGCGGCGGCAGCAGGCCGGCGAGCGTCAGCAGGCTCGCCCCGAGCAGGCCGCCGGCCACCAGCATATGCATGTTCGATGCATATCCGTCTCGCGCCACCACGGCGTGGACGTCGTGGAGATAGCGTTTCGGCAGGGCGGCAAGACCGTGGACCCAGTCGACACGTGCCGTTCGTCCCTTGCGCCAGACGGCGGCGCGGGCAAGGCCGGTGGCAAGGGCGGCGAGCACCAGCCGAGGACGGCGAGGGGGAGGAGGGTGGCGGGGGTCATGGCCGGACGCGGCGTGTTGTTACGGTCGCGAGGGTATTCACACCTCGCCGACGCTGCCCCCCTCTCCCCTGTCCCTCCCCCTCGAGGGGGAGGGGACGCAGGATTGAACCGGCCTTCGCAAAGCCGAGGCTTCGATACGGCGAAACGACGGCGAGAACCGCCTGCCTATCCTCCATCGTCCCCTCCCCCCTGGAGGGGGAGGGACAGGGAGAGGGGGAGGCCGCGCATGCCGAGTCCGCGCGCAAGGAACCTGCGCCCGAAGAACCGAGACCCATGAGACGAAGAGGACCAGCGAGCCGGCGCATCATCCCCTCACATGTCCTTGACGAGCCGCAGCGCGTCGTAGAGCGCCGCGTGGATGTTGCGGCCGGTCAGTGCGTCGCCGATGCGGTGGAGCTGGTAGCCCTTGCCGTCCTCCCACGGCTGTGGCCGGCCGGCGACGATGGCCGCCTGGTCGGTCAGGCCCTCGTTGACCGAACCCTCGGCGAGCCCGCGGTAGAGCGTGTCCACCGGCAGGGTGCCGTAGTCGGCGACGACCCGGTCGACGAGCCGTTCCTCCTCGGCGTCGGTCATCGTGTTGCGCAGCACGGCGACGAGGCGGTTGCCCTCGGGGTAGACCTCCATCAGCTCCATGTTCGGTGTCATCACCACACCGAGCTTGTAGAGCTCGCGCATGTGGATCGGCTGGTTGGTGGTGCCGACCTCCTCGGCGACCATCCGGTCGTGGGTCGCCACCTCCACGAGGCAGCCGCGCTTGGCCAGCACTTCCGCCGTCGAGGCGGCGTTGTGGCCGCCGATCTCGTCGTAGACCAGCACCGTACCGGTCGGTTCGACATCCCCGGCCAGCACCTCGGCGGTGGTGGCGATCCGGTCGGCGCCCCTGGCGTGGCCCTTCGAGGCGCGGCCGCCGGTGGCGAGAATCACCACGTCCGGTCTTTCCGCCAGCACCATCTCGGGGGTTGCCGCGACGCCGAGGCGCAGGTCGACGCCCTGCTTCACCACCTGTCCATGCAGCCAGCGCGGGATGCCCGACAGCGCCTCGCGCCAGGTGGCCTTCGCGGCGATGTTGACCTGCCCGCCGACCAGCTTGTCCTTCTCGAACAGGACGACCGCATGGCCGCGTTCGGCGGCAACCCGCGCCGCCTCCAGACCGCCCGGGCCGGCGCCGACGACGACGATCTTGCGCCGCCGCTCGGCCTTGGCGATCACATGCGGCATCGTCGCCTCGCGCCCGGTCGCCGCATTCTGGATACAGAGCGCGTCGCCGCCCACATAGATGCGGTCGATGCAGTAGCCGGCGCCGACACACTGGCGGATGTCGTCGGCCCGGCCCTCCGACAGCTTCTTGACGAGATGCGGGTCGGCGATGTGGGCGCGGGTCATGGCGATCATGTCCACGTGGCCCTCGGCAACGGCCCGCGCGCCGGTGGCCAGATCCGTGACCCGCTGGGCGTGGAATACGGCAACGTCCACCTCGCGCTTGATCGCGCTTGCCAGCGACAGGAACGGCGCCACGGGAAAGGACATGTTCGGCAGCGAGATGGCATGGGCGATGTGGTCGCGCGCCTGGCCGCCGATCACGTTGAGGAAGTCGACGAGGCCGCGGCGGGCGTATTCCGAGGCGATCGCCACGCAGTCCTCGTGCGAGAGGCCGCCGGCCAGCATCTCGTCGCCGGACATGCGCATGCCCATCACATAGTCGTCGCCGACCGCCTCGCGCATGGCGGTCAGCACCTCGATGCCGAAGCGCATCCGGTTCTCGAGGCTGCCGCCATACTCGTCCGTGCGGATGTTGGAACTCGGCGACCAGAACTGGTCGACGAGATGGCCGTGGGCGGCGGAAATCTCGAAGCCGTCGAGCCCGCCCTCCTTGCAGCGCCGGGCGGCGGCGGCGAAATCGCGGACGATGCGGCGGATCTCGGCCTTCTCCAGCGCCTTGGGCACCGTGCGCGACGCCGGCTCGCGCATCGCCGAGGCCGAGACCGTGGGGAACCAGTTCTCGGTGTCCCACTTGGTGCGCCGGCCCATGTGGGTGAGCTGGATCATCAGCTTGGCGCCGTGCTCATGGACCCGCTCGGCGAACTGCTGGAAATACGGGATCACGCTGTCGTCGGCGACCGAGATCTGGTTCCACGGTGCCGCCGGGCTGTCGAGCGCCACCGACGACGAGCCGCCGAACATGGTCAGGCCGATGCCGCCCTTCGCCTTTTCCGCGTGATAGAGCTGGTATCGCTCCTGCGGCTTGCCGTCCTTGCCGTAGCCGGGGGCGTGCGAGGTCGACATCACCCGGTTGCGGATGGTCAGGCCCTTGATCGTCAGCGGTTTCAGGAGAGCGTCGGCGTTGGCGATCATCGTCGGTGTCCGTGGGTCTGGTGGGGTGCCTGATGGTCCCCCGCTCTGGTCTCGAATTCGGTCTGTGTCCCGCCGCCCGCAAAGCCCTCAGGGCGTGACCACCATCCGCCCGGCCGCGGGCGCGCAGCCGGCGCGCGGCGGGCCGCCGGGCACGGCCACGCCGCAGCCATAGGCGTTTCCGGTCGCGGTCACCGTTCCGTCCGGCGCGGAGGTCACGGTGGCGGTGCCGACCCCGACGCCGGCCGAGCAGCCGGCGAGGAGGAGGGCGAGAAGGAAGATGGTCGGGCGCATGGGCGGGATCCTTGGTGGTTTCGATACGTGCGAGGCTATCGGCCAATCGCGCCGGGGTCGTGGCCTACCCCTCTCCCTGTCCCTCCCCCACAAGGGGGAGGGGACGATGAAGGCGATGCCTTCCTTCCCTGCTCCCCTCTCGCCGAACCGAACTCTCGCGAGACGACGGCCGGTGCATCTTGCGTCCCTCCCCCCTTGTGGGGGAGGGACAGGGAGGGGGGTGAGCGACAGGCTCCGCGTGTCCCTTCAACCCACCCCCAACCCTCTACTTCTCGATCACCAGATCGCTCGTCGGCCGCGAGCAGCAGATCAGGACCATGCCCTGGTCGATCTCGCGCTGGCGGATGCCGCCGGCGTGTTTCATGTCGACGCTGCCGGACACGACCTTCGACTTGCAGGTGCCGCACATGCCCTTGGTGCAGGAGGCGGGCAGGCGCATGCCGGCCTTGCGGGCGGTCTCGAGGATGAAGGCGTCCTCGGCGACCTCGATCACCTTCTTCGACTTCGTGAACTCGACCCGGTAGGTCTTCACCCCCGTGTCCACCGCCGCCTCGACCTCGGCCGCCACCTCAGGCTCGGCGCGGGCGAGCTCGCCGAAGTCGAAGCTCTCCTCGTGGTGGCGGGCCATGTCGAAGCCGGCCTCGGTGAGCATGGCGCGCACTGCCGCCATGAACGGCGCGGGGCCGCAGACGAACACCTCGCGCTCCATCAGGTCGGGAGCGATCAGCTTCAGCATCGGCAGGCTCAGCCGGCCGCCATAGCCGGTCCAGCGCTCGGCCGCCGCATCCGCCTCGCACACGGGCGCAAAGCGGAAGGCGGCCATGTTGCGCGCCATCAGCTCCAGCTCGTTGCGGAAGATGATGTCGGCCGGCGAGCGGGCCGCATGCACGAACACCACGTCGCGCGGGTCGGAGAGGTCGTGCAGGCTGCGGGCCATCGACATCAGCGGGGTGATGCCGCTGCCGCCCGAAAGGAACAGATACTTGCGGGCGGGATGCTCCACGAAGGTGAAGTCGCCCATCGGCCCGACGGCGCGGATCTCGGAGCCGACCTTCAGCGTGTCGTGCAGGTGGTTGGAGACCGGCCCGCCCGGCACCCGCTTGACCGTGATCGACACCGTCCCCGGCCGGGTCGGCGCCGAGGAGATGGTGTAGCAGCGGTTGATCGTCTCGCCGCCGAGGGTCAGCTCCAGGGTCAGGAACTGGCCGGGACGGTAGGAAAAGCGCCGCGGCTCGCGCGGCGACATCACGAAGGTCCGAACGTCGCGGGTCTCGTCGCGAACCTGGCGCACGACCAGCACATCGTCCGCCTCCGGGTCCCACAGCGGCAGTGCGGGGTCGAGGAACCCGGCCACGGCGTCGGTCATCACGCAGTCCTTCGCTCAGGCGCCGTGGGCGTCGGTCATGCGGCCGACGTACCAGTTGCAGAACTTGTCCACCAGCATCTCGGTGTGCGGCGAGTAGGGGCCGGGCTCGTAGGCCGGGCTGCGCGCGCCGGTCTGGCAATAGCCGACCAGCGTCGAGTCCTGGTCGTTGGTGGCGACCCAGACGGCCTTCAGGTTCTCCACGTCATAGTCGACGCCCTCGACCGCGTCCTTGTGGACCAGCCACTTGGTGCGCAGCAGGGAATGCTCGGCGTCGATCGGGAACACCGCGAAGGTCACCGCGTGGTCGGCCATGAAATGATGCCAGCTGTTGGGCTGGGTCCAGAAATGCAGCGCGCCGGACTTCGGGTCGTTGAACCGGCCGAGCAGCTTGCGGCAGGCCGCCTTGGTGTCGAGCGTGTGGGATTCCGCGTCGCCGTCGAGCGGCAGGCGCTCGGTGCGGAAGCCCGTCACCATGTCGTCGAGATGTTCGAGGCAGCGCGAGGGAAAGCCCGAGGCCTCCCAGGCGCCGTGATTGTCGTTGACGAGGCAGGCGTAGCGCTCGGCCTGCTGCCGGCCGGCCTCGTCCAGCTGTTCGGGGGCAAAGCCGAAGCCCTCGGCGAACAGCGGCACGGTCAGTTCCGGATGGTTGCCCGCGCAGTGATAGCACTCGCGGTTGTTCTCCATCGTCAGCTTCCAGTTGCCCGGCTCGATGATGTCCATCTCGAAGGCGACCTTGGTGTTGCGCAGGTCGTGGGGGGCGAGATAGGGCGTCATCAGGTCGGCCATCACGTCGAAGTCGGCCGGCGGCTCGTCGGCAAGGCAGAGGAACAGCAGGCCTTCCAGCGAGCGGATGTGCACCTTCTTGAGGCCGTGGCAGGCGGTGTCGAAATGGTCGCCCATATGCTCGGCGTAGAGAAGCTGCCCGTCGAGGCCGTAGGTCCAGGCGTGGTAGCGGCAGACGAGGTTGCCGACCGAGGTCTTGTAGTCGTGCACGAGCCGCGCGCCGCGATGGCGGCAGACGTTGTGGAAGGCGACCACGTTCATGTCGTCGTCGCGCACGATCACGACCGAGGTTCCACCGATGTCGACGACGGTGCTGTCGCCCGGCTCCGGCACGTCGGCCTCGACGGCAACGAAGATCCAGTGGCGCTGGAAGATCGTCTCCATGTCGGCGGCGAAAATCTCGGGGGACGTGTAGAAGGGCGCCTCGAGGCAGTAGCCGGGCCGGCGACGTTTCAGGAGGGCCTTCAGAGGGGTCTGGGTCACGTCGAGCATGGGAGGTCTCCATCCCGTGCGCCGGGCGACGATCGTCCCCCGCGCGCCGCGTCATCAGGTCAGAATGGGTCGCGCCGGACCCCGAGACTTGGCTGAATGCGACATGGCGCGGTCCGCGTGCGACATAGCCTGCGCCTCTCGTGAAGCCTAGCCGAACACCCTCTGGCCGGCGAGCGCCGACGGGATTTCCTCCGGCGGCATCAGCCGGGAGTTCGAGGGCGTGAAGCCGTGCAGCGCCTTGAACTGCCGCGAGAAATGGGCGCAGTCGGAAAAGCCCGCGTCGAGCGCGATCGCCGTCACCGAGCGGTCGGTGGTGTCGAGCAGGAAGCGGGCGTAGCGCAGCCGCAGCTGGCGATAGAATTCGGCCGGCCGCTGGCCCAGCACGGTCTGGAACAGGCGCTCGAGCTGCCGGGTCGAGACCCGCAGCCGGCGGGCGATGTCGGCGATCGGCAGCGGCGTCGCGATGTTCTGCTCCATCAGCAGCAGCGCCCGGCGCACGCGCTCGTCGGCCACCTGTTCGGCCACGGGCGGGTGCGGCTGGGCTTCGCCGGCGCCGCGCGCCCGGTCGAGCAGCAGCACGTGCCGGCTCTTCTGGGCAACGGAGCGGCCGATGTGGCGCTCGATCAGATGGGTGGCCAGGTCGGCGGTGCCGCCGCCGCCGGCGCAGGTGATGCGGTCGCCGTCGATCACGTAGAGCCGGTCGGCGACCGGGGCATGGTGCGGGAATTCGTCGAGGAAGTCCTGGTAGTGATACCAGGAGACGCAGCACTTGCGCCCGGTCATCAGCCCGGCGCGGGCAAGCACGAAGCTGCCGGTGCACACGCCGACAAGCGGAATGTTCGCGGCCGCCGCCCGGTGCAGATAGGCGATCGTGTCGGCGTCGAAGGCCTGTCCGGCGTGCAGCAGGCCGCCGATCACGACGATATAGTCGAAGCGGGTGGGATCGAGCAGGCCGGCGGTGGGCGAGACGGCGATGCCGCAGCTGGCCCGGATCGGCTCGGGCCGCGCCGCCATCACGTGCCAGCGGGCGAGAATCGGGCGGGAGCGATCCCCGTCGTCGGCAGCAAGCCGCAGATGATCGACGAACAGCGAGAAGGCCGAGAGCGTGAAATGGTTGGCCAGCAGGAAGCCGACCGTCATGGTCCGCGTTCCGGCCTGAACTCCCGCTGTGCCTGTCCGCTCGACCGGCTTCATCCGTCCCGCCTTCCGTCCGCCCTGCTGAATGTCGGTGTCGTGCCGTTGCAACACGATGTCGGCAATCTACAGCAATTTGCGGGCCGGAATGTGGAATTGTTCCGGAAAGGCCGACCGGCCGGGGCTCAGACGAACTCCCGGCGTGCCTCTTCCAGCAGGCGCCAGACATAGTCGGCAAACGAGCGCCAGACGTCGATCTCGAAGCGGGCCTCATCCGTGCGCGACAGCACGATCTCGGCCTTGCCGAGCAGCGTGCGGGTGCACATGCCCACCGGGAAGGCATCCGGCGACAGATCGAGCGGGCAGCCGGCGTTGATGATCCGCGCCGCCATCGGGCCGGAGACGGCGAGGGCGAGGCTGCGCTGCGAGACGTCGACGAGGCTCGACGGCAGGCCGGCGAGCGCCGTGGCGGCGGCCCCTGCGAAGGCGGTGGCCTCTCGGTCCGGCAGCGTCACCAGCCACTCGTCCGGACCGAGCCACAGCGCGCGGCGCGCGCCGTCCTCGGCAAAGCGGCAGGCCACCTGCGGCAGGTCGAAGCCGAGGACGGTACCGAAGGCCGTCACCGCCGCCGGACGGCCGCGGAAGGAGAAGCGGGTGCGCGGCGGCAATGCCGTGAGGGCGGCAAGGTGCGAGGCCGGCGAGGCGGTGACGAGAGCTTCGATCGCAGGCGTGCGCATCGTCGAAAGATCAGCCATCGAGGCGCTCTCCCTTCGGGTCGTAGAACACCGGGTCGGTGACGGTGACGGCGATCGTGCCGCCGGGCATCGGCACATGCAGGGTCTCGCCCATTCGCGCCCGTCCGCCCTTCACGACGGCAAGGGCGATCGAGCGGCCGAGCACCGCGCTGTGATAGGACGACGTGACGTGGCCGACCATCGGCATCGGCACGGGGGCGGCGGGATCGACGACGATCTGCGCGCCTTCCTCCAGCACGGTCTTCGGATCGTGGGTGAGGAGGCCGACGAGCTGCTTGCGCATCGGGTCCGCCATCGAGGCCCGCGCCAGCGAGCGCTTGCCGACGAAGTCATTCTTGGCCTTGCCGACCGCCCAGGCGAGGCCGACATCGTCCGGCGTCGCCGTGCCGTCGGTCTCCTGGCCGACGATGATGTAGCCCTTTTCGGCGCGCAGCACGTGCATGGTCTCGGTGCCGTAGGGCGTGATGCCGAAGGGCGCGCCGGCGGCAACGATCGCCTCCCACACCGCCCGGCCGTGATCGGCCGGCACGTTGACCTCGAAGCCGAGTTCGCCGGTGAAGGACACCCGGAACAGCCGGGTCGGGACGCCGCAGATCCGGCCTTCCTTGACGCTCATGTGCGGCATCGCCGCGGCCGAAAGGTCGATCCCCTCGACCAGCGGCTCCAGCACCTTGCGCGCATTCGGCCCCTGCACCGCGATCACCGCCCACTGTTCGGTGGTCGAGGTCAGCCAGACGTCGAGGTCCGGCCACTCGGTCTGCAGATAGTCCTCCATCATCTGCAGCACGCGCGGCGCGCCGCCGGTGGTGGTGGTGACGTGGAAGCGGTCGTCCGCCATCCGCCCGACGACGCCGTCGTCGGTGACGAAGCCGTCCTCGCGCAGCATGATGCCGTAGCGCAGCCGGCCGGGCGCCAGCTTCGACCACGGGTTCACATACATGCGGTTGAGGAATTCGGCGGCATCCGGACCGACGACCTCGATCTTGCCGAGTGTCGACGCGTCGAAGATGCCGACCGAGCGGCGCACCGCGAGGCATTCGCGGTCCACCGCGGCATGCATGTCCTCGCCGGCCTGCGGGAAGTAGTGGGCGCGCTTCCACAGCGCCACGTCCTCGAACACCGCGCCGTTCGCCTCGGCCCAGCCGTGGATCGGCGTGCGGCGGACCGGATCGAACAGGTCGGCGCGCGAATGGCCGGCGAAGATGCCGAAGGTGGTCGGCGTGTAGGGCTGGCGGAAGGTGGTGAGGCCGATCTCCGTGACCGGCTTGCCCAGCGCGTCCGACACGATGCCGAGCGCGTTCATGTTCGAGGTCTTGCCCTGGTCGGTGGCCATGCCGGTCGTCGTGTAGCGCTTGATGTGCTCGATCGACTGGAAGCCCTCGCGGGTGGCAAGCTTGATGTCCTTGGCGGTGACGTCGTTCTGCCAGTCGACGAAGGCCTTGGCGAACAGGCGATTGCGGCTGTGGGGCGCCGCGCCGATGAAGCGTCGTGGCCGCAGTCGGTGGCCTTCACGGCAAGGCCGCGTACCGGCGAGGTCGTCCCGCCGGCCGCGCGCGCCGCGGCGGCGCCCTGCGCAAAGCCGTCGGCGAGCACGGCCTCGAGGCCGTAGACGCCGCGGCAGGCGCCGGCCGACCGCTCGGCCTCCACCGAGACATCCGGCAGATAGGCGCCGAGGTTGGCGTTCCAGGCAAGCTTGCCGCGCGACTGGGAGAAGAGATGGACCGAGGGCGTGAAGCCGCCGGACATCAGCAGGAGGTCGCAGGCGACCGGCTCGGACGTGCCGACCGAACCGTCGGCGCGGATCGGCGCAAGCTGCGCCTGCCGGATCCGCAGCCGGCCGCTGGTGCCGGTCACGCTGGTACCGGTGCGCACGTCGATGCCGGCCTTGCGCGCCATCGTCGGCCACGGACCGTTGGCCTCGGGCCGCAGGTCGGCGATCGCTGCCACCTTGATGCCGGCGGCCCTGAGGTCGAGCGCGGCGCGGTAGGCCGAATCGGTGGCGGTGAACACCACCGCCCGCGTCCCCGGCTGCACCGCATAGCGGTTGACATAGGTGCGGCCGGCCTCGGCCAGCAGGATGCCGGGGCGGTCGTTGTCCGGGAACACGATCGGCCGCTCGTGGGCGCCGGCGCAGATCACGACCTCCCTTGCCCGCAACTGCCACAGCCGCTCGCGCGGCAGGCGCGGATCGGCGACGCCGAGATGGTCGGTCACCCGTTCGCACAGGCCGATCATGTTGTGCGGGAAATAGCCGAAGGCGGTGGTGCGGGTCAGCAGCGTGACATTGGCGCGCGCGGCAAGCTCCGCCGCCGCCTGCCCGGCCCATTCGGCGGCCGGCAGGCCCTCGATCATCGCCTGGCGTTCGCTGAGCAGCGAGCCGCCGAATTCGGCCTGCTCGTCGCAGAGCACGACGCGCTGGCCGCTGTCGCTGGCGGCGAGTGCCGCGGCAAGGCCGGCCGGGCCGCCGCCCACCACCAGCACCTCGCAATGGGCGTAATGCTGGGTGTAGCGGTCGGCGTCGGCGGCGCCCGGCGAGCGGCCGAGGCCGGCGGCGGCGCGGATCTTCGGCTCGTAGAAGGAGGTCCACGCCTTCTTCGGCCACATGAAGGTCTTGTAGTAGAAGCCGGCCGGCAGCAGCGGCGCGAGCAGGTTGTTGATCCCGCCGACGTCGAGGTCGAGCGAGGGCCAGCGGTTCTGGCTCTCGGCGACGAGGCCGTCGTAAAGCTCCACCTGGGTGGCGCGCAGGTTCGGCGTGTAATGGGCCTCGTCGCGGCCGACGCCGACGAGGGCGTTGGGCTCGTCGGACCCGGCCGAGAGAAACCCGCGCGGCCGGTGATACTTGAACGACCGGCCGATCAGGTGCCGGCCTTCGGCCAAAAGCGCCGAGGCCAGCGTGTCGCCGGCAAAGCCCCTGCAGTCACGGCCGTCGAAGGTGAAGCGGACCGGGCGCGAACGGTCGATCCGTCCGCCGGAGGGCAGGCGAAAGGCGCCGCTCATCGGCTGGTCTCCCCGTCGGCAGGCGTGCCCGCGGGGCGCGGCGTGCCGGTCTCGTAGGTGGCGGCGAAGAAGTCGGTCGTGGTGTCGCGCAGGGCGTTGAAGAAGCGCCCGCAGCCGTGCACGTGCCGCCAGCGCTCGGCGTGGAGGCCGCGCGGGTTGGCGCGCTGGTAGAGGAAGGCGCCCCAGTCCTCGTCCGAAAGGGTCGACGGGTCGACGGGGCGGGCCACATGCGCCTCGCCGCCGTAGCGGAATTCGAGTTCGGGGCGGGGGCCGCAGTAGGGGCAGGCGATGATCAGCATGAAATCCTCCCCTCAGTGCGCCACGGCCGCGGCGGCGGCCTCGTCGATGAGGAAGCCGTCGCGGAAGCGGTCGATGGTGAAGGGCGCGTTGATCGGATGCGGCTCGTCCTTGGCGATCGTGTGGGCGAAGACATGTCCCGAGCCCGGCGTCGCCTTGAAGCCGCCGGTGCCCCAGCCGCAGTTGACGTAGAGGCCGGAGACCCCGGTCTTGGCGATGATCGGCGAGCGGTCGGGGGTGACGTCGACGATGCCGCCCCAGTTGCGCAGCATGCGCATGCGCCGGAACATCGGGAACAACTCGCAGATGGCGTCGAGCGTGTGGGTGGTGATGTGCAGGGCGCCGCGCTGGGTGTAGCTCGTGTAGGCGTCCGTGCCGGCGCCGATCACGAGCTCGCCCTTGTCGGACTGGGAGATGTAGGCGTGGATGGTGTTGGACATCACCACGCAGGGGAAGATCGGCTTGATCGGTTCCGACACCAGCGCCTGCAGCGGATAGCTTTCCAGCGGCATGCGCTGCCCGGCCATCGCCATCACCACCGAGGTGTTGCCGGCGGCGACCACGCCGACCTTCTTCGCCCCGATGAAGCCCCTCGAGGTCTCGACGCCGGTGACGGCGCCGTCCGGGCCGCGGCGGATGCCGGTCACCGCGCAGTTCTGGATGATGTCGACGCCGCGGGCGTCGGCGCCGCGGGCATAGCCCCAGGCGACCGCGTCATGACGGGCGGTGCCGGCGCGCCGCTGCAACGCCCCGCCGAGCACCGGATAGCGCATGGTGGAGGCATCGATGTTGAGCGGCGGGCAGAAGTCGCGGCACTCTTCCGCCGTCAGCCACTCGTTGTCGACGCCGTTCAGCCGGTTGGCGTGGACATGGCGCTTGAAGCTCTGCACGTCGTGGATGTTGTGGGCGAGCATCAGCACGCCGCGCTGCGAGAACATCACGTTGTAATTGAGCTCCTGGCTCAGCCCTTCCCAGAGCTTGACCGCGTGGTCGTAGAGCCCGGCGCTTTCGTCGAACAGGTAGTTGGAGCGCACGATCGTGGTGTTGCGGCCGGTGTTGCCGCCGCCGAGCCAGCCCTTCTCCAGCACCGCCACGTTGGTGATGCCGTGGACCGTTGCGAGATAGTAGGCGGTGGCAAGGCCGTGGCCGCCGGCGCCGACGATGATCACGTCATAGGCTGCCTTCGGCTCGGGCGAACGCCACTGTTTCTGCCAGCCTGATGCCCGCCGAAGGCGCGCTTCAGGAGAGAAAGGCCTGAGAACTTCTGCATCGTCGCCCCTGCCGCCTGGCCCCGACCATCCGTGACGCCGGTTCCCTGTGCCACCGGTCACCTGTGTCAATCGCGGAAGTGTTTCAGAGTCGAGCCCCCCGCGCACAGAGGATTTCGGCCTGCCGCTTGTACGGATGCGACATGGGGTGAGGCAGGGCCCAGGCCCCGTCAGTCGGCAACGAGGCGGCGGATCGCCTCGATGTCGGCGGCGCTGAGCGTGATCGTCTGGTGGGCGCCCATGGTGGACGTGACCACGGGCGTGTAGTCGAGCTGGCGGAGATGGCTGAGCCACATGTAGGCGCCCTGGCAGTAGTCCTCGCTGAAGATCTCGATGACCCGGCCGCCGGCAGGCATGAACATGAGGTTCGTGAGCCCTGCCCCATGGGCGCCGATCACCCATGCGGCCTCCCGGAACAGGGCGATCTGTGCCTCGTGGGCAAGCTGCCCGGGGCAGATGCGTTCGAAACCGAGCGGCGCAAGAGCCGTCATAAGCGCGTCCTCTCCGACAAGGCGGCGGATCCTGGCGTCCTCGCGCGAAACGAGAAGCCGGCGATGAGGCGGGGCGGGAGGAGCCAGGCCATAGGCCGACTCGAAGGTGTCGGCCACGGCCGTGAGACTGGCGGCGGTCGGCGGAGAACGGAAGCCGCTGTTGCGCCTGACCCTGTGCTGGAACAACTGGTCGCAGACAATCTTTTCGGTCGGTGCCACGGTCTGGACGCGCACGCCGGGAAAGCGTCGGAGAATCTGGTTCAGATAGATCTGCTCGATGCCGGCCATTCCCTCCCGGGTCAGCAGGGTGAGGTTCGGCGCCTCGTCGGTGACGAGGCCGAGAACCTCGGCCATCACCACGCAGCGTTCGGCGAGATAGTGGTAATAGTTGCTGACGCCGTCCCGGTGATGGAGGAAGTTGACGGCCGCGCCCTCGATGCGCCGGGTCGACAGACGGGATGGTTTCGACGTGTTTCGGTCGATGGCGGTCAGGACCCCGCCTGCCCCGCCCCGATCCACCCTGGAGGCGACCGCCTGGCCGGTGTTGCCGAGCACGGTCGCCCCCTTGACGCGCCGATCTCGAAGGTCCAGATCGCCTCCGGGCGAAATCCGTCCTGCGAGGCCCGTTCAAGAGCGAAGGCGCCCGCCCCGATTTCGGTCAGCGGTCTCTCGGACCGTCGCTGGGCGACGATCAACGGACCCGATGCCGCGGCCTGCCAGTCGCAGGATGTGACGTGGACGTTGTAGCGCGCGGCGACGGCGGGCAGCAGGCCAGCGGCTGCCTTCAGGGCGCCGAAGCGCATTTCCCGGCCCGTCGGCAGAAAGGCCCGCCACTTCGGTGCGTGTCGCATCGGTCGTTCTTTCTCCTGCGCGCCCGCAATCGTCGGGGATTGCGCCCGCGTTTCAGTCTTCTCTTCCACCCCGCCCGTCGAGACAGGCGATCCAGCGGTCGGCCACAGAACTCCACCGCAGTCGCTCCCGCTCCGCCCGGCAGAAGGGCTGCATCGCCAGCCAGAGCGGGTCGTCGTTGAGAAGACGGACCGCGGCTTCGCAGACGCCGTCCTCGGTCTCGCACAGGAATCCGGTCTCGCCGTCGCGGACCCGTTCGGCGAGCGATCCGATGCCGCGGGTGACAAGGGGCGCGCCCGAACAGATGGCCTCGGCGGCGGCGATGCAGAAGGTCTCGTCCTCATATCCCGGATAGATCATGATCCGCGCCTGCGAAAGAACCGCCGCGACCCCGGCCTGCGACGTGCGCGGCGAGATCGCGACTCCCGCCGCCGCAAGCGTCCCCGCTGGGATGCCGCCGGGTAGGGGGCGGTCGCTGAGAATCTGGAAGCGGGCGCCCGGCACCTTTGGCGCGATGCGGTCAACCCAGAGCCGGAGCGTCGCCTCGAGCCCGCGATGCGGACTGGAGATCCAGACGGCAACGGGAGGCGGGGGGGATCTGTCCTGCGGCGTGAAGATGTCGGCCACGCCGTGGCCGATCACAGTTCGGGAGCGGAACAACGGATAGTAGCGCTGCCGCCGGGCGAGGACCTCCCCGACGAAGACGCCGTGCGGACTGTGACGCAGCAGAGGCAGGGCCTGGCCCTTGCGCAGCGACTTCTCGAAATTCAGCGGATTGTGCATCCAGTAGATCTTGCGGCCGATGGTCGGCGCGCAGCGATCGAAGATCCGCGCATCGTTGGACGAAACAACATGGCCGGCCAGCATGCCGTCGATGGCAGCGAGCGGTGCGGAGGTGATGCCGCCGCTGCGCACGGTTCGCTCCGTCGGATTGAGCCAGACGACGTTCAGCCCCTTTTCCGCAAGAGCCGATGCAAGATTGAGGGTGGCGATCTCGGTGCCGCCAAGGCCAGCTTGCACGCGATCGACGTCGAATCCTCTGGCGGGGGCGCGGGTGACGAAGACGACGTCGCAGTGATGATGGTTACCCATGAGGATTTAGCCAGCCCGCTCGGTGTGACCCTGTACCGCCGCCAGAGGCGAGCAAGATTACGCCGCGCCGCTGCGGCAAGAACCGTTGCATGATCTGATCGGCGAATGCCGATCCGGACGACGGGATCATGCGCTGGCGATACCACGGATGAAGGCCTTCGTCAGGCTCTCCCGCGCGCTGCGCGGGTCAGCCGGACGGAACCGCGAAACGTCCCGCGACGAGGCCGCCGCCGGCGGGCGGGGCGCGAGCACGAGGTTGAAGCGGGGCACGTCGCCCCTTTCGCGGCTGAAGCGCACGCGCACGCCCTTCCAGTCGCGCTCGAACGGATCGAGATTGTCGATGGCGCGGGCAAGGCCCGGCACCTCCGGCCAGCGCAGCGTGGCAAACACGAGGCGGGTGATCTCCTGCATCCGCTTTCGCGTGTCGCGCGAGGTCGCCGTGTTCTCGATGTTCATCTTGATCCGGATGCGGTCGAGGTCACCGTTGGCCGGGCCCTGCACGACGATGAACAGGCTGCTCGGCAGCGGCGCGGGCGGCGTGAACGCCTCGTCCTCGAGATCCGGATCCTCGATGTCCGCCGCATCCGGGCCTGCCGAACCCGGGTCGGCCGGATCGGAGGCCGCGTCGACGGGGCTCGGAACGGGAACGGGCGGCATCGGCGCGGGGTCGCCGACCGCGATCACCTCCGATGTGCAGAGACCGGCCTTCGGCGACAGCGCGGCGACCTCCCAGCCCGACATCGGCAGGCCGGCGTCGCGCAGGGCGGCGCAGAAGGCGGCCGGGCGCTGCGCGGCGACGAGATGGAAGCGGCGTTCCGAGACCGTCGCGTCGGTCGCGATCGCGCGCGCGGCGGCGTCGAGACCGGCGAGGGGGTCGGGCAGGGCATTCGCGGGAGACGACGGCTCGGCCGGGACATCGTCGGGCACGGGCGCAATGCCCGCGAGGCGCCCGAGGCGCTCGATCTCCGCACGCAGGGGGGCCAGATCGACCTCGGTCGGCAGCTCGCGCGCCAGCAGCGCGGACGCAACGACGACCACGAGCGCAAGAAGGAGGATCTGGAGCGGATGAGACGGCACGGGCTTCGCAGGACCGGAGGAAAGGGTCGTTCAGTTCGTCAGACGAATGTGTCTTTGTATTCGATATTACGGAGCATTGCGGAATTCGCCGGGTGCCGAGCGCTTATTTTCATAACAGAGTGCAATTTCGGGCGGCAACTCAGTCATCGGGACACCAGTCTCGGCAAAAAAATTCGGCTTTCCGGCGGCATTCGTCAAAAAAGCGTGACGTTTCCGGCCGGGACTTGTGCTAAAGATGTCCTTGGAGCGGTTCTTCATGTCACTCGGCCCTGTTGACGTCAGGCGTTGCGGCTTGAGAGGCCTTACGGGAATGAAGCATCTGGAAAAGCTCTGGACATTTGACGCCGACGAACATTTCTCCGGTTGTACGGCGGCGTGGCTCTAGGATGGCGGAGACGAGACTACAGAATGGGTAAGGGTAAGGACTTTCGCCAGCCGCGTCGTCGCGGCGGCTTCGATGACGACGTGCCGTCTCCTTTCGAGATGCGGAGCGAGCGACCGCAGCGCTCGTTCGGCGCCCCCTCTTTCGATCAGGCTCCGATGGCCGGTCCGGTCGTCGATGCCAAGGTGTCCTGGTTCAATCCGGAGAAGGGGTTCGGTTTCACCGCCCTTTCCGACGGGTCGGGCGACGCCTTCCTGCATATCGGTGCGCTTCAGGCGGTCGGCCGCGAGACGGTCTCCCCCGGTGCGACGCTGAAGGTCCAGGTCGCCCAGGGCGCCAAGGGCAAGCAGGTCGTCAAGATCATCGACGTTGACGAGAGCACGGCTGTCGAGCCCGCGCGCGGCCCCCGTCCGGGTGGCTTCGGCGCTGGCGCTCCGCGCAGCGGCGGCTTCGGCGGCGGCGGTGGTGGCGGCTACGGTGGCGGTGGTGGCGGCTTCGGCGGTGGTGCACCGCGTGCGCCCCGTCGCACCGTGGACCTGTCCAGCGCGACCCATCTCGACGGCACCGTCAAGTGGTTCAACCCGGAGAAGGGCTTCGGCTTCGTGGCCGGTGAAGACGGCGGCAAGGATGTGTTCATCCACATCTCCGTGCTGCAGTCGGCCGGTCTTGCCCATCTGGACGATGGCCAGCGCGTGTCCATGAAGATCGTCGAGACGCCGAAGGGCCGTGAGGCCGTCGCGATCGAGATCGAGGACTGAGCGACCTGTCGGTTTCGCAGTCACAGCAGCATCGTCCGGCTTGCGCCGGGCGATGAACCGGCAGGTTGACCCTGCGGCGTGCGAAAGAGACACCTGACCACGATGCGGCGGCCCTGGGCCGCCGTTTTCATGTCTGCGGCCGGGGGTGTGTTTCCGGGTTCGGGAGGTGCGCACCCTCGACGGCGCGCCACGGTCCGGAAAGCCCGACCATTCGGCACGCCGGCTCCCGGCTG
>NZ_MCRJ01000093.1 GCF_001720135.1 Methylobrevis pamukkalensis
CGCGATCCTCGTGAATCCGATCCTCGACAAGGCGGAGCGCAAGGTGTTCAGGCGCTTCCTGCAGGAGCACTTCTCGAACCGCACCCATCCGCGCGCCTCCGTGATGCCGAAATACATTCGCCAGCAGATCCGGGAGACCTATGCGGACGACAACCGGACGCTCTTTGCAAGATTCATCCGAGGATATGATCAGGAACTCGACCAGTATCTGCCTTGATCGGTGAGGTTGGTTTTTGATTTTTCAGCTTGTCTGCACTGGCAACAGTGGCCGGACCGGCATGAGTATTGAATAGGATCATTTAGATCGTGCTCGCCGAGATCCCGGCGCACCGACCCCTGCCTCCTCGTCCACCGCAGGACATTCGCGGGCCTCGCGCCGGTCTCGCTCGCGCGGCTGGTGTATCCGGGGGGCGGTATCGGCTGGAGGGGCGGTTCTCGGGGGCGAGTGCGGGGTATGGGGTTATGTGATAGAGGCGAGGCGTTCGCGGCTGGTGAAGGCAAGGCGATTGCCGCCGGGCACAGCGGAAACTCTTCTCCCCTCAGGGGAGAAGATGGCGCGCAGCGCCGGATGAGGGGTGGAGCCTCCGCACCCGCGTCCGCAACAGGGTGACGCTGCGCCTCCGCATCCTAGGGGCCGAAGGTGTTCAATGGCGCGTACGTGAGACTCGGGCGCTCATCTCGGACGCCTCATCTGCCGCCGCCCCCTCATCCGGCCCTGCGGGCCACCTTCTCCCCGACGGGGAGAAGATAACTTGCCGCGCTTCCTTGCCTGTCTGACCGCATCTTGGCGGCCGGAGAACGCCGTCCCCCATTGCCAATCCCCCCAAAACCCCCTATCACTCCTCAAGTTGTATAGCCAACTTGTCGGAGCCTCTCATGCGCAGCAACAGCCGTTACCGGGATGTCGAGATCCGTGCGCCGCGGGGGGGCACGCTCACCGCGAAGAGCTGGCAGACCGAGGCGCCGCTGCGGATGCTGATGAACAATCTCGATCCGGACGTGGCCGAGAATCCGAAGGAGCTGGTGGTCTATGGCGGCATCGGCCGGGCCGCGCGCGACTGGAATGCCTATGACCGGATCACCGAGACGCTGAAGCGGCTGGAGGGGGACGAGACGCTGCTGGTGCAGTCCGGCAAGCCGGTCGGCGTGTTCCGCACCCACGGCGATGCGCCGCGCGTGCTGATCGCCAATTCCAATCTCGTGCCGCACTGGGCCACCTGGGAGCATTTCAACCATCTCGACCGGCTGGGCCTTGCCATGTATGGCCAGATGACCGCCGGCTCGTGGATCTACATCGGCAGCCAGGGCATCGTGCAGGGCACTTACGAGACCTTCGTCGAGGCCGGGCGCCAGCATTACGGCGGCAACCTCGCCGGGCGCTGGGTGCTCACCGCCGGGCTCGGCGGCATGGGCGGCGCGCAGCCGCTGGCGGCCAGCATGGCGGGCGCGGCCAGCCTCAACATCGAGTGCCAGCAGAGCCGCATCGATTTCCGCCTGCGCACCCGCTACGTCGACCAGCAGGCGAAAGACCTCGACGAGGCGCTGGAGATGATCGACCGCGCGGTGAAGGCCGGCGCGGCCACCTCGGTCGCCCTCCTCGGCAACGCCGCCGAGATCCTGCCCGAACTCGTGCGCCGCGGCGTGCGCCCCGACACGGTCACCGACCAGACCTCGGCCCACGACCCGCTCAACGGCTACCTGCCCGAGGGCTGGACCTGGGACGCGTACAAGTCCCGCGCCGTGTCCGATCCGGCCGGCACGGTCAAGGCGGCCAAGGCGTCGATGGCCCGCCACGTCACCGCGATGCTGGCCTTCGCGCAGATGGGCGTGCCGACCTTCGACTATGGCAACAACATCCGCCAGATGGCGAAGGACGAAGGCGTTGCCAACGCCTTCGACTTCCCCGGCTTCGTGCCGGCCTATATCCGCCCTCTGTTCTGCCGCGGCGTCGGCCCGTTCCGCTGGGCGGCGCTGTCCGGCGATCCGGAGGACATCGCGAAGACCGACGCAAGGTGAAGGAGCTGATCCCGGACGATCCCCACCTTCACCGCTGGCTCGACATGGCGGGAAGCCGCATCGCCTTCCAGGGCCTGCCGGCGCGCATCTGCTGGGTCGGCCTCGGCGACCGCCACCGCCTCGGCCTTGCCTTCAACGAGATGGTGGCCTCGGGCGAACTGTCCGCGCCGGTGGTGATCGGCCGCGATCACCTCGATTCCGGCTCGGTCGCCTCGCCCAACCGCGAGACCGAGGCGATGCGCGACGGCTCGGACGCCGTGTCCGACTGGCCGCTGCTCAACGCCCTGCTCAACTGCGCGAGCGGCGCCACCTGGGTGTCGCTGCACCACGGCGGCGGCGTCGGCATGGGCTATTCCCAGCATTCCGGCATGGTGATCTGCGCCGACGGCACGCCGGAAGCCGCCGCCCGCGTCGCCCGCGTTCTCTGGAACGACCCGGCCACCGGCGTCATGCGCCACGCCGACGCCGGCTACGACATCGCCATCGACTGGGCCCGCCAGAAGGGCCTCGACCTGCCGTCGATCTGAGGCGGGCGTTCTTGACGATGGAAGGCGGGCGTCAGCCCGCCGCCCAGTCGCGCAGGGCCGGCAGCAGGCGCTCCAGTACGGCGCGCATCGGCGCCGCGCGGGCCACGTCATAGGGCGCGGGCACCGGGTCTTCGTGCTCGTCCATGTAGCCGCGGCAGGCCAGCTCCATCTGCACGCCGTGGACGCCGGCGGTCGGCTTGCCGATGCTGCGGGTGATCCAGCCGCCCTTGAAGCGGCCGTTGGTGACGCAGGAGAACTCGGAGGCCGCGCAGATCTCCCCGGTCAGCGCTTCGGCCGCCGGATCGCAGGAAAGCCCGCCGTTGGTGCCGATGTTGAACACCGGCAGTTCGCCCTCGAACAGCCGCGCGATCGCCGAGCGGATCGAGTGGCAGTCGTAGACGACGATCCGCGGGTGAAGGTCACGCAGCCGCGTGATCTGTCGGGCCAGCTCCGCATGATAGGGCTCGTGATAGGTCCGCCGCCGCGCCTCCACCTCTTCGGCGTCCGGTTCCCGGCCTGCGTGGTAGAGCGCACGGCCATCGAAGGTGGTGGTCGGGCAGAGCTCGGTGGTGGCCATGCCCGGATAGAGCGAGACGCCGGACGGGTCGCGGTTGACGTCGATGACGCTGCGCGAGATCGCGGTGCGCACCACGGTGGCGCCCAGCGCGGGCGCAAAGTCGTAGAGCGTCTCGATCCACCAGTCGGTGTCGTTGAGGGCGAGCTCCCGCGAGACATAGGCGTCGGCATAGGGGGCCGGCAGGCGGGTGCCGGTGTGGGGGATGGAGACGAGCAGCGGCGCATCGCCCTCCGTCACCTGGAGCCAGTCGGTCGTCATGTGTGCCTCATGAATGGGAGGGGCGCGGATCGCGCGCGGCCGTGCCTGAGCTGGCGGCCATGGGTCAGAGCAGCGTCGCCGCGCCCCGGTCGAGATAGGTGTCGAGGAACTGTTCGATGCGCGGATGGCGCGGCTTGCCGAACACCTCGCCGGGCGTACCCTGCACCAGAAGCTTGCCGTGGTCGAGGAACACGATCTTGGCGCCGACCGAGGCGGCAAAGCCGATCTCGTGGGTGACGACCAGCATGGTCATGCCGGTCTTGGCCAGATCGCGCATCACGTTCAGGACCTCGCCGGTCAGCTCCGGATCGAGCGACGAGGTCGGCTCGTCGAACAGCATGATCCGCGGCTCCAGCGCCAGCGCCCGGGCAATCGCCACGCGCTGCTGCTGGCCGCCCGAAAGCTCGGACGGATAGTGGCTGGCGCGGCCCGACAGGCCGACCTTCTCCAGCTCGGCCATCGCCCGCGCCTCGGCGTCGCGGCGCTTCATGCCGCGCACGATCACCAGCGCCTCGGACACATTGCCGAGCGCGGTCATGTGCGGCCAGAGATTGAACTGCTGGAACACCATGCCGACGCGGCTTCGCACCGGGCGGATCGCGCTCTGCGGCAGGCGCATGCGCTCGCCGGAGGGGCCGGCGGCAAAGCCGAGCGGCTCGCCGTCGATCTCGATGAAGCCGTCGGTGGCCTCTTCCAGGAAGGCGATGCAGCGCAGCAGCGTCGACTTGCCGGACCCGGACGGGCCGATCAGGCAGGTGACCTCGCCGCGCCCGGCGTCGAGATCGATGCCGTCGAGCACGGTGGTCTGGCCGAAGCGCTTGACAAGGCCGCGGACGCGGATGGCGGGTGTGAGACTCATGACACGGAGAACCGGTATTTGGAGAGGCGTCTTTCGGCATGGCGGCCGGCGGCGCCGCACAGCTCGACGAGGCCCCAGTAGAGCAGGGCGAGAATCGTGAAGCTCTCGACGAAGGCGTAATATTCGGTGCCGATGGCGCTGACCACAAGGGTCAGTTCCGGCACGGAGATGATGGAGAGGATGGCCGTCTCCTTCAGCATCAGGATGGTCATGTTCACCATCGACGGCAGCACCAGCATGGTCATCTCGGGCAGGATGATCCGGCGCATGGTCTGCGACCGGTCGAGGCCGACGCAGTCGGCGGCCTCCAGATGGCCCTTGGGGATCGCATCGAATCCGGCGCGCCAGAGTTCCGAATAATAGGCGGCGCCGTAGACCGTCAGGCCGAGCAGGCCGGCCACGGTCTTGTCCAGCGACAGGCCGACATAGGGGCCGCCGTAGTAGAGCAGGAAGATCTGGACGAGGAAGGGCGTGCCGCGGATCAGCTCCACCGGCAGCATCAGGAGGGTGTCCACCGGCTTGCCGCCGTAGCGGCGGGCGACCGCGATGAAGAAGCCGAGCACGAGGCCGAGGCCGCTGCCGGCCACCCACAGGGCGATGGTGATCGCCAGCGCGGTGAGGATCTGCGGCCCGAAGGAGAGGACGAGGTCGAGATCGAAGCTCATCAGATCCGCCCCCAGCGCAGCTTCTTCTCGAGGCCGTAGCCGAGCGCGACCAGCACGAGATTGATGACGAGGTAGACAAAGCCGGCGGCGGTGTAGATCTCCATCGGCTTGTAGGTGCTGGCGGCGAGATTCTGGGCCATGCGCGTGAGCTCCACCACGCCGACCACCGAGATCAGCGACGAGGACTTCAGCATCATGATCGCCTCGCTGATCAGCGCCGGCATGGTCAGCTTCACGGCGATCGGCATCCGGATCCGGCGGAAGATCGCAAGGCGCGAGAAGCCGGACATTTCGGCCGCCTCCACGAGGCCGCGCGGCACGCTGGCGAAGCCGCCGCGCAGGATCTCGGCCTGGTAGGCGGAGGTGCACAGCGCCATGCCGGCGATGGCGGCCACATGGCTTGGCACGTCGAGGCCGACGCCCGGCAGCAGGTAGTAGATCAGCAGAAGCTGGACCAGCAGCGGCACGCCGCGAAAGAAGCTGACGTAGAGCTTGCCGGCAAAGGCCAGCGCCCGGTTGCGCGACAGCGTCGCCGAACAGATCCCCGCCGACATCACGAAGCCGATCGAGATCGAGATCGCGCTGTAGAGCACGGTCCACTGCGCGGCGTAGACGAGAAGGGAGAACAGCTTCCAGGAGATCATGGGGCTCCGGGGGAAACGTCGGTCGTCGTCAGGGGGCTGCGGCATGATGCGCCGCGGCCGCGCCTGCTTCAGCAACAGGGCGCGGGGGAGGGCAATTGCCGCCCGCCCCCACGCCCGTCGGGACGCGTCTTCGGTCAGAAGGCCGCTTCGGTGACCTTTTCCGGGGTCTCGAACACCACGCCGAACCACTTCTTCTGGATCTCGCCCATGCGGCCGTCGGCCTTGATCGTCGCCATGGCGGCATCGATCGCGTCCATCAGGCTGGCGTAGTCCGGATCCTTGCGGCCGGGATATCCGAAATAGGTCTTGGCGCCGAACGGCGGCTCGACGAGGGCGAAGGTGTCGGGCTGCTGCTGGGCGAGGAAGGCGATGTTGGGGAAGGAATTGGCGACCGCGACCACGCGGCCGGAGGCGAGCGCCGCATAGGCCTCGTTGAAGCTCACGAATTCCTGGCGTCGACCGGGGTCGGCAGCTTGGCGGAAAATTCCTGGAGCTGGGCAAGCTGGGCGGTGGCCTTGCCGCTGCCGACGGCCTTGCCGGCCACGTCCTCGGGCTTGGTGATGCTGTCGTCGCCGGCCTTCTTGAGCAGGGCGACGGTCGCCTCGGCGATCGGCGGCGAGAAGCGGTAGCGCTCCATGCGGGCGTGGTGATGGTGGCCGGGCCGGCGACCATGTCGAACTTGCCGCTTTCGAGGCCGGGCAGCACGCCGTCCCAGGGCAGTTCGACCCATTCGATGGTCACGCCCATCTCCTTGCCGATCTCGGCGAAGAGATCGACGTTGAGGCCGACGTGGGTGCCGGTCTCGTCGATGAAGTCGAACGGCGCGAAGGCGGTTTCGGTGCCGACCTTCAGCACGCCGGCGGCCTTCACCTTGGCCAGGATGTCCTCGGCCTGGGCCGAGGCGCCGGCGCCGACGGTCACGGCAACGGCCATGGCGGCGGTCATGAGTGTCTTCAGGAACATGTCGACGCATCCCCTCTCTTGGTCCGCCCCGCAGCCCGGATCGTCCGGTGGCCATGGAACGGCTGGCTTCATTTGCCTATACAAAAAGGACCGCGCTTCGGGGCGCTTGTCAATCGGCCGCTGCCGAAAAAGTTGTCACGCCCCTTTCCTGGGCGGACCGTCCCCGTCGCGGCCGCTGCCGGGGTGAAAGCGGGCGACGAGTTCGTAGCCGCCGGCCGGAAACACCGTCCGCGCCGCGGTCACCGGCGCGCCGTTCCGCCAGGTCCGCCGTTCAAGCACCAGGCAGGCGGCGGCGGGTGGGAGGTCGAGCAGATGCGCGGTCTCGGTGTCGGCGCCGATGGCGCGGATGCGGTGTTCGGCCTCGCTCCACGGCACATGCGCCAGCAGCCAGCTTCCCGGCGGCTCCGATGCAAATGTCTCGCCAGCCGCGTCCGGCACCGAGGAGAGATCGATCAGCCGGTCTTCCAGCGCAAACGGCCGTCCGCCGCCGATGTGCAGGTAGCGCAGGGCGAGCACCTCGCGGGGCGTCGTGACCCCGAGCCGGTGCATGTCGGCGGCGCTCGAGGCGCGGGTCCTGCGGTCGAGGAAATGCAGGCCATAGGCAAGGCCGAGGGCAAGGATCTCGGCCTTGACGTCGGGGATCTCCAGCAGGGCCGAGGGCGGGCGCGGCTTGGAGACGAAGGTGCCGGCGCGGCGGCGGCGCTCCACGAGGCCGGCGGCGGCCAGTTCGGTCAGCACCTTGTTGACGGTCATCCGCGAGCAGTCGTAGGCGGCCATCAGCTCGTGCTCGACGGGAACCCGGTGGCCGGGCGGCCAGTCGCCGGACAGGATGCGCCGTTCCAGATCGTCGCGGATGCGCCGGTGCAGCGAGGCGCCGCCCGCAGCAGGCACAGGGCGGGGCCGGGACACGTCGGCGATCCTGTCGGCTGCATCGCTCGCCAAGGCGCTCCCTTTCGGCACGGGCAAGGGCGCGGCGATCCCCGCGGCTGCGACCCCCCGGGGCCGCGCGCGGCCGGACGGCCGGATGCGAATATTTGTATAGGCATAAGCGGCGGGTTGGCTAGACCCGCCCCGGCGGCACGACCCCGTCATCCCCAGCGATGCGGCGGCTGGACCCATGATCCGTCAGCCGTACCATGCAGGCGCCACGACCGGCAGGTAGGTGGTCTCCTTGGCGGAGGAGAGCACGATCAGCGTCTCGGTGCGCTCGATTCCCGGGACGCCCTTGATGACGTTGGTGAGAAACGCCTCCAGCATCCGCGTGGTCGTCACCCGCACCTTCAGCAGGTAGTTCCACTGCCCGGTGACGTGATGGGCCTCCTGCACGGCGGGCTCGGCGCCGATCCGGGTCAGGAACGCGTCGGCGACGGCCGGATCGCTCCAGCTCACGAAGACGAAGGCCAGCAGGTCGAGACCGAGGGCCTCCGGGGCCGCCTGGCCATGGACGCCCAGCAGCACGCCGCGCTCGGACAGCTTGCGGACCCGCTCCGTGACGGAGGAGACGGCAAGGCCGACCGCCTTGGCCAGATCCGAATAGGACGTCTGGCCCTGACGCTGCAGCAGGTCCACCAGTTGCCGATCGACGGAATCGAGATCTGCCACACGAATTCCTTTCGTCATACCACTTGCAATGCCGAAAATTATACGGCATATAGGCCGCGTCGCCGGCATATTTACGGACGGGCGCGTATCATCGGTCAGTCGCCGCGGCGGGGCAAGGCCCTGATGCAATTTCCGACCGGAGCGCGTCCCGCACAGGCGACGCTTCCTCGTCCTGGTCTGCCTCCGCCCCGACCGCATGGTGCGGCGGGGACCGGCGGCCGGGCGGTCGCGACCTTTTTCCGACGGACGCCCGCGTCCGCCTGTCCCGTGCCGTTCGGCGCGGCGGGCGGAGCCGTGGCCGCGCGCCGGCGCAACCGGGACCACGGCCTGCAACCCTTTGAACAGGAACTGATATTATGACGATCTATAGTGGAACGCCCCTCGCGGACACGATCTCCGGCGGCGTCGGCGCCGACACCATCAACGGCTACGGCGGCAATGACGTGCTGCAGGGCCATGGCGGCAACGACCTGATCGGCGGCGGTATCGGCGATGACACGCTCGACGGCGGAGCCGACGACGACATCCTCACCGGTGGCAGCGGCCACGACACGCTGAAGGCCACCAGCGGTAACGACATCCTCCATGGCGATGCCGGCGACGATTTCATCCAGGTGGGCAAGAGCGCCGGCAAGACCTCGATCAACGGTGGCGCCGACATCGATCATCTGGCGCTCAATCGCTCCCTGTCCTCCACGGCGCTCAGCCTTGATTTCACCAATCCGGCGGCCAAGCAGACGCTTCTCGACGGAACCACCATCGTCGGTGTCGAGCGCATCACCGTGACCGCCACCGCCTACAACGACACGATCGTCGGCGGCACTCACGACGACACCATGTTCGGCGCCTCGGCCACGATCATCTCGACGGCGGCGACGGCGACGATCTCCTCAGCGGCCAGGGCGGCGACGACGTGCTGTTCGGCAGCGGCGGCGCAAACGTGATGCTCGGCGGCAGCGGCACGGACACCATCGTCTCTGAGTCCGCCGAAGGCGACGTCATCGATGGCGGCGAGGGGAGCGACACGCTCCATCTCTACCGGGATGCGCTGGACCTGCCGCTCGCCTTCTCCATCGCCGATCCGGCCGTCCAGCAGGTGCTGGCCGACGGCACGACGCTGGTCAACATCGAGAAGCTGTTCGTCAAGTCCGGAGGCGGCGACGATTCCATCTCGGGCGGAATGCTTGGCGATGTGATCTATGCCGGAGGCGGGGATGACACGCTCTATGGCGACAAAGGTTACGACATCCTGTTCGGCGAGAACGGGAACGACTGGATCAATGGCGGACCGGGTGCGGGCGCCATGTCCGGCGGCGCCGGCAACGACTTCCTGACCAGCGAAGCGGCCGGCGACGAACTCGACGGCGGCATCGACGTCGACAAGCTCGGCATCGGGCGCGAGGGGACGACGCTTGGCCTCACCCTGTCGCTGGCCGATCCGGAGGCGGTCCTTACCCTGGCCGACGGCACGGTGGCCCAGAATTTCGAGCAGCTGGTGTTCTGGGGCGGGTCGGGGGTCGACACGATCACGGGCGGTGCCCTTGCGGACTCCATCGACGGCGGCGGCGGTAACGACGTGCTCGCCGGCGGCGGCGGCGAGGACAAGCTCTATGGCGGTCCTGGCTATGACATCCTTCATGGCGGCGACGAGGCCGACGACCTCTATGTCGGCAACGCCAATGGCGAGCCTACGGCGACGGCGGTGACGACCATGTCATCGTCTCCAACGGACCGTTCCTGGTGCGCGACGATTCCGAGACCGGCGTGTTTCATCTCGATGGCGGCGAGGGCGTCGACACGCTGCATTACTACGCGAACCTGCTGCCTTTCCCGGTCACGCTGTCGATCGCCGATCCGGATGCGGTCTTCGAGATCGCGACCGGTCAGACCTTCACGAGCTTCGAGATGCTCGACTACCACGGCGGCAACGGCATCGACACCGTCACCGGCGGCGCCCTCGCCGATGTGATCTACGGGGGCGGCAGCAACGACGCGCTTGCCGGCGGGGCCGGCATGGATCTGCTCAAGGGCGAGGCCGGCAACGACCTTCTCGAAGGCGGCGGCGCCAGCGACACGCTGGAGGGCGGCGACAATACCGACATCCTGCTCGGCGGCGCCGGCGCCGACACGCTCGACGGCGGGGCCGGGGCCGATACGCTGAACGGCGGCGTCGTCAACGACACGCTGACCGGCGGCATCGGCACCGACACCTTCGTCTTCGCCTCCACCCTGGGCGCCGGCAACATCGACACGATCACCGACTACAAGGTCGCCGACGACGTGATCCACCTCGACGACGCGATCTTCAAGGCGCTCGTTCCGGGCGCCCTTGCCAACGGCGCCTTCGCGCTCGGCGCGGCGGCAGGGGACGCCGACGATCGCATCCTCTACGACGCCGCCACCGGCGCGCTGCGCTACGACGCCGACGGCACCGGCGCCGGCGCGGCGGTCCAGTTCGCCACGCTCGAGACGGGGCTCGCCATGTCCGCCGGCGAGTTCTTCGTGATCTGACGCGCGCAGGACGGCTCCGACCGACGCACGGCCGCATCCGCCAGGGTGCGGCCGCTGTCGTTTCAGATCGTCGTGGCGCGGAAGATCTGCGCGACTTCTATGCATATGCCGCAAAATTGTGTGCGTAAATCGACTTTCAGTATGCATTGATCCGGAGCGCTGGTTGCCCTGATCGGGCTGTCATCCGGCCAGGTGATTGAAAGAGAAGGCCGATGCCCCTCGACAGCCGGCCTGCCGTGGCCGGTCGGCGGTTCCGACACCGTCCCGGCGCGTGGCATGTGTCTTGCGATCCTCCCGTGACCGGACGGATGCCCCTGCAGCGGCGTCGGACCGGGGGACGAACGGGAGAGACGGGATGAGTGCGGTGATGACGGAACGCCCGGCGGCGATCGGCGAGACCGAGTGGGAGGCGCGGGTGAAGCTCGCGGCGAGCTACCGGATGGTGGCGCGGCTCGGCATGGACGATCTCATCTACAACCACATCTCCCTGCGGGTGCCCGGCCACGACGACCAGTTCCTGATCAATCCCTACGGTCTGCTGTTCAGCGAGATCACCGCCTCCAGCCTCGTCAAGATCGACACGGAGGGCCGCAAGATCGCCGACAGCCCGCATGACGTGAATGTCGCCGCCTTCGTGATCCACGCCGCGATCCATCGCAGCCGCCACGACGCCGCCTGCGTGCTGCACACCCATTCGGACGCCAGCGTCGCCGTGTCCGGGCAGGAGAAGGGCCTGCTGCCGCTCAGCCAGTTCGCCATGCGCTTCTACGGCCGGCAGGGGTTCCACGACTACGAGGGCGTCGCCATCGACATGGACGAGCAGGCCCGGCTCGTCGCCGATCTTGCCGGCCATCCGGTGATGCTGATGCGCAACCACGGCATCCTCACCGTCGGGCGCTCGCCGGGCGAGGCTTTCATGCTGCTCTATTATTTCGAGCGGGCGGCCAAGATCCAGCTCGCCATGCAGGCGGCCGCCCCCGCCGCCGGACCGCTGGTGCTCCCCACCCACGAGGTCTGCGAGAAGGCCGCCCGCCAGTTCTGGGAGCTCCAGGGCGACATCCTCATCCCCGGCGAACGCGAGTGGCCGGCGCTGATGCGCGATCTCGACCGTCACGATCCGAGCTACCGGACCTGACATCCACGCCGCTGCCCGTCGTCCCGCTCCGCTTTCCAGTCAAGGTTTTCCATGCCCCGCCAGATGCATCTCGGCCTCTTCATCCTCGGCACCGGCAGCCACGTCGCCGGCTGGCGCTATCCCGGCGCGGTGACGAGCTTCCAGGACTTTTCCGCGATCGCCGAGATCGCCCGCACCGCCGAGCGCGGCCTGTTCGACCTGATCTTCATGGGCGACAACCTCAACGCCGACCCGGCCGCCCATCCCTCCTACACCCTGCGGCTCGAACCGCTGACGATGCTGGCCGCGCTGGCCACCGTCACCAGCCGCATCGGCCTCGGCGCCACGGTCTCGACCACCTATGCCGACCCCTTCTCGGTGGCGCGGGTGTTCGCCTCGCTCGACCACATCAGCGCCGGCCGGGCGGCGTGGAACGCGGTCACCACCGCCAATCCGGCGGCGGCGGCCAATTTCGGCACCGTCCATCCGGACCACGCCCGCCGCTACGAGATGGCCGGCGAGTTCCTCGACGTGGTCGGCGGCCTGTGGGACTGCTGGGATGACGATGCGGTGGTGGCGGACGCCGCCAGCGGTCTCTACATCGACCCGGCCAGGGTCCACGCCCTCGATCACGCGGGGGCCTTCTTCAAGGTGAAGGGGCCGGTCAACATCGGCCGCGCGCCCCAGGGCCGGCCGGTGGTGCTGCAGGCCGGCGGCTCGGAGCCCGGCCAGATTCTTGCCGCTCGCACCGCCGACGTCGTCTTTTCCGTGGTGCAGGAGATCGGCGAGGCCCGCGCGCAGTATGCCGCGCTGAAGGCCCGCCTTGCCGCCTTCGGCCGGACCGAGGCGGAGGTCACCGTGCTGCCGGGCGTGATGCCGGTGGTGGGCCGCACCGACGAGGAGGCGTTCGCCAGGCTCGCCGTGCTGCAGGGCTTCATCGATTCCTCGAACGGCCTCGCGCTGCTGTCCGACCGGCTCGGCATCGACATGAGCGGCTACGATCTCGACGGGCCGATCCCGGACATTCCGCTGCCGGACACCTACCACAGCTTCGCCCGCGTGATGCTGTCCAAGGCACGGCGCGAGAACATGAAGCTGCGCGACCTCTACAATCTCACCGCCGCGGCCCGCGGCCACTGGGTTCTGTGCGGCTCGCCGACCACCATCGCCGACACGCTGGAGGAATGGTTCACCACCGGCGCCGCCGACGGCTTCAACGTCATGCCGCCGTGGTTCCACGAGGGCTTCACCGACTTCGTCGATCTCGTCGTTCCGGAGCTGCAGCGGCGCGGCCTGTTCCGCACGCAGTATGAGGGCACCACCCTGCGCGACCATCTCGGCCTGTCGCGGCCGGCACCCAAGCGCTGATCCCGTGGCCGGCGCGCCGCCCGTCGCCGTCACCCCCGTCGCCTTCACCGAGGCAGGCACCGGCCCGGCGGTGATCCTCGTCCATGGCTGGTGCTGCGCGGCGTCCTTCTGGGCGCCGACCCAGGCCGCGCTCTCCGGCAGATTTCGGCTGATCGCGCCGGACCTGCCGCCGGGGACACCCATTTCAGAGGCCGCCAACCTCGTCTGCACGCTCGCCGGTCATCTCGGTCTCGGTGACGTCGCCCTCGTCGGCCATTCCATGGGCGGGCCGGTGGCGATCGAGGCGGGAATCGCGATGGCGGGGCCGGACGGGCCGCGCTGCCGGCAGATCGTCGGCGTCGACACCTTCACCGACCCGCGCTTCTACCTGCCGCTGGATCCGGAAGTTCGTGCGCAGCGGCTCGCCTTCTTCCGCAGCGCCTTCGCCGGCACCATGCAGTCGATGGTGTGGTCGATCACGGCCCCGGAGACCGAGCCCGCCGTCGTGGCCGCCATCGCGGCGACCATGGCGGCGTGTCCGCCGGACGCGGCGCTCGACGCGCTCGGCTCGCTGCTCGACTACGACATTCTCGCGCGATGGCCGGCACTGACCTGTCCCGCCACCACGATCAATGCGGCGCGCCTGATGGGCGAGGGCGATGCGGCGCTGATCGCCCGCCTGCCCGGCCTCGAGGTGGTCCGGATGACGGGGGTCGGCCATTTCCCGATGCTGGAGGCGCCGGAGGCCTTCGCGGCGGCTCTCGCCGCCGCTCTCTAATTCCGAGAAAACAAGATCAGCTGGCCTTGGCGATCGGCTCGGCGACCGCCTCCGGCTTTTTCTTCGCCGACTTGATGATCGAGCCGCGCGCGGCGATGCCGCCGTCGATGGTGACCACGGTGCCGGTGATGTAGCCGGCGCGCGGCGAGGCGAGGAACACCATCAGGTCGGCGACCTCGTCGGGCGTCGCCGGGCGGCCGCCCGGATAGTCGGCGAACAGGTCCTCCCAGCGGCTTTCGTCGCCGAAGCGGTCGATCGCGCGGCGCTTCATCAGCTTGACCATCCGGTCGGTGGCGACCGGTCCCGGATTGACGCCGACGACCCGCACGCCGTCGTCGAGGCTGACGCCGCCGAGCGCCCGGGTGAAGGCCATCAGCGCGGCGTTGCCGGTCGAGCCGGCGATGTAGTCCGCGTCCCAGTTCTCGCCGGAATTGCCGATGTCGTTGATGATGACGCCGGCGCCCTTCGCCTGCATCCGCGCGAAATAGGCCTGGGTCAGCTCCATGTAGCCGAACACCTTCAGCGCGAAGCCGCGGCGCACCGCGGCCGGATCGAGCGAGGCCAGCGGGCCGGAGGGAATGTCGCCGGCGTTGTTGACGAGGATGTCGACGTCGCCGACGGCCTCGGCCAGCGCCGCCATCGCGCCCTCGGCGCCGAGATCGACCGCATGAATGCCCACCGTGACCGACGCCGCCGCCTCGATCTCCGCTTTCGCGGCCTCCAGCGCCGGACCGTTGCGGGCGGCAAGATGCAGATGGCAGCCCTCGGCCGCAAAGGCGTGGGCGGCGGCAAGGCCGATGCCTTTCGAGGCGCCGGTGATGAGGACGGTCTTGCCTTCGAGGTGAAGCTTCATCCGGGTGTTCCGTTCGTCTGTCCGTGGAGGGTCTGGAAAGTGGCTGGGAAGTCTGTGGCGTTCAGGCCCGCATCAGGGATTTCGGCAGGGCGGCGATGAAATCGGCCATGTCGTCGCCGAGCAGCATCACGTGGTCGCTCGCCGCCTTGAAGGCGGCCTCCGCGTCGGCGCGCTCGATCGCCTGCATGATCGTCTCGTGCTCGCCGATCGTTGCCGCCATCCGGCCGGGCTGGAAGGTGACATAGCGGCGGTAGGCCGCCACCCGGCGGCGCAAAGCCCGGGTCTGCTGGGCGATGAAGCCGGCATGGGAGGCGTCGTAGAGCACCTCGTGAAACTCGCGGTTGATCTCGTAGAAGCGCGGCGGGTCGGAGGTGGCGAGCGCCTCGACCAGCCGGGCGTGGATATTGCGCATCTCCGCCTTCTGCGCCGGCGAGGCCCGGCGGGCGGCGAGCTTGGCGCACAGGCCCTCCATCGCCGCCATCATCTCGAACATCTCGATCAGGATCGGGATCGAGATCGAGGCCACCGTCACCCCCTGACGGCCGCGCACCTCGACAAGGCCCATCGCCGCCAGCGCCTTCAGCGCCTCGCGCACCGGCGTGCGCGACACGCCGAAGCGCGTGGCCAGCTCCGCCTCGTCGAGCCGCTCGCCGGGGGCAAGTTCGGCGCTGACGATCATCTCTTCCAGCCGCGCCCGCAACTCGTCGGCCCGTGTGCCGGCGCGCGGAAGGGCGGTGCGTTCGTCGCCGGCCACCTCGCCGATCAGCATGTCCTCGCTCATCGTTCCTCCCGCCCCTCCGGGCCCGTCGCGCCTGTCCGGCGTCGTTGCATGCAGATAGCAGATTCTCGCATGCAGATCATCGCCACCATACCAGCCGCCCGTCGATCAGCGTCAGCAGGCCGTAGAGCGCCAGCGAGCCGAGCGAGGAGAGGAACACGGCGGCCCAGACCACCAGATAGTCGATCTGCGCCGTCGCCTGGTAGATCACCTGGCCGATGCCGGCATAGGCACCCATCATCTCGGCGACGATCACGGCGATGGTGCTGCGGGCAAGGCCGACGCGCAGGCCGGTGACGATCGACGGCATCGCCGCCGGCAGCCGCAGCCGCCACAGGATGCCGAGCCGCCCGGCGCCGAAGCTGCGCATCAGGTCGACCGCCTCCTGCTCGGGGCGCTTGAGGCCCTGGATGGCGTTGAGCAGCACGGCGAAGCTGACCGCCAGCGAGGCGAGCGCGATCTTGGAGGCGATGCCGAGGCCGAACCAGATCAGCGCCAGCGGCACGAAGGCGACCGAGGGCACCGAATTGAGCATCACCACCAGCGGCAGCAGCGCGGTCTCCAGCGGCGGGGCGAGCACCAGCACGATGGCGATCGAAAGCCCGAGGAGCGAGCCGATCACGAAGCCGGCCAGCGCCTCGCCAAGGGTGATCTGCACCGCCGCGCCGAGCGGCCCGGCGTTGTCCACCATCGTTCCGAGGATCGCGAACGGGCCGGGCAGGACATAGACCGGCACGTCCAGCAGCCACACTCCGCCCTCCCAGAGCAGGAGCAGGGCGGCAAGCCCGGCGGCCACCGGCAGGATCCGGTGCAAGGTTTCGGTCAGTCTCCCCGCCACCACACGTATCTCCGTTCGATGAGCACAAGCGAGCCGTAGAGCAGGCCGCCGAGGGCGCCGCAGGCGAGGATCAGGAGCCAGATCCGCGGGATCTCCTCCATGTACATGGCCTGCAGCAGGAGGACGCCGAGCCCGACCGTCTCGCCGAACCACTCGCCGACCATGGCGCCGATCAGGCTGAGGCGATGCCGAGCTTGAGGCCGACGAAGATCGTCGGCAGCGCCGAGGGTAGGGCGTAGGTGCGGAACATCTGCCAGCGGCTGGCGCCGAAGCTGCGCATCAGCGCGATCTTCTGCGGGTCGGCGGCCTTGAGGCCGCGCAGCGTGTTCACGGTGACAGGAAAGAAGGTGAGGTAGAAGGCGATCACCACCTTGGCAAGGATGGTGTTGCCGAAGGAGATCACCACCACGGCGCCGAAGGCGATCACCGGCACGGTCTGGGAGGCGATGAAGATCGGAAACAGCGCCCGCTCCAGGAAGCGCACATAGGAAAAGCCGGTGCCGCAGAGAAAGCCGAAGGCGGCACCCAGCGCAAAGCCCAGCAGCGTCTCGGTCAGCGTGCGCAGGAAGCCGGCGATGAGCGCCGGCGCGATCTTCCAGCCGTCCATCAGCACCACCTCGAGCGGCGGCAGGATGCGCCGCGGCACACCCAGGGCCGGCACCAGCACGGCCCAGGCCAGCGCCACGACCAAGAGCGCCATCGCCGGGGAACGGAGGAATCCGCGCGCGGTCATGGGGCGCCGCCGGTGGAGAAGCTCTTGATGCTCTCCTCCTCGACGATGGCGAGCAGCCGGCGCTTGATCTCGATGAATTCCGGCGAGGTCACCACTTCCGCGCCGCGCGGGCGCGGCAGGTCGATGGTCTCGACAGTCTTGATCCGGCCGGGGCGGGCGGTCATCACCACCACCCGGTCGCCAAGAAAGATCGCCTCGTCGATGTCATGGGTGATGAACAGCACCGTGCGCCGGTGCTTTTCCCACAGATCCAGCAGCCAGCGCTGCATCATCGCCCGGGTCAGGGCATCCAGCGCGCCGAACGGCTCGTCGAGCAGCATCAGCTCGCGCTCGAACAGGAAGGTGCGCATCAGCGCCACGCGCTGGCGCATGCCGCCGGAGAGCTGATGCGGATAATGGGTCTCGAAGCCGGCGAGGCCGAAGTCCGGCAGCATGGCTGCGGCGCGGGCGCGGGCCTGTGCCCGCGGCACGCCCTCGATCTCCAGCGCCAGCGTCGCGTTGTCGATCACCGTGCGCCAGGCGAACAGAAGGTCCTTCTGCGGCATGAAGGAGACCTTGCCCAGCAGCTCGCCGTCGCGCTGCGGCCGGCCCTTGAACAGCACGGCGCCATCGGCGTCCGTGTCGGCAAGGCCGGCGATCATGTTGAACAGGGTGGACTTGCCGCAGCCCGACGGGCCGATCAGCGTCACGAATTCGCCGGGGCGGATCGCCAGGTCGACGCCGGCAAGCGCCACGGTCTGGCGCGGCGCCTCGCCGAAGCGTTTCCAGACGTTGACCATCTCGACGAGCGGGGTCACGGGCGCCGAGGCTGGCTCCGGGGTCGTTTCGGCGGTCGGGGCGGCCGCCGGACGTTCGGCGGGGGCACCTTCGGGCGCGCTGTCTGCCATGCTCCTGAAGGCTCCTTTCAAGGCGGTCATCATGCCGTCCCTGCGTGTCCTGTCGTGCGGCCGATGGTGATCTGCCGGCCGGATGCGTACATCGATGAAGGAAGGGCCCGCGTCCGCGAGGGGTGCGGACGCGGGCCGGCTCGCCGGGACAGGGGCAGCGTGCCGGCGAGGAGGGGCGGGTGCGTCAGAGCTTCTTGAACTCGTCCGGCACCTTCTTGGAGAAGCTCTCGTCGAAGGCCTTGGAGAGATCGACCGGCGCCTTCAGGGCCTCGAAGCCGAGCAGGCGCTCCTGCACCGCCGCGATCGACGCCATGTCGAGCGTGCCGAGGCCGACGCTGCCGCCGAGGTTGGAGGTCATCAGCTCCTGCACCTTGTCGAGCATCAGCTCCTGGTGGGTGCGGTCGAGGCCGTCGGCGGCGGCCATGACGATGTCGATCGCCTCGGCCTTGTTCTCGAAGGCGTATTTCCAGCCCTTGAGGGTCGCGTCGAGGAAGGCCTGCACCTGCTCGGG
>NZ_MCRJ01000094.1 GCF_001720135.1 Methylobrevis pamukkalensis
CGCCGGCGGCCGCCCCGACCGTCCCCGCGCCGCCGGCAAAACCGTCCCGTCCGGCGCTGCTGCCCCTGCAGCCGGCGCCGCGCAAGACGCGGCTGAAGATCGCCCGCGGCGTCGCGGCGATCGACGGCCGGCTCGACCTCCACGGCCTCACCCAGGTCGACGCCCATGCCCGGCTGATCCACTTCGTCACCGCCTCCCACGCCCGGGGCGCCAAGGTGCTGCTGGTGATCACCGGCAAGGGCGGCGCCCCGGCCCCGGGCTTCCAGGGCCTGCATCTGCCGGAGCGCGGCGTGCTGCGCCGGGTCGTGCCGCTGTGGCTGGCCCTGCCGGACCTGCGCCGCTACGTTCTCGGCTACGAGGAGGCGCATTTCGTCCACGGCGGCGCCGGCGCGCTCTACGTGTTCCTGCGCGGCCGCAAGCCGGGCCGGACGCCATGACGGCCGCGCGCAGTCGGGGGACGATGGAAGGGGGGACGCCATGACGCCCTTCGGCGCACGGCTTCGGGAGATGCGGCGCCGCAAGGGCGTGACCATGAGCGAGATGGCCACGGCGCTCGGCGTGTCGCCGGCCTATCTCAGCGCGCTGGAACACGGCCGGCGCGGTCGCCCGACCTGGTTCATGGTCCAGCGCATCATCGCCTATTTCAACGTGATCTGGGACGAGGCGGAGGACCTGCAGCGGCTGGCCGAACAGTCCGACCCGAAGGTCACCCTCGACACCGCCGGCCTCGACCCGAAGGCAACGGAACTTGCCAACCTTCTCGCCCGCGACATCGGCAAGCTGGCGCCCGCCGCGCTGGACCGGCTGATCGCCGAAGTGAAGAAGGGGACGGCAGAGGGGTGAGCCTGCCCCGGCCCGGGTCCCGGCACGCGAGGCGCCGGAACCGCAGAGGTCGGCCCTCTACCCGTCCAGCCTCATTCCAGGCCCTCGAACAGCGCCGTCGACATGTAGCGCTCCGCAAAGGACGGGATGATCAGCACGACGGTCTTGCCGGCGAACTCCGGCCGCCGGCCCACCTTCACCGCCGCCGCGATCGCGCCGCCCGAAGAGATGCCGACCGGGATGCCCTCGAGCCGGGCGGCGAGGCGGGCATACTCGAAGGACTCGTCGTTGGTGACCGTGACGATCTCGTCATAGACCGACGTATCGAGGATCTTCGGCACGAAGCCGGCGCCGATGCCCTGGATCTTGTGCGGGGCGGGCGAGCCGCCCGAGAGCACCGGGCTGTCGGCCGGCTCGACGGCGACCACGCGGACCCCCGGCTTGCGGCTCTTGAGCACCTGGCCGACGCCGGTGATCGTGCCGCCGGTGCCGATGCCGGAGACGAACACGTCGACCTCGCCGGCGGTGTCGTTCCAGATCTCCTCGGCCGTGGTCTCCCGGTGGATCTGCGGGTTGGCGGGGTTCTCGAACTGCTGCGGGATCACCGCGTTCGGGATCGTCGCCACCAGTTCCTCGGCCCGGGCGATCGCGCCCTTCATGCCCTTGGCGGCCGGCGTCAGGTCCAGTTCGGCGCCGAGCAGGCGCAGCATCTTGCGCCGCTCCAGCGACATCGATTCCGGCATGACCAGGATGATGCGGTAGCCCTTGGCGGCGGCGGCGAAGGCGAGCGCGATGCCGGTGTTGCCCGACGTCGGCTCGATCAGCGTCGAGACGCCCGGCGTGATCGTGCCCGCCGCTTCCAGCGCCGCGATCATGGCGACGCCGATGCGGTCCTTGACGCTGGCGATCGGATTGAAGAACTCGAGCTTGGCGACCAGCTTCGCGCCGACACCCTTGTCCTTCGCGATCTTGTCGAGGCGCACGAGCGGCGTGTCGCCGATGGTGTCGATGATGGAATCGTAGATGCGGCCACGGCCTCTGGTCTCAGCCATCCTGTCCTCCTCGCTCGGTCCGGGCGGTGACCCGCCCCGTCGTTGCTGCGACACTAGACGCAACGCCGGCAGTGGGGAAGACCGGGGCGGGCGCCGTGGCCGGTCCGGCAGACGATATCGTTGCAGGATCAGGCCCCGGCGCGGAAAAATCTTCCACCGTGCGGCGCTGCCGGGTAGAGGATGAACACGCGCAACGTCGGTGCGCAGGCGTCTTGAACCGCGTTCGCAGGCTCTCCATATTCGGTTCACGGGCACCGGCCCGGACGGATGCCGCAAGGGTCCGGAAGATCAAGGTCGCTTCCTTGGAGGGCTTTGACCAGTGACGCGAATGACCACCTTCTCCAGCCCCTTCCTGCTGGGCTTCGACGAAATCGAGCGGGCGCTCGACCGCGTGTCGAAGGCGACCAGCGACGGCTATCCGCCCTACAACATCGAGCGGCTGGCGGCCGAGGGCGCGCGCGGCGACGTGATCCGCATCACGCTGGCGGTGGCGGGCTTCACCCGTGACCAGCTCGACGTCAGCATCGAGAACAACCAGCTGCTGATCCGCGGCCGTCAGGTCGATGACAGGGCGCGCGAGTATCTGCACCGCGGCATCGCCGCCCGGCAGTTCCAGCGCAGCTTCGTGCTGGCGGAAGGCATCGAGGTGCTGAGTGCCGACCTGCGCGACGGCCTGCTGGCGATCGATCTTGCCCGGCCGCAGCCCGAACGGGCGAGCCGCCGCATCGAGATCAACGTGGCCGACTGACGGGCCCCTCGCGGCCACGCCGGGCGCTATCTGAACCTTAATGTGCAGTCGCCAGACTGCAAACCATGCCGCGGCACCGCCCGGGCCGATCCGTCCTGTCGAAACGACATGGAACGCTTCGCGTCCGGATCCGGTTAGTCATCCAGGAGGGGCAGCGGTTTCCCTCCGCGGGCGTGCCGGAGCATCGATCCGCGCCTCCAGAAGGCCGGAGCTTAGGAGAATGCCATGAACGAGAAGATGGATGTCGAAACCACGGCTGCGCGGGACTACCGCAAGATGCCGGACACGGATTTTGCCGCCCTCGGTGACGGCGTGGTCGCCTACATCCGCCCGATGACCTCGGACGACGTGACGGCGGCCTTCCCGCAGGCGCCGCGGCTTGCACCGGGGCTCGAACTCTGGGCCCTGCTGTCGGCGGACGGCACGCCGATCCTGATCACCGACGACCGCAATGCGGCGATCGCCAATGCCCGCGAGAACGACCTCGTGGCGGTCAGCGTCCACTGATCGCCGCGTCGCCGGCCGGCCCGGATCGCTGATCCTGAGGCTGCGCCGCGGTAGTGGTCAGGCCGCGTTGGACGCCGGCGGCTGGGTGAGGAGCGTGTAGATCTTGGTCGCGTCGGTGGTGGCGCGCATCTTGGCCGCCACGGCCGGGTCGCGCAGCACCCGGGCGATGCGGGCCAGCGCCTTCAGATGGTCGGCGCCGGCCGATTCGGGCGCCAGCAGCAGGAACATCAGGTCCACGGGCTCGTCGTCGAGCGCGTCGAAATCGATCGGCTTGTCGACGCGTGCGAACACGCCGACCAGGCGGTCGAGGTTGACGAGTTTGCCGTGCGGAATGGCCACGCCATGGCCGACGCCGGTCGAGCCCAGACGCTCGCGTTGCAGAAGCGTGTCGAAGATTTCGCGCTCCGGCCGTCCGGTGACGGCGGCGGCCTTGGCGGCCATTTCCTGCAGCGCCTGCTTCTTCGAGTTCGCCTTCAGATGCGGTATCACACCATCAACCGTCAGAAGGTCACTCAAATCCATGATTCAGTTCCCGCCTGGTGGCCGTCGTCCGAAGCCTTTTCAGGACGGCGGCCTTCCTTTGGTTGTCGCACGGAACCAGCAGATCTGCTGAAGACTCAGCCTGTGCCCATACTAGGCACGAAGCTGATTCAACCGGAAGCCTGCAGTTCATTCAATGACGGATCGACCCAGCCGATATTTCCGTCCGGCCGCCGGTAGACCACGTTGATCACCCCCGACGCCGCATTCTTGAACACCAGCACCGGCTGGCCGGTGAGATCGAGTTCCATGACCGCCATGCCGACCGTCGAGGTGCGGATGCGCTGGGTGGTCTCGGCGACCACGACCGGCGAGAAGTCGTCCGGCATGTCGTCCTCGTCATCCGGGGTCGCCAGGATGTAGGCCTGCGCATCGATCGCGTCGGCACGATCGTCGCCGTTGTGGTGGCTCTTCAGCTTGCGCTTGTAACGGCGCAGCCGCTTTCCGATCCGCTCGGCCGCCTGATCGGCAGCCGCATAGACTTCGTGAGAGCGACCATGCGCCTGCAGCACCGTTCCGGTGTCGAGGTGAATGTTGCAGTCGCTCGCATAACCGGAGCCTTCCCGCTCGACGACCACGTGTCCCGTGTAGCCGCCGTCGAAGTATTTGCCGAGCGCCTCGGAGATTTTTGCCTCGATATGCTCGCGCAGCGCCTGACCGATGTCGACGTTCTTGCCGGTAATGCGAAGGTTCATGTCAAGACCCCTGACTTGCGTTGTTGGTTATGGAACCACCGTGGTTCGGGGTAGAGGCGCCACCGTGAAGAGGCACCACCTCAACAGATAAAACGCTCCGTCGACATATGCCATAGCGCCTTCGAAAAACGCTCGGCACGGTGAAAGGGTCCGCCGGCAGGGCGGGTCCGCGAGACGGGCCAGGCCGATGATCCCGGTCCGGTGATCCCTTCCGTCATTCGCCGGTCGGTGATCGTCGGACAGGCTCTCGGACGGCGAGACGCCGTCTCCGGTCGGCAGCGACCTAGACCGGACCGGCGGCAAGGTCAATGCGCAGATTGCCGGGGAGCCGCCCGGAGAGGAGGTTTCGCACAGGTCGGAGGAGATTTTCCCGGGAAAGAAGCCTGACCCGGCTGGTCAGGAGGTCAGCGCCTGCTTCTGGCGGCGCCGCTGCACCGACGAGGCGATGCGCATCGCCTCGCGATATTTGGCCACCGTGCGCCGGGCGATGTCGACGCCCGCGTCGCGCAGCGCCTTGACGATCGCGTCGTCGGAGAGGACGTCGTTGGGGTTCTCCGCGTCGATCATCTGCTTGATCCGGTGGCGCACGGCCTCGGCGCTGTGGGCGTCGCCGCCCTCGGCGGAGGCGATCGACGAGGTGAAGAAATATTTGAGCTCGAAGATGCCCCGCTCGTCGCCATGTACTTGTTGGAGGTCACCCGGCTCACGGTCGATTCGTGCATGCCGATCGCCTCGGCGATCATCCGCAGGTTCAGCGGCCGCAGATGCTCCACGCCATGGGCGAGGAAGGCGTCCTGCTGGCGGACGATCTCGGTCGAGACCTTGAGGATGGTGCGCGCGCGCTGGTCGAGGCTCTTGACCAGCCAGTTGGCGGTCTGCAGGCACTCCGACAGATAGGCCTTCTCCGCGTCGCCGCGGGTCGTCTTCGACACGGCGGCGAAATAGGCTGGTTGACCAGCACCCGCGGCAGGGTCTCGCTGTTGAGCTCGATCGCCCAGCCGCCGTCGCTCGCCGGGGTGACGATCACGTCCGGCACCACCGGCTGCACCACCGTGTGGCCGAAGACGTTGCCGGGCTTGGGGTTGAGCGCGAGGATCTCGCGGATCATGTCGGCGAGGTCCTCGTCGTCGACCTTGCAGATCCGCTTCAGGTGGGCAAGGTCGCGCCGGGCCAGCAGGTCGATGTGGGCGAGCAGCGCCTGCATCGCCGGATCATAGCGGTTCTTGTCCTTCAGCTGCAGCGCCAGGCATTCGGCGAGGCTGCGCGCGCAGATGCCGGCCGGCTCGAAGGTGTGCAGGATGGCGACCACCTCCTCCACCAGGGCGGGGGTGACGCCGAGCCGCTCGGTGAAGGCCTCCATCTCGAGGCGCAGGTAGCCGGCCTCGTCCACGGCGTCGATCAGCTCGCGGCCGATCAGCCGGTGCACGGGGTCGCTGGCGGCCAGCATCAGCTGCTCGGCGAGATGGTCGTGCAGGGAGATCTCGCCGGCGACGAAGGATTCGAGATTGTAGTCCTCGCCGGAGCCGTTGCGTCCGGAGCTTCCCGACCAGCTGTCGCCGGCCAGTGCCCCGGCATCGACCGTCTCGGCCCGCTCGCTTGGCCCGTCCTCGGGAAAGACGTTGTCGATGTCGGTGTCGAGCACGCTGCTGACGGCCTCGCCGGTCGGCGCGCCCTCGGTTTCCAGCCAGTCGGACGATTCGGCGGCGGCGCCCGGTGCGGTCTCGAACCGTTCGTCGGCGTCCGCAGCCGGGGCCTCGCCGCCGTCGGTACGCTCCAGCAGAGGATTGCGCTCGAGCTCGGCATCGACGTAGGCGACGAGATCCATGTTGGAAAGCTGGAGCAGCTTGATGGCCTGCATCAGCTGCGGCGTCATCACCAGCGACTGGCTGTGTCTCAGTTCGAGGCGGGCCGAAAGCGCCATGGATCGCCGATCACTCCCGGAGAATGGTCCGTTTTTTGCTTCAACGGGGAAGTTATGGCATCCGGCGCGGAAACGTCAAAGCGTAAATTGCTCGCCAAGATAAACGCGGCGGACGTCCGGATTGGCGATGATCTCGTCCGGGGCGCCTTCGGTCAGCACCGTGCCGCCGTGGAGGATGTAGGCCCGGTCGATCAGGCCCAGCGTCTCGCGGACGTTGTGGTCGGTGATCAGCACGCCGATGCCGCGGGCCGTCAGATGGCGCACGAGAACCTGGATGTCGCCGACCGCGATCGGGTCGACGCCGGCAAAGGGCTCGTCGAGCAGCATGAAGGAGGGGCGGCTGGCCAGCGCCCGCGCGATTTCCACGCGCCGCCGCTCGCCGCCCGACAGGGCGATCGCCGGCTGGCTGGCGAGATGGCCGAGGTGGAACTCGGCGAGCAGTTCTTCGAGATCGCGCTCGCGCACGGCCTTCTTCGGCTCCACCAGTTCCAGCACCGCACGGATGTTGTCGGCAACGGACAGGCCACGGAAGATCGAGGATTCCTGCGGCAGGTAGCCGATGCCGAGCCGTGCGCGGCGATACATCGGAAACGGCGTGATGTCGTAGCCGTCGAGGAAGATCCGGCCGTTGTCGGGACGGATCAGACCGGTGATCATGTAGAAGACGGTGGTCTTGCCGGCGCCGTTCGGGCCGAGCAGGCCGACGGCCTCGCCGCGGCGCAGCTTGAGGCTCACGTCGCGAACGACCTGGCGCTTGCGGTAGCTCTTGGCGATCCCGGCGATGACGAGGTCCGCCGCTGCCGCCTCTCCGGCCTCCCCATGCGCCTCCGGCTGCAGCCCTTGCGCAGGCCCGCTCACAGCGTCCATCTCACCGCTTCCATGCCCCGTGTCCCGCATCCATCGCTGATCATCCGGCCCCTCGCCCGCGGCGACGGGATCAATTGGTGGTGTTGTCGTCCTGGAGCGACTGCGGCTCGATCAGCATCTGCACCCGGCCGCCGTCCATCTTCGCCTGGCCGGACTCGATGTTGATCACGAGCCGCGGGCCGCGGATCACGTTCTCGCCCTGGGTCAGCACCACGTTGCCGGAGACGACGATGGTTTTCGCGACCGTGTCGAACACGGCCTGGTCGCCGCTGGCGGTCTGCGGTCCGGCCGAGACCAGCACCTTGCCGGCCGCGACGATCCGCTCGACCTTCTGCGCGCCCTCGCCGGCCTTGCCGAGATAGTGCACGGTCAGCGTGTCCGACTTCAGCACGGTCTGCTTCTGGCGGGCGACGACATTGCCGGAGAACACCGCCAGGCTGTCGTTCTCGCGCACCTCCAGCGATTCCGCCTCGAACTGGATCGGCTCGCCGCTGTCGACGCCGAGCCCGTCGAAGGCCGGCGGCATCGTTGCCGATTGCCGGGCGTTCTGTGCCCCTGCCGGTACGGCCGCCAGCAGGGCGAGCCCGAGCGCGAGGCCGGACCACAGGCTGCCGCGCGGGCCGTGTCGCTGGATCTCAGTTTTGCGTGCCATCCGCCCCCGCCTCCCCTGTGTCCGGTACCGGCAACGTCGCGTCGCCGTCCGACTGCCTGTCCACCGCCTTCGGATCGACGGTCATCCTGACGCCGTCCGTGAAGGTCACGGACCCGCGCTTCTGATCGACCTTCATGCCCTGCGCCTCCACCGACCCGAGGGCGGAGGAGAAGGCCACCGGCGCGTCGCTGTCGACCTGCCCGGTCTTGAGATCGATCGCCGCTTCCGACAGGTCGGCGGCGTTGCCGTCATTTGTACGGATGCGGATGTTCTTGTCGAGACGCAACTTTTCGCGCCCGGAATCGTAGATGCCGCTGTCGGCATCGAACTTGGCCCAGCTGCCGTCGGCCTGGCGGATCTCCGCCGCGATGCCGAACAGGCGGATCACCTTGGGGTCGTTGAAATCCTGCACTGCATTGGTCGCCGTCACCGTGTAGGTGCGCCCGCGACCGTCGCTGCCGGACAGGCGCGGCGCGTCCATCTGCAGGCCCTCGGCCGTGAGCGAGAGGCCGTCGATGCCGAGGCCGAAGCCGATCCGCGCCACCGCGCCGGCCCCGATCACCCCGAGGGCGACGACAAGGCTCAGCGCCGGCAGCAGCAGGCGCAGCCGCCGGACCCGGCGGCTGTTGCGAAGCGCCCGCTCGAAGTCGGCGACGCGCGCCGGATTGAGAGCTGCCTGTGCCGTCACCTGTGCTCCTGCCACCGTTTCCACGTCCGCGTCCGGCTTCACGCCGCAGCGTCAAGCATGGGGACGGGATCCGGCCGCAGTGTGGCGACCGTGTCTTGACCGATCGTCAAGATATGAGGGCTCGGCGGCCGGAAATCCAGCGCCGAGCCGCGGCGCCTGCGTCACATGTGCGCGAAGATGTCCGCTTCCGCCCAGCCGTCGAGGTCGAGGCGGGCGCGGGTCGGCAGGAAGTCGAAGCAGGCGCGGGCGAGATCCTCCCGCTCCTCGCGGCGGAGCATGGCGGTCAGCCGGTCGCGCAGGGCGTGGAGATTGAGGACGTCCGAGGCGGCATAGTGCAGCTGCGCCTCGCTGAGGGTCGCGGCCGCCCAGTCGCTGCTCTGCTGCTGCTTGGAGATCTCGATGCCGAGCAGTTCGCGCGTCACGTCCTTCAGGCCGTGGCGGTCGGTGTAGGTGCGCGTGAGCTTGGAGGCAATCTTGGTGCAGAACACCGGGCTCGTCACCACGCCGAAGGTCTTCTGCAGCACCGCGACATCGAAGCGCGCGAAGTGGAAGATCTTGGTGCGGGCCGGATCGGTCAGAAGCTTGCAGAGATTGGGCGCCTCGGTCTGGCCGCGGGCGATCTGCACCACGTCGGCGGTGCCGTCGCCGGGCGACAGCTGCACGACGCAGAGCCGGTCGCGGTGGGGATTGAGGCCGAGGGTCTCGGTGTCGATCGCGACGGCATCGCCATAGCGGTCGAGATCCGGCAGGTCGCCGGTGTGGAGGCGGATCGTCATCGTCGGGTCCGTTCGGGATGGGGCTCCGGCACGGAGCCGGAGGGCTGGCGGCTATCCATAGCCCGAACGTCATGCCGGTGCGACCTCAGAATGCGACCGGAGAATGCGGCTGCCATCGCAGCCCTCGGTGCCCCCGTCTCAGAGCGCCCCCGTCTCAGAGCGCTGCGGCGAGCGCCGCGCCGCAGGCGTCATGGGCCTGGCGCACCAGGCCGCAGATCCGGGCCGGCGACAGGCCGAGCCGCTGGGCGATCTCCTTCTGCGGCACGCCCTCGATCCGGTGCAGGGTGAAGGCGGTGCGGGCCGCCTCGGGCAGGGCCGCGATCGCCTGCTCCACCACCTTCAGCGCCTCGCAGCCCTCCATCACCTTGTCGGGGCAGGCGGCGCAGGCGGCCGGACAGGACAGGCCCTGCTCCTCGTCGGCAAACAGCCGGTTCTCGAAGCCGCGGCGGCGGGCGCGGTCGATCGCCAGGTTGCGCACCATACGGCCGAGATAGGCGTCCGGCGTGCCGATCTCCTCGGCCGCATCGCCGGAGAGCACGCGCAGCGCCGCGTCCTGCACCACGTCTTCGGCGAGGAACGGACAGCCGAGATAGCGGCGGGCGATCGCCATCAGCGTCGGGCGCAGCCGGTCGATCGCGTCGAGCAGGTCGCGGGAGGGGGCCGGCACGCGCGGCGCGGGCACACGGGCAACGGTCCGGCGGGGGAGAGGAAGGGCCGCAGCCGGGCCGGCGGAAGCTTCCGAGGACTGCCGCGCGGAGGCGAGGGCGAGCGTTGCGGATCGGGACACGTCGAGGCTCCTGAACTGTCGACGCGGTGGACGTCTCCCTTCTCAGCTACAAAACATGAGAAAAATAGTCAAGTTTAATCCCGGGGCCGCGATCCGATGTCCGGCGGAGCGGCGCGGCGGCGCAGATGCGGGCATTCCGGGCAGTGCGGGGCGCCGGGAAGCTCGTGGCCGAGGCAGCAGACCCGCCGCCAGGTGCGGCTGCCGCCGGCGCGCCGGCGCTCAGGCGCACCACCGGATCGAACAGGCGGTTGCGCCAGCCGTCCGGCCACTGGCGGCGCAGCAGCAGATGGCGGCGGTCGCGGGCGCGGTCGGCATGCGCCGGCACGGCTTCCAGCGCGCCCAGCACGGCATCGAGCCGCACGGCGACCTCGGACCAGAGCACCCGCGGCGGCGCGCGGCCATGGCGGGCAAGCACGGTGACGAGCGGGTCGAGATGGCCGCGCAGCAGCGGGAAGAACGCGTCGAAGGGATCGGCGGCGGCGGCCTCCCCGCCATGGGCAAGCACGAAGCCGGTCGGCACGGCCCGCGCATCAAGGAGCAGGCCGATCTCGCCGAGGGCCACCGGCAGGGCAAGGCCGAAGGCGACGTCGGCAATCACCACCGCCGGCACCAGCTTCTCCACATAGTCGCGCATCCACCGCGACGTGACCGCGCGCGCGGGCGCACCGGCATGCGCCTCGCCAGAGCCGGCAAGCACGGCCTCGAGCGTGCGCCGGTCGCGCAGCGCCGCCCCGGCGATCCGCCAGGAGGCACCGGACAAATCGTGTGCGCCGCGTAGGCCGCCGGAAAGACCCGTGCCGTCGTCCAGACACAGGCTATCGGTCGGCGGCCGGAGGCCGTCGACGCGAAACTGCGCCAGCGCAGAAAAGGCCGTCCACGCGGGGTCCTTCGTCATACGCAGCGATGACGAACCGGCGGCGGGAAAATTCAGCCTCCGCCGAACTTCAGCCGGAGGCGGAAAAGGCGCGCGCAGAACATCCGGCGGGGCAAGGGCGCCGCGGCAGCCGACGACGGCGGCGGCCACCCGGTGCGCGGCGGCGGCGGCGTCCACCGGGGCATGGCCGCCGAGCCGGGCGGCGACATAGGCGGCGCCGAAGGCGTCCCCCGCGCCGGTGGTGTCGACCGGCGTCACCGCCGCGCCGACCGGAACGAGGGTCCGATCACCATTCGCGGCAACGAGACAGGGGCGGCTGCCGTCCTTGACCACGACCTCCGTGCAGCCGGCGGCAAGGAGGCGGACCGCAAGCTCATGGGCATCGGCCGGCCCGCCCAGCAGGGCCTCGTCGTCGAGGGTCGGCAGGGCGAAGTCGGCCAGCGCATAGGCGCGGGCGTAACTGGCGGCGGCCGTCGCCGGACTGTCCCACAGCCGAGGGCGATGGTTCGGGTCGAAGACGATGCAGGCGCCGGCCTCGCGCGCGGCGGCGAGCGCCGCCAGCAGCCGGTCGCGGCCGTCCGGATCGAGGATGGCGAGCGTGATGCCGGTGACATGGACAAGGCGCGCACCGGCAAGGCCGGCGGCCAGCACCGCCGGATCGTCGGCAAGGCTTCGCGCCGCCGACTGTCCGCGCCAGTAGCTGAAGGACCGTTCTCCGGCATCCAGCATGACGAGATAGAGGCCGATCGAGCGGCCGGGAATCGCCCGCAGAAAGGCCGTGTCGATCCCGGCGCCGGCGACAAAGGCCGTCAGTTCCGCGGAAATCCGGTCGTTGCCGATCGCCGACAGAAAGCGGACGGGCGCGTCCGGAGCCAAGGCGCGGCAGGCCCAGGCGGCGTTGAAGGCGTCGCCGGCAAAGCCGAGGCCGTAGGCGCCGGGCGCCGCATCCGAGGGCGCCACCTCGGCCATGCATTCCCCGACGAAGACGAGCGGGCCGTCCCCGCGGGCGGGCGGGACCGGCATCGCGGCGTCACACGTCGAGGTTGGCGACGTTGAGGGCGTTGGCCTGGATGAACTCGCGGCGCGGTTCCACCTCGTCGCCCATCAGGCGCATGAAGATGTCGTCGGCCTCCATCGCCTCCGAGACCCGCACCTGCAGCAGCGAGCGGACCGACGGGTCGAGCGTCGTCTCCCACAGCTGCTCGGCGTTCATCTCGCCGAGGCCCTTGTAGCGCTGCATGGTGATGCCCTTGCGGCCGAGGCCGAAGATGGCGTCGAGCAGTGCGCGCGGGCCGCGCACCGGCGTCTCGGTGTCGCGCCGGCGCAGGATCGCGGCCTTGCCGTAGATCTCCTGCAGGTGCAGGGCGTGGCCGTCGAGCTTGCGGGCGTCCTGCGAGGAGAGCAGCGCCGGGTCGATCGTGGTTGCATCCTTGACGCCGCGCACGGTGCGCTCGAACAGCAGCGTGCCGTCGTCGCGGGCAATGCCCTCCCAGCCGCGCTCGTATTCCTCGGCGAGGATGTCGAGCCGGCGGGCGACATAGGCCGCGGCGGTCAGCGCCTTCTCGTGGTCCGACAGGATCTCGGCGTTGAGCGCGCCGGCAATCGCTGCCTGCTCGACCACGGCGCGGTCGTAGCGGGTGTGCAGCCCGTCGAGCACGCTGCGGATCTGGCGGGCACGGTTGATGATGGCGCGCAGGTCCTCGCCGGCGCGCACCTCGCCGCTCGCCAGCACCAGCGAGCTGTCGTCGAGGCCGTGGTCGATCAGGAAGTCCTCGAAGGCGCGCTCGTCCTTGAGATAGGTCTCGGACTTGCCGCGCGTCACCTTGTAGAGCGGCGGCTGGGCAATGTAGATGTGGCCGCGCTCGATCAGCTCCGGCATCTGCCGGAAGAAGAAGGTCAGCAGCAGGGTGCGGATGTGGGCGCCGTCGACGTCGGCGTCCGTCATGATGATGATCCGGTGGTAGCGCAGCTTGTCGGCGTTGAACTCGTCGGCGCCGATCGACGTGCCGAGCGCGGTGATCAGCGTGCCGATCATGTCCGACGACAGCATCTTGTCGAAGCGGGCGCGCTCCACGTTGAGGATCTTGCCGCGCAGCGGCAGGATCGCCTGGTTGGCGCGGTTGCGCCCGCTCTTGGCCGAGCCGCCGGCCGAGTCACCCTCGACGATGAAGATCTCCGACTTGGCGGGGTCGCGCTCCTGGCAGTCCGCCAGCTTGCCGGGCAGGGAGGCAACGTCGAGCGCGCCCTTGCGCCGGGTCAGCTCGCGGGCCTTGCGCGCCGCCTCGCGGGCAGCCGCCGCCTCGCAGACCTTGCCGATGATCACCTTGGCCTCGGCCGAATGCTCCTCGAACCAGGTCGAGAAGGCCTCGTTGAGCGCGCCCTCGACCACCGGCCGCACCTCGGACGAGACCAGCTTGTCCTTGGTCTGGGAGGAGAATTTCGGATCCGGCACCTTGACCGACAGCACGCAGGTCAGGCCTTCGCGGCAGTCGTCGCCGGTCAGCTGCACCTTCTCGCGCTTGGCGATGCCGCTGGTCTCGGCATAGGCGGTGACCTGCCGGGTCAGCGCCGCGCGGAAGCCGGCGAGATGGGTGCCGCCGTCGCGCTGCGGGATGTTGTTGGTGAAACAGAGCACATGCTCGTGGTAGCTCTCGTTCCACCACAGCGCCGCCTCGACGACCACGCCGTCGCGTTCCGACAGGGTGATGATCGGTTTCGACACCAGCGGCTTCTTGGAGCGGTCGAGATAGCGCACGAAGGCCTCGAGGCCGCCGTCGTAATGCAGTTCCTCGACGCGCGGCTCCACGCCGCGCAGGTCCGACAGCAGGATCCGGACGCCGGAGTTGAGGAAGGCCAGCTCGCGCAGCCGCCGTTCCAGCGTGGCGAAATCGAACTCCACCATGGTGAAGGTCTCGATGCTGGGCAGGAAGGTGATCTCGGTGCCCTTGCGGCCCTCGGAGGGACCGACGACCTTCAGCGGCGCCACCGGGTCGCCGTGCTGGAAGCGCATGTGGTGCTCGTGGCCGGCGCGCCAGACCTTGAGTTCGAGCCAGCTCGACAGCGCGTTGACCACGGAGACGCCGACGCCGTGCAGGCCACCGGAGACCTTGTAGGAATTCTGGTCGAACTTTCCGCCCGCATGCAGCTGGGTCATGATGACCTCGGCCGCCGAGACGCCTTCGCCGGTGTGGATGTCGGTCGGGATGCCGCGGCCGTTGTCGGACACCGTGCAGGAGCCGTCCGGATTGAGCGTGACGCGCACGTCGGTGGCGTGGCCCGCCAGCGCCTCGTCGATGGCGTTGTCGACCACCTCGTAGACCATGTGGTGCAGGCCCGAGCCGTCGTCGGTGTCGCCGATATACATGCCGGGGCGCTTGCGCACCGCGTCCAGCCCCTTGAGCACCTTGATCGACTGGGCGCCGTACTCCTCGGCAGCCTGAGCGGTATCCGACATGACGGTCCTTGATGTTATTGCAGCCTCGATCTGCCTCCTGTCATAGAGACCCGCGCCGCGCACGGCAACCAGAGGCACAAACTGCTGATCTGACACGAAAATATGGCGCCGCCGCGGCTCACCTCGCGCAGGCCCTGCCGCAGGGTTCCGCTGATTCGCGGCGCGGCTGCATCCGGCCGGTGCCAGGGGGTGGTCCCCGGGCGCCCTTTCTCTGCTGGATATGGTGATTTCCGGCGATTTTTCAATGTTTTGCCAGCGCTGTCCCTGGCGGCGCCGCAGCGTAGGATGCCCGCAGCTGACGCAAGGGCGACGCGCGCGACATTTCCGGGCAGCCCGGCACAGGACGCGACGGAGCGCCGCCCGTCCACAGGAAATGCGTCCTCAGAGGACGGAAATCTGCCCCGACGCGGCATGGAGCACCTGCGCGCCCGAAAAGGGCGTGAACATCGCCGCGTCGGTGCCGGTCAGGAAGGCCTGGGCGCCGAGCCGGTCGAGGAGCCCGGCAAGGGCTTCGCGGCGGACGGGATCGAGATGGGCGGTGATCTCGTCGAGCAGCAGCACCGGCGTCATGGCGGCCAGATCGCGCACCAGCCGGGCGTGCGCAAGGACGAGGCCGATCAGCAGCGCCTTCTGCTCGCCGGTGGACGAGAGCGCCGCCGGCATGTCCTTGGCGCGGTGGCGCACGGCAAGATCGGCCCGGTGCGGGCCGACCAGCGTGCGCCCGGCCGCCCGGTCGCGGGAGCGGCAGCTGGCGAGGTCCCGGGCGTACCAGTCCTCCACCTCGGCGGCGCTGGCCGCGTCGAGGGCGCGCTCCAGATCGCCCTCGAGGGCGAGGCCTGCGGCGGGAAAGATCTCGTCCTCGCTCCGGCCTTCGTCCACGAGGCGGGCGAGGCAGGCGACGGTCTCGCGCCGGGCCGCGGCCACCGCCACGGCCAGGTCGACGATCTGCGCCTCGACCGCGTCGAGCCAGGCCGGATCGGCGCGGTGATCCTCCAGAAGCCGGTTGCGCCGGGTCAGCGCCTGCTCGAAGGCGACGACGCGCCGGCCGTGGGCCGGGTCGAGCGACATCACCAGCCGGTCGAGAAAGCGGCGCCGGTCGGCGGCCGGCCCGCTGAACAGGCCGTCCATCGCCGGCGTCAGCCACATGACGCGCAGATGCTCGGACAGGATGTCGGAGGTCTTCTGGAGAACGGTGTCGATCCGCACCTGGCGCAGCGTGTCGCCGGCCACCAGCCCGGTGCCGATCCGCACGTCGCCGACCGCCCCCGACACGTCCGCCGCCACGGCCCAGCCGCCGCTGCCGCCGACGCGGGCGACCTCGGCCAGCTGCGCCCGGCGCAGGCCGCGCCCCGGCGAGAGATAGGAGATCGCCTCGATGAAATTGGTCTTGCCGGCGCCATTGTCGCCGACGATCACGACGGTGCCGGCGTCGATCGCGACGCGGGCATGCGCATGGTTGCGGAAATCGGTCAGGCGGAGGCCGGTGATGCGGACGGTGCGCGCCTCCGCGGCGGTGGTCACCCCGGCCTCACACCCGCATCGGCATCAGCACGTAGAGCGTGTCGGTGTCGCCCGCGTCCTGGATCAGCGTCGGCGAGCCCGGATCGGCGAGGCGGAAGATCGCCATGTCGCTGCCGAGCTGGGAGGTGATGTCGAGCAGGTAGCGGGCGTTGAAGCCGATGTCGAGCGGGTCGGAGTCGTAGTCGACGTGGACCTCCTCGGTGGCGCTGCCCGAATCCGGGTTGACCACGGTCAGCACCATCTTGCCCTCGGTCAGCGTCAGCTTCACCGCGCGGCCGCGCTCCGACGAGATGGTCGAGACGCGGTCGACGGCCTCGGCGAAGTCGGCCTTCTCGACGCGCAGCTCCTTGTCGTTGCCCTGCGGGATCACCCGGCCGTAGTCGGGAAAGGTGCCGTCGATCAGCTTGGAGGTCAGCACCACGGCGCCGACGCTGAGGCGGATCTTGGCGTCCGACAGCTCGACCAGCACCTCCTCCTCGGGCTCCTCGAGCAGCTTCTGGATCTCGCCCACGGTCTTGCGCGGCACGATGATGCCCGGCATGCCCTTGGAGCCCTCGGGCGCGGCGATGTCGGTCTGGGCCAGGCGATGGCCGTCGGTGGCGACCGCGCGGAACTTCGGCCCCTCGGCGGTGTCGACCGTGTGGAAGTAGATGCCGTTCAGATAGTAGCGGATCTCCTCGGTGGAGATCGCGAACTGGGTCCGGTCGATCAGCTTGCGCAGATCCTTGGCCGGCATCTTGAAGCGGTGGCTGAGCTCGCCGGCCGAAATGTCCGGAAAGTCGGTCTCGGGCAGCATCTGCAGCGAGAAGCGCGAGCGCCCGGAGACGATGGTGAGCGCGCTGCCGTCGGCGGTGGTCTCGAGGCTGACCTGTGCCCCGTCGGGCAGCTTGCGGACGATGTCGTAGAACATGTGCGCCGGCACGGTGGTGGCGCCGGGCGCCTCGACCACGGCGGCCACGGTTTCCAGCGCGTCGATGTCGAGATCGGTCGCCTTCAGCTGCAGGTCGCCGCCGGAGGCGCGCAGCAGCACGTTCGACAGGATCGGGATCGTGTTGCGCCGTTCCACGACCCGGTGGACGTGCGTGAGCGACTTCAGGAGATGGGTTCGCTCGAGTGTCACGCGCATCTGTCTTGTCCGCTCCGTCTCGGGTGCAGGCCCTGCCGAGACAAGTCCTGCAAAGGGCGCCTAACTTGCACGAGGCACCTGTGCAAGGAAAGCCTCTCTATCATCGGCGGCATCACAACGAAAGACACCGCCGGGCAAAGCCCCGCGGTGTCCTCGACGCTCAGGCCTGGCCGGATCAGTTTTCCAGCATGCGGCGCAGGATCTCGAGCTCCTGGGACAGCGCGTCGTCCTTGCCGGCGAGGTCCTCGACCTTGCGCACGGCGTGGAGCACCGTGGTGTGGTCGCGGCCGCCGAAGCGCCGGCCGATCTCGGGCAGCGAGCGCGGGGTCATGGACTTGGCCAGATACATGGCGATCTGGCGCGGCCAGACGATCGACCGGGTGCGGCGGCTCGACAGGAGATCCTGCTTCGACACGTTGTAGTGCTTGGAGACGATCCGCTGGATGTCCTCGATCTTCACCTTGCGCGGGTCGGTGGCGCGGATGAGATCGCGCAGCGTCGCCTCGGCCATGGCCAGCGAGATCGGCGCGCCGGTCAGCTGGTTGTGGCCGACGAGGCGGGTGACGGCGCCTTCCAGGTCGCGGCCCGAGGTCGTCACGTTGCGGACGATGAAGTCGACCACGTCCTCGGGCACCGTGAAGCCCGGATGCTGCTGGCGCGAGGCCTCGATGCGGCGGTCGATGATCGAGCGGCGCAGCGTCTGGTCCGGGGCGCCGATCTCGACCAGAAGGCCGCCGGCAAGGCGCGAGCGGACGCGCTCGTCGAGGGTTTCGAGCTCGATCGGCGGCCGGTCGGCGGCCACCACCACCTGGCGCGAGCCGTCGATCAGCGAGTTGACCGTGTGGCAGAACTCCTGCTGCAGCTGCTTGCCGTGCAGGAACTGGACGTCGTCGATCAGCAGCACGTCGATGCCGCGCAGCGCGTCCTTGAAGGCGATCGCCGAATGGGTCTGCAGCGCCTGCACGAAGCGGTACATGAACTGTTCGGCGGTCAGATAGAGCGCCTTCACCTCGGGCCGCTGCTCGCGGATCTCGTTGGCGACGGCCTGGAGAAGGTGGGTCTTGCCGAGGCGACCGTGGCGTGGACGAACAGCGGATTGAAGGAGACGCCGGAGGCGCGCGGACCGGCCGCGACCTGACGGGCGGCGGCGAGCGCAAAGCGGTTGGCGCCGCCCTCCACGAAGCTGGCCAGCGTGAAGCGCGGATCGAGCGGCGAGCCGGCGTCTTCAAGGGCGGTTGCAGCCGAGGCCGCGGCCGAGCCACGGCGGCGCTCTCGCGGCTCGGCGCCGAGGCGGCGCGCGGCGCGGGCGCAGGCGTCGGGGCGATGGGGG